>CALRWE010000056.1:0-22966 GCA_943371745.1 Rhodoferax sp. OV413
CATTGCCGAGCGCGGCGGCGTGCTCGGCGCCATGGAAACCGGCTACCAGCGGGGCAGGATCCAGGACGAGTCCATGCACTACGAGATGCTCAAGCACACCGGCGAGCTGCCCATCATCGGCGTCAACACCTTCCGCAACCCGCATGGCGACCCGGTCAATGACAAGCTGGAACTGGCCCGCAGCACCGAGGAAGAAAAGCAGAGCCAGCTCAAACGTCTGGCCGACTTCCATTCCTTGCACGCCGCAGAATCGCCCGCCATGCTCAAGCGCCTGCAGCAGTCAGTCATCGAAAACAGCAATGTGTTTGAGGTGCTGATGGACGCCGTGCGCGTGTGCTCCCTGGGCCAGATCACCAACGCCCTGTTTGAGGTGGGCGGGCAGTACCGACGCAATATGTGAGCCAGGCCACCAGCATGAGGTTGGGGTCGAGGTATACACGCCAAAGCCCTATGTCCGCCAAGCACTTCGCGAATATCTGGAATGCGGCATCTTTGCCCACGGCTGTGATGTGCAACGGGGTGAGGCGTCGCAAGCGGAGCCGGACTGGGATCTGGCGGCGCAAGCGGCACTGGACTATGAGGTCGATCAGCGCATCAATTGGTGACAGGCACAACCGGCGATTTTGAATCGCTGCGGGATGGCTCTGCGCCCGGCGACGAGGGCGATTCGGGACATGGTGTTGACTTTCAGCAAGGGCTTGAAAGCCCGAGATTTTCAGGCGTTTTGAAAAGAAATCTGTACCTTGAGTGACTGGCTTTTGTCGCCGGCCAGGTCAAAGGCCTCGATGGCGCGATCCAGCGGCAAGATGCGGGTGATGACCGGCTTGCCATTGACCAGGCCTTCGTTCAAAAAGCGCACGGCGGTGGCAAATTCGGCATGAAAGCGGAAGGTGCCGCGCAGGTCCACTTCTTTGGCCACGATCTGCGTCATAGGCAGGCTGATGTCCCCGCCCATGCCCACGGCGATCAGCACGCCGCGCGGCACGATGGTGTCCAGACCCACGCGCAAAGCGGCTTCGCTGCCCGAGGCCTCGAACACCACATCAAACTGGCCTTTGTCCGCTTTGTAAGAGTCTAGAGTTTGGGGCTGGGTCTTGAGGTTGATGGTTTCGTCCGCGCCCATTTCCTTGGCGCACTTCAGGGGCAAATCGGCGATGTCGGCCGCCACGATGCGGGTCGCGCCCGCTCGGCGCAAAGCACCAATCAAGAGCGAGCCAATCGGGCCACAACCGGTCACCAGCACTTGCTTGCCCAGCACGCTGCCTGCACGCTGGATGGCGTGCAGTCCCACCGACAGGGGCTCGGCCAAAGCCGCTTCGGACAGGCTCAGGTGGTCCGCAATCGGGTGGGCCTGGTAGCTCTCAATGATGAGTTGCTCGCTGAATCCGCCCTGGATGTGCGGGAAGGGCATGGCGCTACCGTAAAAACGCATATTCAGGCAGTGGTTGTGCTGGCCGGCCTGGCAAAACCGGCAGTGGCCGCAGGGGCGCGAAGGCGAGATAGCAATGCGTTGGCCTTGGGAGACGCTGCCCACACCCGCGCCCACGCTATCGATGACGCCCGAGATTTCGTGGCCCAGCGCAATGGGTTGCTTGATGCGCACGGTGCCAAAGCCGCCGTGCTGGTAGTAATGCAGGTCCGAGCCGCAAATGCCGCCATAGGCCACATTGACGCGCAGTTGGTTTTCGCCCAAGGGGGGCAGCTCGGTGTGTTCGATGCGCAGGTCTTTGGCCGAATGGCAGACAACGGATTTCATGGTGTTTCCTTGCAAGGGGTTTTCAAAGAGTCGCAGTCACGCCACCGTCGACATACAAAATGTGGCCGTTCACAAAACGCGAGGCGTCCGAGGCCAGAAAGACGGCCGCGCCGCCCAGGTCTTGTACATCGCCCCAGCGGCGGCTCGGTGTGCGGCCCACCAGCCAGCTGCTGAAGCTCGGGTCGTCCACCAGCTTTTGGTTCAGTTCGGTTTTGAAGTAGCCCGGGCCGATGCCGTTGACGTTGATGCCGAACTGGCCCCAGTCAATGGCCATGCCTTTGGTGAGCATCTTCACCGCGCCCTTGGTGGCGGTATAGGGCGCAATGCCGGGGCGACCCAGCTCGCTTTGCACCGAGCAGATGTTGATGATCTTGCCGCGCCCACGCGGGATCATTTTTTTGGCCACGGCCTGGCCCACAAAATACACGCTGTCCAGGTTGGTTTTCATGATGGTGTGCCAGTCAGCATCCTGGTACTCATGAAGCGGGCCGCGAATCTGCATGCCGGCGTTGTTGACCAGGATGTCAATCGGCCCTTCGGCCTCGATCTGGTCCACCGCGGCACGCACGCTGTTGGCATCTGTCACATCAAACACAGCGCTGCTGGCAGGCAGGCCTTGCACTTTCAAGCTTTGTGCAGCCGCATCCACTTTGCTGGCGGTGCGGCCATTCAGGATGACGTGCGCCCCGGCTTGCGCCAGTGCCTCGGCCAGAGCCAGGCCAATGCCAGCCGAAGAGCCTGTGATCAGGGCCCTTTGGCCCTTGAGGTGAAAAGAGTTTAGAACTGTCATCGCGCCAACATCCATCTGAGTGGGGTCATCACCAATTCAGGAAAAGCAATCAAAGATCCCATGACCAGAATCTGTGAAAACAAAAAAGGCATGACACCACGGATCACATCGTGCATGGGGATTCGCCCCACGCCACAAACCACATTGAGCACCGTGCCCACGGGCGGTGTCAGCAAACCAATGGCGTTGTTCATGATGAACAGCACGCCAAAGTAAACCGGATCAATGCCGGCTTCGCGCACCAGGGGCATCAGCACGGGCGTGAGGATCAGCACCGTAGGTGCAAAGTCGAGCGCCGTTCCCACAATCATCACCAGCAGCATCAGCATGACCATCAACAGGGTTTTGTTGTCGATGAACGGCCGCAAAATTTCAACAATCTGGGCCGGGATGTTGGCCACGGTGATCAACCAGGCCGACACCAGGGCCGCCGCCACCAGGAACATGACCACCGAAGAGGTTTTGGCCGCCGACAGGATGATGCGGTACAGGTCTTTGAATTTAATTTCCCGGTAGATGAACAGACCGACAAACAAGGAATACACCACCGCCACCACCGCAGCCTCGGTGGGCGTGAAGACGCCCATTTTCATGCCGCCTATGATCACAATGGCCAACAAATAGGACCAAAACGCGTTGATGGTCACCGAGATGCGTTCTTTGAAAGGGACTTTGGCAGCGACCACCACATTGTCTTTTCGGGCCACAATCCACCAGGTGACGATCAGGGCAAAACCCATCATGAGCCCCGGAAAGATGCCCGCCATGAAGAGCTTGGAAATCGACACGCCGCCGATCACGCCAAACAAGATGAAACCAATCGAGGGCGGAATCACGGGTGCGATGATGCCACCCGCCGCGATCAGACCGGCCGAGCGGTCCATGCGGTAACCCGCGTCGCGCATCATGGGCAACAGCACGGCGGCCAGGGCGGCGGTGTCAGCCACGGCCGAGCCGGACAAGCTGGCCATGACGATGGCGGCAAACACCGCCACATAGCCCAAGCCACCCTTGAAGTGCCCAACCCAAACCATGGCCGAGTTGACGATGCGTCGGCTCATGCCGCCCGCGTTCATCAACTCTCCGGCCAGCATGAAAAAGGGCACAGCCATGAGCGGAAAATTGTCAGCCCCGTTGATCAGGTTTTGCGACACGATTTGGGTGTCGAAGTTGTCCATGTGCAGCATCAGGGCCACGCCCGAGACCAACAGCGAAAAGGCCAGCGGCATGCCCAGCGCCATGGCAGCGAGCAAAGACACGATGAAAACTAGCACGGTCATTTGGCGGCCTTTTGGGTGTGGGCGGTCACAACCTCTTCGGAGTCTTGCACCTGGATCAAATCGGATTCATTGAAGTTGCCTTTGAACAGTTGCACCAACTTGCCCAAGATCATCAGGCCCATGGCCACACTGGTGACGTAGCCCACGCCGTACACCCAACTCATGGGAATTTCGGTTACGGCCGAGCGTGTGGTGGCGTTGATGCCGTGTTGCTTTAAGGTGCCGTAAAACATCAGCATGCAGCAGCCCAGCATCAGCACATTGGAGATGGCAAAAGCCACTTTTTTGCCTTGCGTGCTGAGCTTGCGAACGATGGAATCAAGTCCCAAGTGGCCGTTGTCACGCATGGTGACGATGGCACCCAGGAAGGTGATCCAGATGAATAAAAACCGCGACAACTCTTCCGAGCTGATGATGCCGTCGTTGAAGCCATAGCGCAGCACCACGTTGCCAAACACCATGATGACCATGGCCGACAACATGATGACCAGTGTGAGTTCCGCCAGCTTGAAAAATAGGTCGTTGATTTTTTTCATAAAGCCATAAAAAAATGCCCCCTTCAAGGAGGGGGCGTGTTCTCACTCAAAACATCACTTGGTGTCTTCGATGGCCTTGAGCAATGCGGGACCGTTTTTCTCGCCAAAGGTCTTGGCAATTTCAGCCGACACGATTTTCTGGAACGGGGCCATGTCCACGTTCTCGATCACTTGCATGCCCGACTTTTTGAGGTCAGCCACCACTTTGCCTGCATTGGAGGCGTTGAGATTGCGCTGGAAGGTAGCCGCTTCGCGTGCCGAATCAACAATGACTTTTTGGTAGTTGGCAGGCAGGCTGTCGAACTTGGATTTATTCATCGCCACGACCAAGGGCGAATACACGTGATTGCTCACAGTCAGGTGTTTTTGGACCTCAAAGAATTTGGACGACCATGTCACGTTGATGGGGTGCTCTTGTGCGTCAAAGGTGCCGGTTTCAAGTGCGGTGTACAGCTCGGCAATCGGCATGGGCGACGGGTTCATGCCTAACAGCCTGAATGCTTGTATGTGGTAAGGGTTGGGTGTGGAGCGAATCTTCAGACCCTTCAAATCTTCGGGCTTGTTGACAGGGCGCTTGTTGTTGGTGAAAGCGCGCCAGCCATTTTCCCAGTAGGCCAGGCCTTTCAGGCCATGGGGCGCCAATTCATTCAAAACACCGCTGCCGATCGAGCCGTCCAGCACAGTGTAGGCATGCTGAGCGCTTCGAAATACAAAGGGCAATTCCATGGCGGCCGTGTTGGGCACGATGCCGTTGAAGTTGGAGGCACCGCTGGAGACGATGTCGATCGTGCCACCGCGTGTGCCGTTGATCATGGCCGCGTCATTCCCGAGTTGGTTGGCCGGGAACACGGTGATTTCCACATCGCCGTTGGTGCCTTGCTTGACCAGTTCGGCCAGCTTCAGGGCGGCAGCGTGCTGGCCATCGGTGGCGTTGACGGCGTGGCCCATTTTCAGGTTGAACTTGGCTGCATAGGCGCTGGAGCCGACGGCAGCCACAAGGCAGGCGAGAAGGATGCGGGAAAGTTTCATGGTGTTGTCTCCGGGTTGATACAGGTCTGTCGAAAAACTCAATCGGTGGGCAGCGCATATTCGTCAGCGCTGAAGACGGTGTGAAACACAGTGCCATCGAACATGGCGATCATGTCTTTGGACACTTCTTTGCTTTTCATGCGTACCTCTGAAGCCAAAGCGATCTCAATCGACTCGCGGCTGGGGTAGCGCACCGAAAGCACCATGCCAAAGTGCGGGTCGGCGACATCGCTTTCGACTTGGCGCAGCACGCGCACTTCTTGCGCACCCGGAAAGCGGGTCCACAGCGGCACCAGGTTTTCGCGGATATAGCGGTTGAACGTTTCTTCCATACCGGGTTTGACTTGGCCTTGGAAGAATGCACAGCGAATGAACATGAGGTAGCTTTCTAAAAAATCAGAGGGCAGGGTGCCGGTGTTCGCGCAATGCCTGGAGAGCCTGCAAGACCATGTTGTGCACCGGTTCGGTGATGGGCAGGCGGATGACGTCCGTCTCATCGACCTGGGGTTTTTCCAGGGTGTGGAACTGGCTGTCCAGCAAGCCGGGCTGCATGTAGTGGCCCACACGCTGCTGCAAGCGGTTTTGAATCAAATCGAAGTCGCCATCGAGAAACACAAAACACACATCGCCCGCTTGTTCGCGGATGCGGTCGCGGTAAACCCGCTTGAGCGCCGAGCAGGCCACCACGCGTCCTTGGGTGTGAGGCTTGGACAGGTAAGCGCCAATGTGGTCCAGCCAGGGCCAGCGGTCGGTGTCTTGCAAAGCAATGCCTGCGCGCATCTTGGCCACGCTCTCGGGCAGGTGCAGGTCATCGCCGTCGACCATGTCGAGGCCCAAGTGCTCGCTCAAGGCCCCCGCTATGGTCGACTTGCCACATCCGGACACCCCCATGACAATCAGGCGCAATGGCGTGTTGCTCATGGCTTCAGGCCGTCGCTCACTTCGCCATGGCCATGCACTCGGGCACGGGCGTGCGCAAGGGCTGGCCCGAAATACCGGCCTGCATGTTGGCGAAAGCCAGATCGGCCATGGCTTGTCGGGTTTCGGTGGTGGCGCTGGCCATGTGCGGGGTCAAGACCACGTTGCGCATGCCCAGCAGCACCCCGGGCACATGGGGTTCGTTGGCAAACACGTCGAGGCCTGCGCCCGCGATGGTGCCATTTTGCAAGGCTTCGATCAGCGCTTGCTCATCGACCACGCTGCCGCGTGCCACATTGATCAAGAAGCCGCGTGAGCCCAGGGCCTTCAAAACCTCGGCGTTGATCAGGTGCTTGGTGCCCGCGCCGCCGGGCGTGATGGCCACCAAAAAATCCACGTTCGCGGCCAGTTCGGCGGCCGATGCGAAGAACTTGAAACCGGAGTCGGGTTTGGCGGTGCGCGCGGTGTAGGCGATCGACATGCCGAAGGCGCTGGCGCGCCGGGCGATGGCTTTGCCAATGCGGCCCAGGCCCACAATGCCCAAACGTGCACCCGATACTTTGCGGCCCAGAGCCATGGGGCCACTTGGCCACTGACCTGCACGGACAAACTGGTCAGCCTGCGGGATCGCGCGGCCCACCGACAGCACCAGTCCCAGGGCCAGATCGGCCACATCGTCGGTGAGCACGTCGGGGGTGTGGGTCACGGGGATGCCGTGTTCGATGGCTGCGGGCACATCCACGCCGTCGTAGCCCACGCCAAACACTGCTACCACTTTGGCGTTGGACAGTTGTGACAGCAAACTGCGCGGCACGCTGGCTTCGCCCGTACCCGCCACGCCCACGATGCGCGGAGCCAAAGCCGCGAAAGCGGCGGGGTCGGTCACATGAATGCGGTCGTGCACGGTGTAGGCCGATTCCAGGGCTTTTTGATAGAAGGGGTGGAGTTTGGCCACAGCCAGCACTTCGGGTTTGGACACGTCAATTTTTCCAGTTAGAACGCAAGTTTTGGACAGCGCTGTCCAAGCAATTCAAAAAAAGAGAACAGAGATTTAACGATTTTTTCAGAGAGCGTTATTTAGGATCTTGATTGGAGATCACCATTTAAAATTTCCGTTTCCTGTTTTGGGATAGCGCTATCCTATAGACTTCATCTGTTATTTTTTCTCCGGATTAACCCTTGCCCCAAGCCATTTCTCCGACGATCAAGACTGCCAAAAGCCACCGCGCCACAGGTCGCGTGACCTTGAGTGACGTAGCCCAAGCCGCCGGGGTCAGCCCCAGCACTGTGTCACGGGCATTGCGCGGAGAGCGGGCGGTGGACCCGGCCTTGATCGAACGGGTGCAGGCCGTGTCCGCCAAGCTCGGCTATGTGCCCGACCCGGCGGCGCGGGCTTTGGCCTCGCAGCGCAGCAACCATGTGGCCATCCTGATTCCGCTTTTGTCCAACGCCTTGTTTGTGGACTTGCTGGATGCAGCGCAAAAGACATTGCGTGCTTCTGGCTACCAAACCCTCATGGGCGTGACGCATTACGACGCCAGTGAAGAAGAGCAATTGCTGCGCGAGCAACTGTTGCACCGCCCAGCGGGCCTGTTGGTCACAGGGCTGGACCACAATGCCGTGACCCGAAAACTCATGGAAGGCAGCCAAGTGCCTTGTGTGCACCTGATGGATTTGCCCGCTGACCCGCAGGCTCTGGCGCCTTTCTGTGTTGGCTTTCGGCAAACCGATGCGGGCGCGGCCATGACGCGGCACTTGCTGGCGCAGGGCCGCAAACGCATCGCTTTTGCCGCCGCGCAACTGGACTCTCGCGTCATGCAGCGCCTCTACGGATGGCGCACGGCGTTGCAGGCGGCGGGGCATTACGTGCCCACGCTGGAGTTCCTCAATCCCGCGCCTTCATCGCTGGCTTTGGGCGGTGTGTTGTTTGAGCAAATCATGCAGCAGCGCCCGGCGGTGGACGCCATCTTTTTTTGCAACGACGATTTGGCGCAAGGGGCCTTGATGGCCGCCTTGCGTAGGGGGGTCGCTGTGCCTTCACAGGTCGCCATTGCGGGCTTCAATGATCTGACCGGCAGCGACCAAATGCTGCCTCCGCTGACCACCGTGCGCACCCCGCGTGCGCGCATCGGTCAGGCCGCAGCCGAGATGCTGCTGACCCTGATGCGCGGCGAATCGCCTGAGGTGCCTCAGATTGATTTGGGCTTTGAAATCCTGCAGCGTCAAAGCACCTGAGTCTTCCACTGTGCGAGCGAGCACCTGCTCGCAAAGCGGTTCCGGCATGGCCGTGCAGCACATTGTCCAGTGCCGCAAAGTCGAACTTGGACGGGCGCATTCGGTTTGCGTGGGCTTGGGGTACTGGTACCAGGTGTCGATGACCGCACCGCGCTCGACATTGAGCATCAGGGCGGTGTTGACTGCATCGGTGCCTGCGGCCGGGGCATGGCGCAGGCGTGCTTTGCACCGAACTATGCCAGACACACCCTCCAGTCCAAGCCCTCAACAGTCGAGCCCGTGCGATCGGTCAGCAACAATCGGATATTCAGGTTTTTCACGAGGCACCATGGCCGCGCACGCTTTCACGGCGAGTGGGTGCCCCTGACAGAAGGCACGCCGCACAGCCAGTTGTCAGCCTTGACGGCTGCGGCCATCACATCACGGCCAGGGGGCTTGTGTGTGCTGTCTGTCCCGAAGCGGCTGCGCTACTTTATGCAGCGCGATGGGGCAGTCCTAAAGTTTGCGTGGTCGATGGCGTGTTTGAGGGATTGGCACTCGAGGGTGAGACTGACTCCAATGTGCAAGTCTCAGCGCCGGGTGTCGTTTTCTACCCTGCATACCTTAGTGGGCCTGGGCCTGCCCGAAAGCGGTGATGCCAAAAAGATGCTGGGTTACCAGCACAGGGTGCCCACCAGTGAGAAAGAGGGTGCCAAGATTGGCGAGTGTCGGCGCCGATTGAATATTGAAAACGCATTCGGTGTCCTGATTGACAAAGCGGTGAAGCTCAAGGTGAGCATCAGGGCCAAAGTGAAACACCCGTTTCGGGTGATCAAGCGCCAGTTCGGGTCTTGCCACGCTGTTTGCGCTGTCCAAACTGCGGATGGCACTCGGTAAATTAATGGGATCCGTGGCGTGAGTGCGTCCAAAGACCGGGCCAATGCACTGCAGAGCGCTATATGCGTCCGAACCGGACAAAAACCGAGCGAATTGCAGGAGTTTGCTCGTGAAATTCCATGATTTAAAAACTAACGACTTGCTACGCTAGTTTCCAGTGAGATATTCAGATCCTCTCTAACGAAGCGCCGCAATCGAATGGGTCTTTACGGATTCGAAACTGTCCCGTATACAAAACAATGCGTCAGCGCATGACGATTTTAAATCGCAATCGAAGAGATTTTGTGATCTTGGGCGTTTTTAGCCAAGACAAGGTCCAGAGAGACCATGCCTTTTGCCTTGGCTTCCATCGCACATGCCAAGTGCAGTGCGTCACCTGCACGCAATCCGGCTGCTGATTTCATGGTCAGAACAGCTGCTTTGTGAAACGTCATGGTTTCTACTGGCAACAGTTGCAAGTCGTTCGCACAAACGCGCTCAAACTGCATCCATGCAGCTTGAGCTTGCTCCTCGTTCAATTGTCCAGTCCGCTGCTTGAGCCCCATGGCGCTGGCAAATTCAGTGACACACCAGGCTGCAGACGCCAGTTCGTCAGTGCAGTTTTCGTACCACTTGACCACATCAGTCGTCTTCGCTTCATTTGTACAAAGTGCGACGAGCACGCTGGTGTCGACGTACAACATCAATATCGCGCCTCACTGCGGAGCACTTCCATGACGGATGTGCCCATGGGAAGACCTTCACGCATTTGTTGCAGCTCCTCGGCAAAGGCCTTGCGACTCCATCGCGCGGGGCGAAGATTTAAAGCTCCGTCGACGCTTAAATGAGCTTCCAATTGGTCCCCTTCTTTAATCCCGATTTGCCGCACGTAATCCGCAGGAATACGCACAGCCAAGCTGTTTCCCCATTTTGCGATTTGTAAGTTCATCATGATGATATGGATATACGTTAATGTTTCTACATTTTAGACTGGGCGTGACTTTAGTCTGAAGCTTCTTAGCCAAAAAGGCGAGTATTCCCAGTGAAATTCTGCGTATTTTTGCTACCGTGTTCAGACTACATTTTGATCTGATCGGTCAATTCGAGTGCGCGCTTTTGCTTTTCGTCAGGGGTCGTTGTTACTTTGAAGGTCGGCGCATTCCCGGCGCCATTTTTGGAGCGGCAGGCGAGCTGATTTCCAGCAAGTTACGCTCATCAAACGGACCCAGCTGCAAGTATTGCTGCTCCACGAGTGTGCGGATGGAGGCACTGCGAAGTGCTGTGACCCAGGCCAAATCCGCATCCTCGCTCATCTCATCGATGGCCTTTTGCGAGATCATGCCCCGGTCCCCCACCATCACCATGGGCTCAATACCAAATTGTTCACGCAAAAGCGTGACCTGGGGCATGAACGTGGTGCTGTCCGAGGTGTTGCCGTCATGCACCGAGACCCGATCAATGACAAGCTGGAGTTGGCCCGCTCCAGGGAGGAAGAAAAGCAGAGCCAGCTCAAGCGCCTGCAGCAATCGGTCATCGAGAACAGCCATGTGTTCGAGGTGCTGATGGACGCCGTGCGCGTGTGCTGCCTTGGCCAGATCACCAACGCCCTCTTTGAGGTGGGCGGGCATTACCGGCGCAATATATAACGCCAAAATCCTGAGGTGCAATGGTCTCGAGGCATCAAAAATGTAATGTAAAATAACATTACATTTTGCTTTTGAGAGGATGTTTTCATGACCGCATTAACCATCACAACCAAAGGCCAGATCACGCTGCGCCGCGAACTGTTGCAGTACCTGGGCATCGCGCCCGGTCAGCAAGTCGAGGTGCACAAGCAGGCCAACGGGGTGCTGACCTTACAGGCCAGGGCTGCTCAAGGGCTGGAGGCCTTCGCGGGCTGCTTGCCACCGCCGCCCAAGGCGTTGAGCGTGGAAGAAATGAACGCCATCATCACCAGCGGTTGGGCCGCTCAAGCATGAAAGTCACGCTCGACACCAACGTACTTGTGCGGTTGGCCACGCAAGACGACCCGGGGCAAGCGGCACTGGCGTTGAGCGTCTTGCAGAAGGCCAGCTTGATTGCCGTACCCACTCCGGCGCTGTGCGAGATGGTTTGGGTACTACTGCGCGGCTACTGCTACACCCCAGCGCAGGTGGCCCATGCGCTGCGCACGCTGTTGCAGGTTCGCCAAGTGGTTTGCCACACGCCAACCGTGCTGGCCGGATTGGCCCTGCTGGAAAACGGCGGCGACTTTGCTGATGGCGTGATTGCGTTTGAAGGGGATTTGCTGGGCGGCACCGAATTCGTGTCGTTCGACCAGCAAGCCATCAAGTTACTCAAGGCACAAAAACGCAAGGTGCGGTTGCTGGGGCCTTGATGCAAAAATCCTGATGTGCGATGGCCTCAGGGCTTTTTAGCGAGTTGAGTTGATTGCTATTTAATAAATAGCATATAAGTATTGAAATGCACTGGCTGGAGGCCAATAACGGCATGAAACGTCCTTTTAAGGCGCATAGCGCGCCAAAAAGGTCCGCAGGTCCCGAAAATCCGCGATGCGCTCGGTGAGTGTGTCGTGGTCCCAGTCCCACCAGGCCGTGGCCTCCAGGGCCTCGGCAATGCATCTTGAGAACCGCTGGCGAATCACCTTGGCGGGCGAGCCGCCCACGATGGCATAGGCCGGCACATCTTTGGTAACCACCGAGTTGCTGCCCACCACCGCTCCATTGCCAATGCGCACCCCCGGCATGATGACCACGCCGTGGCCGATCCAGGTGTCGTGCCCGATGTGCACCCGCTGGCGGCGGCGCCAGGCAAAAAAGTTCTCATCATTTTCAGTGGCCATGCCATACATCGTGGGGCGGTAGGTGAAATGGTGCAGCGTGGGGTACTCCATGGGGTGAAACCCCGGATTCACGCGCACCATGGACGCGATATTGGCGAACTTGCCGATGTCGGTGGAGGCCAGGTCGCAGTTCTGCTGGATGTATGCGTAATCGTCCAGCAGGCAGTCATCCATGCGCGTGTACTCACCCACCTGGGTGTAGCGACCAAAGCGGCTGTTTTGAATCATGGCGCTGGCGGCCAGCGAGGGCGCCAGGCCCAACTTTACGGCCGGGGCCACGTTGTGGGCAGCGATGTGGGTGTGTGTCATGAACTAATTCCCCTCGTTTTGCGGAGTTCAGAACGCCCGCTTGCCGGCCAGCGATGTTTCCATCACATGGGGCATGCCAACCCGGTTCATGCGCACCCGCAGGATGTCGGCCCGCTGGCCCACGGCCAACTCACCCCGGTCGCTCATCCCGATGGCGCGTGCCGGATTGCGGGTGACGGTGCGCACCGCCTTAGGCAAATTCCAGCCTTCCAGACCACCGAGCATGAAGGTAGCCAGCAGCAGGCTGCTGGGCACATAGTCGGACGAGAAGATATCCAGCAAATCAAGCTGGGCCAACTCTGCCGCCGACACATTGCCCGAGTGCGAGCCACCCTTGACCATGTTGGGTCCACCCATGATGATGGCCATGCCCGCATCACGGGCCGCCTGGGCGGCCGCCACGGTGGTGGGGAACTCCGAGATGGCCACACCTTCCTGCACCGCCATGGCGACATCGCTGAGCAAGGTGTCGTCGTGGCTGGCCAGCGGCAGTTGGCGCGCCCGGCTGGCCTGCACAATAACTTGGCGGTGCGGGATGGCGTAGGCCTGCTGGTCGGCCTTGCGCTGGGCGATCATCGCCTCAAACTCGGCGTCGCTGTAGCGCACGTTGCGCTCTGAATAACGACGATAGCTCTTCAGATCACGCCACTGGCGCTGGCCTGGTGTGTGGTCCATGACGCTCACGAGTTTGAGCAGCGGGTCGTCGGCGTACTGGTGAAAGACTTCCAGAATATCGGGTGCCGACAGTTCGCAGCGCAGGTGCAGCAGATGCTCCACGCGCATCAGTCCTTCATCGCGGCACTGGTGCAGCGCGGCAATCGAGGTGTGCTGCGTCTGGCAGCGCGGGCCGCCTTCGTCCAGGTCGCCAATCACCACCGAGTCCAGCACCGTGGTGATGCCCGCTGCGGCGCATTGCGCGTCGTGCACGGTCATGGCCGAGTGGGCGTTCCAGATCACGCCCGGGCGCGGCACCAAGTGCTTTTCCAGGTTGTCGGTGTGCAGCTCCACAAGGCCGGGCATGAGCCAGTCGCCGGCCCAGTCTTCCGCGCCGGGCACCGAGGTGGTGCCCCGGTCTACCGCGCTGATGAGGCCGTTTTCGATCAGCACCGTGCCGGTGAACTCTTCGTCCAGGGCAATGATGCGGGCGTTTTGAATGATGCGTTGGTTCATGGGAATCGTTTTCTCAAAAATCAGATAGGGGTACGAAAGTGCTCAACGTCCAGGCAGCGGGTCGCTACCGCGTCGC
Organism: Rhodoferax sp. OV413; assembly: GCA_943371745.1. Taxonomy (GTDB): domain Bacteria; phylum Pseudomonadota; class Gammaproteobacteria; order Burkholderiales; family Burkholderiaceae_C; genus Rhodoferax. Next base: position 13,797 of record CALRWE010000056.1, read on the forward strand.
GCACTTCGTCGTCGTGAAAAATGCCCACAATGGCCGACCCCTTGGCGCGCGCCGCCTGGATCAGTTCCACCACCACCCGGCGGTTGTCGGCATCAAGCGAGGCGGTGGGCTCGTCCAGCAGCAGCACCGGGGAGTCGGCAATCATCCCGTGGGCAATGTTGACGCGCTGCTGCTCACCACCTGAAAAGGTGGCGGGCGGCAGGTGCCATAAGTGGGCTTGCAGGTTCAGGCGCGTGAGCCATTGGGCGGCCCGGGCCCGCGCCTCGTCAGCGCCCACGCCGAGTCGGCGCAGCGGGTCGGCCACGATGTCCAGCGTGGAGACGCGGGGAATCACGCGTAAAAACTGCGACACATAGCCCAGCGTGCGCCGGCGCACGGCATACACCTCGCGCGGCGCGGCGTCAGACAGGCTGACCCACTCGCCCTCATGGCGAATGCGCACCTCACCGCTGCTGGCGCCATAGTTGCCATACAGGCAACGCAACAGCGAGCTTTTTCCGCTGCCGGAGTGGCCGGTCAGGGCCAGGCATTCGCCGGGCTGAAGACTCAGGTCGATGCCCGAGAACACTGGCAGTTGCAGGCCACCACGGCCATGCAGGGTGAAGGTCTTGGCGAGCGCGCGGGTTTCAAGGACAGAAGTCATGGAAAGGGTCGTCATAGTAAATCAGGGGGTGAGTACCGAAGAAACCAGCAGTTGCGTGTAGGGGTGCTGGGGGTCGTCGAGCACGCGGTCGGTCAGGCCCTGTTCGACCACGCAGCCGTCCTTCATGACCAGCATGCGCTGGGCCAGCAAGCGCGCCACGGCCAGGTCATGGGTGACCACCACGGCGGCCAGTTGCAGTTCGTCCACCAGCTCCCGCAACAGGTCCAGCAGGCGGGCCTGCACCGACACGTCCAGCCCGGTGGTGGGCTCGTCCATGAACACCAGGCGCGGGTGCGTTACCAGGTTGCGCGCAATTTGCAGGCGCTGTTGCATGCCGCCCGAGTAGGTGCCGGGCAGGTCGTCAATGCGGCCCTGATCCAGCTCCACGCGCTGCATCCAGGACAGGGCCGCACTGCGCAATTGGCCGTAGTTCCGGGCCCCCAGGGCCATCAACCGCTCCCCAATATTGGCACCACCTGAGACATTCATTCGCAGGCCGTCCCGTGCGTGTTGCTCCACAAAACCCCAATCGGTGCGCGCCAGCCAGCGCAGTTTCGCCTCCGACAGACTGGCCAGATCCAGCAACTCACCTGCTGCCTGCGCAGGCTCACTGCCGGTCGGCGTATGGGGACGCACGTCGTAGTGCACCGAGCCTTCATCGCAGGCATGGCGCGCGGCCAGCAAACGCAGCAGCGTGCTTTTGCCCGAGCCGGATTCACCCACCACCGCCAGCACCTCGCCGGGGTACAAATCAAAGCTCACATCGCGGCACGCCCACCGCGGCTGGCCCTGGTGCATAAAGGCCTTGCCGGCTTGGCGCACCGACAACAACATGTCGGGCTTCATGCGGTCACCTCGGTGGCAGAGGCGAGCGCGTCGGCTGGCGCGGTCAGCACATCGTCCAGGGTCACGGCGAGTTGGGTGCCGACATGGCCTGCTTCGCGGCGGTCCTCGCAGTAGTCGCTGTCGGAGCACACAAACAAGCGGCTGCCTGCGTCGTCCACGATCATCTCGTCGAGGTAGCTCTCGGTGGCGCCGCACAGGGCGCAGGCGTGGTCCCAGCGCTGCACCTCAAACGGGTGGTCTTCGAAATCAAGGCTGCGCACCGGGGTGTAGGGCGGTATGGCGTAAAGCCGCTTTTCACGGCCCGCGCCAAAGAGCTGCAGGGCAGGGTTCATGTGCATCTTGGGGTTGTCAAACTTCGGAATGGGCGAGGGCGACATCAGGTAACGCTCATTCACCATCACCGGGTAGTCATAGGCTCGGGAAATGGCGCCGAGTTGCGCAATGTCCTCGTACAGGCGCACATGCATGAGCCCGTATTCGGTCAGGGCGTGCATCTTGATGGTCTCGCGGCGGCTGGGCTCCAGGCGTGACAGCGGCTCGGGCATGGGCACCTGGTAGACCAGAATTTGCGCTTCGGTCAAGGGCACTTCGGGAATGCGGTGGCGCGTCTGGATCAGCGTGGCCTCCCCCGTTTTTTCGGTGGTGGGCACACCGGTGGTGCGGGCAAAAAAGCGTCGGATGTTGACCGCGTTGGTGGTGTCATCAGCCCCCTGGTCAATGACCTTGAGCACATCACTCAGTCCAATGATGCTGGCCGTGATCTGTACGCCGCCGGTGCCCCAGCCGTAGGCAAAAGGCATCTCACGCGAGCCAAAGGGCACCTGGTAGCCCGGCACGGCCACGGCCTTGAGCAGGGCGCGCCGGATGCGCTTTTTGGTGCGCTCATCCAGAAACGCAAAGTTGTAGTGGGTGTCCATCATGCAGCCTCCTGAGCAGCTTGGGCGTGGCGGGCGCGCAGCTTGCGCACCAGTTCCAGCTCGGCCTGAAAATCGACGTAATGCGGCAGCTTCAAGTGCTGCACAAAGCCCGACGCCTCGACGTTGTCGGCGTGCGAGAGCACGAATTCCTCGTCCTGGCCCGGCGCGGTGCGGGGCTCGCCGAGTTCATCGGCGCGCAGGGAGCGGTCGACCAGCGCCATGGCCATGGTCTTGCGCTCGGCCCCGCCAAATGCCAGGCCGTAGCCCTGGGTGAACTGGGGCGGTACCTCGCGGCTGCCGCTGAACTGGTTGATCATCTGGCACTCAGTCACCTCCAGGTCACCGATGTCAATCTCAAAACCCAACTCGTCGGGCTCCAGCTCCACGCTCACCAAGCCGCGCCGGATTTCACCGGCAAACGGGTGCGAATTGGCGTAGCCGCGTTGTGATGAATAGCCCATGGCCAGCAGCCAGCCTTCATCCCCCCGGGCCAGGGCCTGCAAGCGCAGGGCGCGGTCGGCGGGGAACATGAGCGGCTCGCGGGTGAGGTCGCCCGGGGCGGCAGCGTCCACGGGTTGCGGCGTTTCCAGCAGACCTTCGCGGGCCAGCAGGTCGTTGATGCGGGGTACGGGGGCCGGTGCTGCGGGGGAGTCGGTGGCTGACGCAGCGGCCGGCGCTGCGGGTGTGACCTCGCCTTCGGCCAGCAGCGCAAAGTCCAGCAGGCGCTGGGTGTAGTCGTAAGTGGGCCCGAGCAGCTGACCACCGGGCACCTCCTTGAAGGTGGCCGAGATGCGGCGCACCAGTGCGATGCGGGCGGTGTCGAGCGGGAGTGAGTAACCCAGGCGGGGCAGGGTGGTGCGGTAGGCCCGCAACAAGAAAATGGCCTCCACCAGATCGCCACTGGCCTGCTTGATGGCCAGCGCGGCCAGCTCGGGGTCGTACAACGAACCCTCGCTCATGACCCGGTCCACGGCCAGCGTCAGCTGGGCACGGATTTGCGCGACCGACAGTTCGGCAATAGTGGTGTCGCCCCGGCGCTGGATGTCCAGCAAACCCCAGGAGCTCTCGATGGCGGCGGCACCGCCTTTGACTGCAACATACATGTCAGACTCCTTTTGGCGCTTGCACCTGGGTGGTGCGGGGCAGTCCCATGGCGAATTCGCCACAGGTAAAAATGAGGTCTACCCCTTGCGGAAAGCTCGCATGGTTGGCTTGCCACTGGTCCCAAAACTCGGGTGGCAGCCCTTGCAGGCTTACCTGCTGCACGTCTTGAATGCCTGGGCCTCGCCAATCCAGGTCGGGGCCATCGGTCAGGCTGGGCAACTCAACAATCAAGGTGCAGGAGAACTCAGGTGCGTCGGCGCTGCCGGTTGCAAAGTTGCTCAATGTCAGGCCTTGGCAGATATCGGTGCACACCACAAAGCTCGCTTGCATTGGCAGTGCCGCCACTGGGGCACCGGTGTGAAAACGCAACCACTGCTGCAGCGCCTCGTCAGGCTGAGTCCACCAGACGGGGGTTTCGTCATCGCTCAGGCTCAGCAGCAGGCGAGCCATGGCGCCACCCAGCGCCACATCGGGCAAAGCGGGGCCCAGCGTGCGGACCTGACCCGGGCGAGACAAGGCGTCAAGCACCTGGCGAAAGGCTGCTTGCGTTTCATGCACGGTGTCGTGCAGGCCGGGGGCCAGCGTGGGCGTGGCGCTCATGCTTCACCCCGCACAAACGTGAAGAATTCAACCTTGGAGCCGGCAACAGCGCGTTGTTGGCTGTCGCGGGCCTGTGCCTGTGCCCGGGCCAGCGGTGTCACCACGGTGCGGTGCACATCGTCGTGTTGCGCCGGGTCTTGCAACAGGGCGTCGACCAGTGCGGCCAGCTCGGCCCGGCGTTTGTCACGACCCAGGGCATACGAGATGCCCAGTGGCCCATCGCCCAGCCGCACCGCGCACCGCACCACGCTGGCTTCACCGAGGTTGAAGGGGTTGCCGGTGCCGCCCACGCGGCCGCGCAGCATCACCATGCCGATTTCGGGTGGGCGCACCTGATGCACGCGTGGCAAGTTGTCCGCCAAAGGCATCAGTTGTTCAAGCTGCGCCAGGGTGGCGCGCGACAGCACGGCAAGCCAGGCCTGCCGAGCTGTCTTTTCGGGAGTGGGAGTCTCACATGTCATACAGATGTCCAAATAAACCACTAAAGTTGGAAGACCGGGCACGCCGCTTTTGGCGGTGTGTTCATGGTCTGTAGTTCACCCCGGCAACATGAAGGATTTATGACAGAAAAGACGCGTTTTGGGGCCACAGGCCTGGTGGGCTGGCTGTCGGTGGCGCAGCTGATCAGTTGGGGTAGTCTTTTTTACACGTTTGCCCTGGTCATGGAGCCTGTTGAGCGTGAGCTGGGTCTGAGCCGCGCCCAGTCGTCACTGGCCTTCAGCCTGGCGTTGCTGGCCGAGGGCTTGATGGCCTACCCCGTGGGCCGCTGGATTGACCGGGGCCATGAGCGCGTGGTGATGACCGTGGGCTCGGTGCTGGCCGGTGTGTGTCTCGCGCTGCATGGACAGGTCACCGGCATGGCCGGCTTTTATGCGGTGTGGATCGGCCTGGGCATGGCGATGGCGTGTGTGTTGTATTCACCCGGCTTTGCAGTGGTCACGCGACGGTTTCCCCACGACTTTCGGCGCGCCATCATCACCATGACGTTTTTGGGCGGGCTGGCCAGCACGGTCATCATGCCGCTGACCGCCTGGCTGATCTCCAACTGGGGCTGGCGCCATGCCCTGCTGCCGCTGGCTGCGCTGCACTGGCTGGTGTGTGCGCCCATTCATGCCGGTTTGCTCAAGGGCGCGCCGGGATCAGCGCACAGCGGCCACGCCAGCGGCGATACCCACGCAGGCGAACTCTCGCGCCTGCTGCGCAGTGCGCCATTTCTCGGGGTAGGCAGCTTCGTCATTCTGATGATGGCGGTGACGGTGGCCCTACCCACGCACATGGTGAGCCTGCTGCGCGAAAACCAGCTGAGCGAGGCCTGGGTAATCGCCATCCCCGCCAGCATCGGCGTCATTCAGGTGCTGGGGCGCCTGGTGTTGTATTTCTTTGAGCACCATGTAGACCTGCACACGGCCAACCGCCTGATTCCCTGCCTGCTCCCCATGGCGCTGGCCTGCCTGCTGGCGGCTGCGTTCTCAGAGGGCGTGCAGGCCGGGGCCGTGCTCCTGTTTGTGGTGCTCTACGGGCTGGGCAACGGCATGCTCACCATCGTGAAAGGCACCGCCATGGCGCAGTATGTCAGCCACCCGCATGCTGCGAGCCTGAACGGCGCGTTGGGTGTTCCGCTGGCTTTGGCACGGGCCAGTGCACCGCTGATGCTGGGCCTGTTGTGGACGCCGCAGGCGGGTTACAACCACGGCCTGTGGTTGCTGCTGGTGCTCAGTCTGGCGGGCGTGGGTGCGCTGATGCTGGCGCAGCGCGCCTCTCGCAGCGACTGAGGGCCGCGTAAGTCTGCGGGAGAGATGTCACGCAGCTGTCTCAATCGTCGGCTAGAGTGACCGGCTGATTTATCGCTAAGGAGTACCTCCATGACCTTTGGTCACCTCAATGCCGGTTCCCAGGGTCGGCGCGCGGGCGTTTCCGGCTGGCGTCAAATTGCAGACATTCTGAGCACCGAAATTCGTGACCGGGCCTACGCCGACACGGGCCGTCTGCCGGGAGAGGTTGAGCTGGCGGCCCGCTTTGCCGTGAACCGGCACACCCTGCGCCAGGCCGTGGCCGCTCTGCAAACCGAGGGCCTGGTGCGCATTGAGCCTGGCCGGGGTACCTTCGTTCAGCACGAGCTGCTGGACTACGCCCTCTCCAAGCGCACCCGCTTTAGCGAAAATTTGTTGCGCCAGGGCTTGCTGCCCGGCAAGCAACTGCTGACCGCCTGCGAAATCACCGCGCCCGAGCGGGCCCTGCGCGAACTCAAGCTCGACAAAGGCGCACGGGTCCTGAAGGTGGAAACCCTGGACGAGGCCAACGACAAGCCCATCGGCCTGGCCACCGCCTACTACCCCGCGCAGCGGTTTTCCGGTCTGCTGGCCATGCTCAATGAGGGCACCCGCACCACCGAGATCCTCAAACACTTTGGTGTACAGGACTACGTGCGCGCCAATAGCCGCATCACCACCCAAATGCCCACGGATGAAAATGCGCAGCTATTGCAGCAACCCGCGAACCGGCCCCTGCTGTGCGTGGAGTGTCTGGATGTCGATATGGACGGCGTACCCATCAAGTACGGCGAGACCGTGTTTTGTGGCGACCGGGTGCAACTGGTAGTGAACGCGGGAGACGAGGCATGAGCGCGCGTTATGCCATTTATTTCACACCCGCACACGGCTCGCCGTGGTGGACCTTGGGCGCCCACTGGCTCGGGCGCGACGAGCGAGACAACACTCCTCTGTCTCCACCCTCGCAGGCTCATGTGGCGCCCGCCGAACTGCTGGAAATCACCGCCTATCCACGCCGCTACGGTTTTCACGCTACCTTGAAAGCGCCCTTCAGTCTGAGTGGGGGCCACACGCCTGACGATGTGACCGCGCGCCTGCACGGGCTGGCTGCCACCCTCAAGCCCGTGGTGTTGGGGCCGTTGCAAGTGACGAGTTTGGGTGACTTTGTGGCGCTGATGCCCACACGTACAACCGACGAACTGATGGACCTGGCCGCCGCCTGCGTGACCGGGCTGGACGACTTGCGCGCGCCCCTGTCTGCAGCTGATCTGGCGCGCCGCAAGGTTGAAGACCTTGACGCGCGCGAGCAGGAATTGCTGCACGCCTATGGCTACCCTTACGTGCTGGATCGGTTCCGATTTCACTTCACGCTGAGCGGTCCGGTGAATCCGCAGTGCGCGCAGCGCGTACACCAGGCGGTGGCTGCTCCCGTGGCGCAGTTGAACGCCTCATCGCCTATGCTGCTGGACCGGCTGTGCCTGTTTGTCGAGCCGGCGCCGGGTGAGCCCTTTCAACGCATCGCCGATGCGGCTCTGAGCGCATGAGTGGCCTGTGGGTGTTGGTGTGTGGTCCCTCGGGTGCCGGCAAAGACAGCGTGATGAACTGGGCCGCCGCACATTTGGCGGACCGTCCGCGCATTGTGTTTGCGCGTCGCCTGGTGACACGCCCGTCGCACGGCGGCTCGGATCACAGTGAAGTCAGCACCGAGCAGTTCGCGCGCCTGAACGAATGCGGCGGCCTGGCCTGGCAGTGGGAGGCGCACGGGTTTCAGTACGGCATTGAGTCGCGTTATGCAGGGCAGGTGGCCACCGGCCACGTCGTGGTGGTGAATGGCTCACGCGAACACGCCACCGGGCTGGAAGCTTCGCCACAGCTGCGCGTGGTGCACATCACCGCGGACGCCACCGCCCTGGCGCAGCGCCTGCTTCTGCGCGGTCGGGAGGGCGTTGACAAGATTGCGCAGCGGATGCAGCGCACTGCGATTTTTGACTCGCTGAGCGCTGACCACACCATCGTCAATGGCGGCGAGCTGGCCCAGGCCGGGCAGCAGCTCTCGGACTACCTGGTGGCCGTGGACAACCTCGCCGTCGCGTCCTCAAACCAGTGATTGGCGAATCCGGGCGGAGATCACATCGATGACCGACACGCTGACAACGATGATGATCATCACCGCGCAGGTCTCGGCGTATTGAAAGCCCCGAATGATTTCCCACAAGACCACCCCGATGCCTCCGGCCCCCACCATGCCCACCACCGAGGCAGAGCGCACGTTGGATTCAAACCGGTACAGCGTGTAAGAAATCCACAAGGGCAGCACCTGGGGAATCACGCCGTAGACAATTTCTTCCAGCGCGTTGGCGCCCGTGGCCCGGATGCCTTCCACGGGCTGGGGGTCAATCGCCTCCACCGCTTCAGAAAAGAGCTTGGCGAGCACCCCGGTGGTGTGGACAAACAGCGCCAGCACGCCGGCAAAAGGGCCCAGACCCACCGCCACAATGAACAGCATGGCGAACACCATCTCATTGATGGCGCGGGCCGCATCCATGAGCCGGCGCACTGGCTGATGAATCCAGGCCGGGGTGATGTTGGCCGACGACAACAAGCCCATCGGGACCGCAAACACCACGGCCAGAGCCGTACCCCAGAGTGCGATTTGCAGCGTGATGATCATCTCGGTCAGGTACAGGCGCCAGTCCGTGAACCTGGGTGGGAAGAAGTCGGCCGCATAGGTGGCCATGTTCCCTGAGTCACGCACCAGATCAAAAGGCCGCATGTCGGCCCCATTCCAGGACCCCGCCAGCAGCGCCAGCAAAACGCCCCACGCCAGCCACCCCAGCAGGCTGGTGCGTGGTGCGTGCTGGGTTGGTGCGGCGGGCGTGGCGGTGCCACCCTGTGGTGCGACGATTCGCATCATTTGGCCTGAGTCAGTGCGGCAAGTTGTTTGTCGATATCAGCCAATTTGGACTGCTTGTCAGCCACAGCCAGCGACTCATCCGACTCCAGTTTGTTGCGGGTTTTGAAGAGTTCGAGCTGGCGAATGGGGATGAGCTGGTCGTTGGTGGAGGCCTTGAATCCCGACAGCTTGGTCAAGTTGAACAGGTTGTCCTTTTCCTGCTGCGTGGCCTTGCCGTAGCTGTAAAAGAAATGGAGCTTCGTTGAATCCACTGTGATTTTTCAAGCCATAGCTAAGTTCAGCTTGCCACAATGAAACAGAATCCTTGCCCGGTAGTTGGTGAAGTTTCGGAACCCGCGCGCATTGGCTTTGATAAGCTGGATGGCACTGTTGAAGCC
>CALRWE010000057.1:0-22948 GCA_943371745.1 Rhodoferax sp. OV413
CCTTGCGCTGAATGAACTCAAAGAAGACCGGGCCCAACTGTGCTTGCGAGAAGATTTGCAGCAGCAGGCGCGGCGTACCGCTCTCGGTGGAACCATCCAGCAAAATACCGCGGGTCTGCAACTCTGCCACGGGCTGGCCATGGCCAGGCAGGCGGCCATCCAGCATCTCGTAATACACCTCGTTGGGGGCCGTCATGAGCGGCACGCCGGCGAGTTGAAGGCGGTCTACGGTGGCGATCAAGTCGTCACAAATCAGGGCAATGTGCTGGATACCCTCACCGTTGAACTGCATCAAAAACTCTTCAATCTGCCCACCACCCTGCTTGGACTCTTCATTCAGAGGGATGCGGATTTTGCCGTCAGGTGCGGTCATGGCGCGCGAGGTCAGGCCGGTGTATTCGCCCTGAATATCGAAGTAGCGAATCTCCCGAAAGTTGAACAATTTCCCGTAAAAAGCACCCCAAAACGCCATGCGGCCCCGGTACACGTTGTGCGTCAGGTGGTCGATGAGCTTGAGGCCGTGGCCCACGGGATGGCGATCCACGCCCTCAACAAACACAAAGTCAATGTCGTAAATCGACTTGCCGTCTTCAAAGCGGTCAATCAAATACAGCGGCGCGCCACCAATGCCCTTGATGGCCGGCAGGTTCAGCTCCATCGGCCCGGTCTTGATCTCGATCGGCTGTGCGCCCAAGTCCAGCGCACGCTGGTAGGCCACATGCGAGTCCTTGACCCGAAACGCCATGCCGCACGCGCAGGGCCCGTGCTCGGCAGCAAAGTAGCCCGCCACGCTCTTGGGCTCGCGGTTGACGATGAAATTGATCTCGCCCTGGCGGTACAACACCACGTCCTTGGAGCGGTGCCGTGCCACCAGCGTGAAACCCATGCGCTCAAAAATCGGTTCCAGCAGGCCTGGGGTGGGGGACGAGAACTCAACGAATTCAAAGCCCATCAGGCCCATTGGGTTGTCGAATAAATCAGCCATGGTGTGTTCCTCGGGTTGTCAAAATGCTTTTTTTCGCTGTGCAATCATCCGGCAAATCGCACGCAAGATCCCTTCTTTATGCCGTGTTAAAAAACCATGCAACGCAATTTTCCAGCGCCTTTGGAGTGCGAGGAACATGAGACAAGCGGTAAACACTATCCGGGTATGCCCATCGGTGAGCAGGCCCCTTGAAAACAGCCCACTCGGGGCACCAGCGCCTCAGGTACGCCTGAGCAGCCATAATATAAACAAAATAGCTTGTAGCCACGGTATTTATTAGCCAAATACAGTCAAAATCAAGAGCAAGAATCAACTGGCCAGTCAGGCTATCTGGGCCTCAAGCCCTCAACGACCAATTGCAAATCGGTCGCCCAGGCCCTCCGGTCGCGGCCTTTCGCCCGCTGCGGCTCTCCAAAGGTAAGCACCGCCGAAATCCCGGGGCTGCACAGCGTGCGCCACATGGAGCCGATCAACGTGTCATCACCGATGTAACACGGCGCCAGACTGTGCTCACCTGTGACACGGTCCACAAAGCGCAAGGCCATCGGCAACACCGGCGCATCGGCCGAAATGGCAGCCTGAAAGAGGTTGGCATGGAAAGGCAGCAGGCTCACGCCGTCGCTGGTAGTGCCTTCCGGAAAAATGGCCAATACATCGCCGGCCCGCAGCCGCTCGGCCATGTGGTGCACCACCCGCATGGCGTCCCGCCGGGATTCACGCTCAATGAACAAGGTGCCCGCCCCCCTGGCCAACACGCCCACCAGCGGCCAGCGGCGCAACTCGGCTTTGGAGACAAAGCGGCAGTGCCTTGCCGCGTGAATCACCACAATGTCCAGCCAGGAAATATGGTTGGCCGCCAGCAGCACCGGTCCGCCCTCAGGCGCCTGACCGACCACCACCAGGTCGATGCCAAAACGCGCCAGCATGGTCGTGGCCCAGACCTGGACCCGCATTTCTTGCTGCTCGCTGGAAAGCCGTGGAAACACCAGCAGAATGGTCCACATGCCTCCCAGCATGTGGATTAGGACGCGCATCAACCGCCAGCAGGCGATGGCGCGCACATGCACGCGGCTCATACCGCTTGAAACGCCACCTGTCCGCCCACGACGGTGCAGCGCACCCGCCCGGGCAATTCGTAGCCCGAGAACGGCGTGTGTTTGCCCTGGCTGCGCAAAGCCTCGGGCGCCACGGTCCAGGCCGCGCCGGCGTCAAACACACACACGTCCGCCAAGCCACCCACCGCCAGCCGACCCACGCGACCCTGGCGCTTGCCTAAAGCGACACCCAGCACATCCGCCGGGCCGTGGGTCACCACGGCCAACGCCCGCTTGAGGTCCACGCCACTGTCCTGGCTCCACTTGAAGGCCAGGCTCAGGAGCAGCTCCACACCGGTGGCACCGGCTTCACTTTCGGCAAACGGCAAGGCCTTGGCATCTTCGTCCACAGGGGTGTGGTCAGACACCAGCGCGTCGATCGTGCCGTCCATCAGGCCCGCGCGCAGCGCGTCCCGGTCACGCTGCTGGCGCAAAGGCGGATTCAGACGCGCCCGGCTGTCAAAGAAACCAATGTCAGCGTCGGTCAGGTGCAGGGAATTGATGCTGATGTCGCAGGTCACCTTCAAGCCATCGAGCTTGGCCTGACGCACCAGCGCCACGCCGGCCGCACTGCTGAGCCGGCACAGGTGCACCCGGGCACCGGTGGCGCGCATCAACTCAAAAATGGTGTGCAGGGCGATGGTCTCGGCGATCACCGGCACACCGCTCAATCCCAGGCGCGTGGCCAGGGCGCCACTGGCCGCCACACCTCGGCCCAAGAAATACTCTTGCGGGCGCAGCCAGACCGCGTAGCCAAAGGTGCTGGCGTACTGAAATGCCCGCTGCAACACCAAGGTGTTGGTCAAGGGCACCTCGGCCTGGCTGAAGGCCACACAACCGGCCTCGGTCAGCTCCAGCATCTCGGTCAGGGCTTCGCCCTTGAGGTTGCGGGTCAGCGCACCTAGCGGGTAAACATGGCACTGGTTGAGCTTCTCGGCCCGAAAGCGCAACATCTCGACCAAGCCGGGCTCATCCAGCACGGGGTCGGTGTCGGGCGGGCAGACCAGGCTGGTCACCCCCCCAGCCACGGCTGCTGCCATCTCTGACTCCAGCATGCTGGCGTGCTCCAGGCCAGGCTCACGCAGGCGCACGGCCAAATCCAGCAAGCCCGGGATGACCAGGCAGCCGGTGGCGTCAATCGTTTGGGTCGGCTGAAAATCGGCTGGCATGCTGCCGATGGCAAGCACCGTGCCGTCAGCCAGGGCCACATCGGCCAGAACGTCCATCCCGCTGGCGGGGTCAATCACCCTGCCGCCCTGGATCAAAAGCTTTGTTTGCGTTGTCATATCAGGCCTCATTCCCCGCCACGATGCTCATCACGGCCATGCGCACCGCAATACCAAAAGTCACCTGCGGCAGGATCACGCTTTGCTTGCCGTCCACCACGGCGGAGTCGATCTCAACGCCCCGGTTGATCGGCCCGGGATGCATCACGATGCAGTCTGGCTTGGCCAGGAGCAGTTTTTCAGGTGTCAGACCGTAACTCTTGAAAAATTCGTGGCTGGACGGCAACAACGCGCCGTTCATGCGCTCATTTTGCAGACGCAACATGATGATCACGTCGCAGCCCTTGATGCCTTCCTCCAGGGTGTGGCACACGCGCACGCCCATCTGGGCCATGTCGGAGGGCACCAGCGTCTTGGGGCCGACCACGCGCACCTCGGCGCAGCCCAGCGTGGTGAGCGCGTGGATGTCGGAGCGGGCCACCCGGGAGTGCAGCACGTCGCCCACGATGGCCACCGTGAGGTTGGCGAAATCTTTCTTGAAGTGCCGGATGGTGTACATGTCCAGCAAGCCCTGGGTCGGGTGGGCATGGCGGCCGTCACCGGCGTTGATGACATGCACATGGGGCGCAACATGCTGGGCAATCAGGTGCGGGGCGCCCGACTCACCGTGGCGCACCACAAACAAATCCGCCGCCATGGCGCTGAGGTTGGCGATGGTGTCGAGCAACGACTCGCCCTTGGAGGCCGAGGACTTGGCAATGTCCAGGTTGATCACGTCCGCGCTCAGGCGCTTGGCCGCTATCTCAAAGGTGGTGCGGGTACGGGTGGAGTTCTCAAAAAACAGGTTGAACACGCTCTTGCCGCGCAAGAGCGGCACCTTCTTGACCTCGCGGTCGCTCACACTCACAAAATTCGCAGCCGTGTCGAGCACTTGGGTGAGGATACTTTTGGGCAGGCCCTCGATCGAGAGCAAATGCACCAGCTCACCGTGTTTGTTGAGCTGGGGGTTGCGCCGGTACAGCATGGCTTAACGGTCCTTCACATTGAAACTGAACGTCCCGGACTCGCTGCGCGCCAAGGCCAGAGACTGGGTTGCCGGCAGCGCGACACGGGCCGCGCACACATCGGCCTGGATGGGCAGCTCGCGCCCGCCCCGGTCCACCAACACCGCCAGCTTCACGCTGGCTGGACGGCCAAAGTCAAACAGCTCGTTGATGACCGCGCGGATGGTGCGCCCGGTATAGAGCACATCGTCCAGCAGGAGGATGTGGGCGTCATTGACGTCAAAGGTGATCTGCGTTTGCGCGCCGGAGGTCATGCCCCGGCGGGCGTAGTCGTCGCGGTGTAGCGCAGACGAAATCACGCCATAGGGCTCGCTCAATCCCAGGTCGCGCTGCAGGCGCTCGGCCAGCCAGGCGCCGCCCGAGGTGACACCGATCAAATGCATGCCGGGGCGAAACAGGGCGCGCACGCCGGCGAGCAGCTCCAGGTACAGCGCCTCGGCATCGAGCGTGAGTGTGCTCATGGAATGCTCCTAAAAAATTGTTCCAGAATGATGCAGGCTGCCGCCGCGTCGGCGTCTTTGGCTCCGCTGGCCAACGCCTCGGTGGTGGTGTAGCGCTCATCCACCTCAAACACCGGCAGCTTGAAGCGACCATGCAATTGCCGGGCGAATTTCTTGGCCCGCGCGGTATTTTCATGGGCCGCCCCGTCCGGGTGGTAGGGCACGCCAACCACCAGCGCATCAGGCTGCCAATCGCTCAATTGCTTGGCTATCTTGACGAAGCGGGCGTCGCCCTCGGCTGCGATCGTGCCTTGAGGCTGGGCGGTGCGCATCAGGCGGTTGCCCACGGCAAAGCCGGTGCGCTTGACCCCGAAATCCAGGGCGAGGAAGGTTTGTAAATGGAGCGCCACCACGGGGGGTGTCATATCAGTCGGCGCGTTCATGCGTGGCCTGCATCTGGCGAGAGCATCCAGAGCTCCAGGCCCAGCAGCATCAGGGCCTTGTCATAGCGCTGCGACACCGGGGTGTCAAAAATCACGCTGCTGCTGGCAGCCACCGTCAGCCAACTGTTTTCGCCCAACTCGGACTCCAGCTGGCCTTCGCCCCACGCGGCATAACCCAGGGACACCAGCACTTTGCGAGGCCCTGCGCCGGTGGACAGGGCCTCCAGCACATCGCGCGAGGTCGTCATCTCCAGGCCGCCAGGAATCACCATGGTGGAGGCATACACCGGGTCAGACGGCTTGTCCTTGTCAGCAAAGGTCGCTTCGTGCAGCACAAAACCACGCTCGGTTTGCACCGGCCCGCCCAAAAAAACCGGGTCACCCATGAGATCGCTGCGCAGCAGGGGCAGCTCGACTTTTTCAAACAGCCGCTTCATGTCGATGTCGCAAGGCTTGTTGATCACCAAACCCAGTGCGCCGCGCTCACTGTGCTCACACACATACACCACGCTGCGCGAGAACATGGCGTCCTGCAACCCGGGCATGGCGATCAGGAAATGATTCGTCAGATTGGTGGGTGCAAAATCGGCGGGCATAAACGAATTTTAACGGTGATCATGGACAAGCAATTTGAGACAGGTTTGATGTGGTTTCGGCGCGATCTGCGGGTCACGGACAACGCCGCGCTGTGCATGGCCCTGCAAGCCTGCCGCCAGGTGCACTGCGTTTTTGTGTTCGACCGGGACATTCTGGACCCCCTGCCCCGGGCGGACCGGCGGGTTGAGTTCATCCGGGAGTCGCTGGTCGAGCTGGACACGCGGCTGCGCGAACTGGCGGGCACCGCCGGCGCAGGCATGATCGTGCGTTTTGGCAGGGCGAGCGATGAGATCGCGTCACTGTCCCAGGCACTGAAAGCCCAGGCAGTGTTTGCTGCGCACGACTACGAACCGCAGGCCATTGAGCGCGATACCCGCGTGCGCGAGGCATTGGCGGGCCAGGGCGTGACGCTGCACACCTGCAAGGACCATGTGGTGTTTGAGGGCCGGGAGATTCTGACCAAAACCGGTACACCTTACGGCGTGTTCACCCCCTACAAGAACAACTGGCTGGCCAGCGTCACGCCCCAGCATCTGCGCACGCATGATGCAAGCGCTCTGGCCTCCTTCCTGGCGCCCCGACCCGCTGACCTTCCGCACGCGGTACCCTCATTGGCCGATATGGGATTTGAGCAGACCAACCTGAGCGAGCTCAAGATTCCCACCGGTGAATCCGGGGGGCTCGCGCTGTTTGAGGACTTCTTCGAGCGCATGGACCAGTACGACGAAACCCGGGATTTTCCGGCCGTCAAGGGCCCGAGCTATCTGAGTGTGCACCTGCGCTTTGGCACGGTGTCCATCCGTCAACTCGCGGCCACAGCGTTGCAGCGCCAGATTCAGGGCAGCCGGGGCGCGGCGGTCTGGCTGGGAGAACTGATCTGGCGCGACTTCTATTTTCAGATTCTGGCCAATTTCCCGCGCGTGGCCCAAGGTGCCTTCAAAGTGGAGTACGACGCCATTGCCTGGGAAAGTGGGCCCCGTGCTGAAGCCTTGTTCAGCGCATGGTGTGAGGGCCGCACCGGCTACCCGCTGGTGGATGCGGCCATGGCCCAGATCAACCAGACCGGCTACATGCACAACCGTCTGCGCATGGTGGTGGGCAGCTTTTTGGTGAAAGACTTAGGCGTCGACTGGCGCTGGGGCGAGCGCTACTTTGCCCAGCACCTCAACGACTTTGACCTGTCAGCCAACAATGGGGGCTGGCAATGGGTGAGTTCCAGCGGCTGCGATGCGCAGCCGTATTTCCGGATTTTCAACCCAGTCAGCCAAAGCGAGAAGTTCGACGCGCAAGGCAAGTTCATTCGCCGCTACCTGCCGCAACTGGCGCAGTTGCCCAACAAGGTGTTGCACGCGCCCTGGACAGCCAAGCCACTGGAGTTGACGATGGCGGGGGTGACCCTGGGTCAGAACTACCCCCGCCCCATCGTGGCCCATGACGAGGCTCGAGCGCTGACGCTGCAGCGTTACGCCGTCGTCAAAAAACCGGTTTGAACTGAAGCGACTCTTCCGCTATCAATATGATGTGGAATAGTCAATGAATGCCTTGACCAGAGGCTGATTCAGTCATGAACAGGCGCCAGACTGTACTGCCGCACCAACCCGATCAGTTCGTCCTCTGAATACGGCTTGCCCAGATAGTGATCAACCCCCAGGGCGCGGGCGTGCTCGCGGTGCTTCTCTGCAATGCGGGACGTGATCATGATGATGGGCAGGTCGCGCAGTTTGGCATCGGCCCGGATGTTGCGCGCCAGATCGAAGCCATCCATGCGCGGCATCTCGATGTCGGACAACACCAGCATGGGCTTTTCCTCCTGCAGCCGTTCCAGGGCCTGCAGGCCATCTGCCGCCAGAGCCACCCGGAAACCCTCACGGCTGAGCAGGCGCTGGGTCACACGCCGCACCGTGATGGAATCGTCGACTACAAGAACCAGTGGCGACTGGCCGCGCGCAGTCACCGGCAGGGTCTCGGTAACTGCGGACTCCCCGACAGCGGGCCAGTGCGCCACCTTGAGCAGGCGCGCACGCTCGCCATATATCGACGCCAGCACGACCGGGTTGTAAATCAGGATTACCGCGCCCGACGCCAGGACCGACATGCCCGTCAGGCCCGGCAAGCGGGACAGTTGAGGCCCAAGATTCTTGACCACCACCTCCTGGTTGCCCAACACCTCGTCGACATGGGCGGCCAGGCGCTGGCCTGCGCTGCGGAATACCGCCACGGGCAGCGTCTTGGTCACGATCTCGCTGCTGCCCGCAGAGGCCTCCAACAAGGCACCCGCCCAGTAAAACGGTACTTTTTCCCCACTGAACTCAAAGACGCCGTCCTGGTACGCCAGCTCCAGCTCGGCCACAGGCACCCGGCGCACCATCTCGATCAGCTTGGCCGGCACGCCAAAAACAAGGTTGCCAATGCGCAACATCACCACCTGAGTCACGGCCGTGGTGAGTGGCAAAACCAGCTTGAACTGGGTGCCATGACCGCGTTCAGTGGCGGTCTCAATTCGCCCACCAAGCGCGTTGACCTCGGAGCGAACCACGTCCATGCCAATACCCCGACCCGACAACCCGGTCACGAGCGGTGCTGTAGAAAAACCAGCATCAAAGATCAGCGCAGCCAGCTCGGCATCGGTGGGCACGTAAGCGTCGGCAAACTGGCCTGCCGACACCGCCTTTTCTCGAATTCGACCCAGATCCAGGCCCGCGCCATCGTCCGAGAACTCGACTGTCACATCGTTGCTTTCCTGCTGAAGGTGAATCCTGATCGTGCCCGTTGCTGACTTGCCAGCGGCCACCCGAACGGCGGGGTCTTCAATTCCATGCGCAACGGCGTTGCGCAACAGGTGCTCAAACGACGGGGCCATGCGGTCGAGAACGCCACGATCCATGTCCAGCGACCCGCCCACAATATCAAGCCTGACGGACTTGCCTGCATCCTTCGCCGCTTGCCGAACTACGCCGTACAGGCGCTCGGAAATCCCGTCAAACTCCACCATTCGGGTGCGCAACAGATCATGCTGCAACTCGCGGGCCTGACGCCCTTGGGCAATCAGGTCATCCTCGGCCCCCTCCACCGTGCGCTGCAGCTGACTCTGCACCGTGGCCACGTCATCTACAGACTCGGCCATCATGCGGGTGAGTTCCTGGACGCGGGTGAACCGGTCAAATTCCAGCGGGTCAAACCCCTGGTCCGAGTCTTTGGCCTGCGCCAGACGCGACTGCATTTGCGATTCAGACTGCAGCTCGATGTCGCGCAACTGGTTGCGCAGCCTGTCCAGATTACCGGTCAACTCGTTCAAAGACCCACGAAGTTGCCCGACCCGCGCCTCCAGCCGCGAGCGCGTGATCATGACCTCGCCCGACTGGTTGACCATGCGGTCCAGCAACTGTGAACGCACCCGCACACTTTGGTTGGAGAGTTGACGTGCCGGCGCCAGGGGAACCAAAACCTCGGCAGTGACCTGTGCAGGCGCCACTGGCACAGGCAAGCCTGCTCCTTCTTCAGGCGCTTCAGCCACACCGGCCTGATCGGCCGCCGCAGGCGCGGCTTGCGGCAGACTCGGCAACTTCTCGGGCAGGGCGCGCAGAGCATCAAAATGGGCCTGGATCGCGTCAAAACGGGCCAGCAAAGGCTCCAGTTGCTGCGCCTGCACGGACTCGTTGCCCAGGTGCTCGATGGCGGACTCCATGCGGTGGGTCATCTCGCCCAGTCGCATGGCACCCGCCAGACGGGCACTGCCCTTCAGGGTGTGCACCGCGCGCAGCACTTCGCTGCGGGCGGCCAGATTGTCAGGGTCTGCGGTCCATCGCCTCAGGGCCGCTCCAAGCTTGGGCAGCAACTCCAGCGCTTCTTCTTCAAAAATCGAAAAGAGATCCACGTCCAGCAGATCGACGGCGTCGATGTCGTCATCCCGCTCGTCAAGCACCAACGGCGACACTGCTGCATTGAAGATGTTGGCCAGCGGCGCGGGTGCAGGTGCCTGTGCCGCATCGTTAGCGGCATCAGCGTCAATATCCCAATCATCAAGAGGGCCATACTCCCGCTGCAAGTTATCTTTGAAACCCTCCGAAACCGGGGGGAACTCGGTCTCCAGGATGTCCTGAAGCGCCTTGAGCAGCGCCGGGTTAGGTTTTTTTAGAAATCCGGCGGCGAATTGGTGCAACAAGCGCCGGATGTCCTCGGCCGCCTCAATAAAGACCCGCGCTTGCTCCGCGCTGCCTTGGGCATGCAACTGCACATGAAGCATGGCGTGCTCCAGGGTCCGTGCGATCTGGGACAGTGCAAAAAAACCAACGGTCGCCGAACTGCCCGACAGGGAATGCGCCAGGCCCACGGTGCTCCCGCCCAACGGACGATCGAGCTCAAAGGACCACTCACTCAACTCGGTCAACAGGCGCCGGGACCACTCGTCAGCTTCATTCAGGTAAACGTTGTAAAGCGCCAGTCCGATTCGGAGATCGTCGATCACCTTGATCTGATCCTCATCTTCGTCGTCCGGGCCCATGAAACCCGAGAACCCGGCTTCTTCCCCGACTTGTTCACGCGGTAAGGCTCCTGGCTCGGCAGGCGGCTCGGCTGGGTTCAGGCCGCTCACCCAAGTGCCTGGCTCCGTCGTGGCCGACTCGACCGCCATCGGCATCTCTTCAGGCACCGGCAACTTGTCACCCGGAAGCGCCAACGTCAGCAATTCGCCGTCAACACGCAGTCCGTCCGCCGCCTTGCGAAAGGCCTGACCATCCCAGCGGCTGTCAGTGCCCGCCGCAATGTCCTCGATCCAGAGGCCCAAACCTTGCATGGCTTGGCCTGACAGAGTCAGCAAGCCCGGGCTGACCGGCTGTAGCTCGGCCAGCCAGTTGTTCAGCAACTGCTCCAGAGACCAGGCTGCTTCTCCGAACTCCTGGAGTCCGACCATTCGTGCGCTGCCTTTGAGCGTATGAAATGCGCGGCGAAGCGTGGCTTGCTGGCTCAGGTCCGCTGGATCAACGGCCAGGCTGCGAATCGCGTCTTGGCCAGCCTGAACCACTTCACGGGCTTCTTCCAGAAAAATACCGCGGATATCGAAGTCATCACCCTCCGGTGATTCGGCTGTAGCAACGGTCAGCAGCTCTGCGCCAGCGGGCTCGGAGGCCGCAGGAACCCCGGACATCGACGCCTGCGGCAACGACTCCTGGTCTGGCTTGAGCAACGGCAACTCAATGCCCTCAGGCGAGCGCACCTCCATCGCATCCGAGTGCAGGTCGAAATCAATGCCCGCCAGGAATTCAGGCGCCATGGCGCCCCCAACAACCGCCGGCTTCTCGCGTCCCATCAGGCGCTTGAACTCACCCGCTTCCTCGTCATAGGCAAACAGTTTCCTGGCCAGCGCACGCTGGTAACTCAACATGTCGATGAGAAATCCCAATGCGCCAAGGCTATTGACCAGCTTGTCAAAAATGCCACTGCGGGCCGCTGCCAAATCCATGTCGGAGACCAGGAACGCCTCAACGCTGTCGCGCATGCGCAACGAAGCGATGGCCGCCTGATCGAGACCCAAAACAGAAAAAACGCCCCGCATCTGGGCGAGTTGACCGGGTATCTCATGCAGCGTCTTCTTATCCATCGGGCTGCGGAAAAACGCATCCAGTGATTTTTCAACCTTGCCCAAAGTAATACGCAACTCACCCACCACACTGCCCATGATCTGGCGGTCACTCACCCGGCGGTAAAGCTCCTCCATCCAACTCTCCAGCGGCTCCGGCTGCACGCCCGCGTTGACGTTCTCCAGCCGTTTGGCCAGGCTGGTGCCACGCTCGGCCAAGTGGGAGTCGGTCGGATCCAGATCCTCGTACGCAGCTTCCAGGTAGAGCACAGCGGTCGCCACCTCCATCGCCAGGGGAGCGCCCGGCGCATCTCCAGAACGAGCGGTTATCTCAAGGGCGTGTGCCAAAGCCTTCGCCAGGTCGGCACTCTCCGGGTGCAGTTTCAGCAATGAATCGGTTACCAAGCTGAACTGGTCGACAGCCACCTTCAGGCGATTGGTGTCGCCCCCCGCCAACGCAGACCAGGTCTCGGCTGCTGCGGCAAGGCGCTTGCGAGCCAGCGTCAACACGGCGGGATCGAACCGCCCGAATTGGGGCTTCTCGTAATTGAATGACTTCGTCTGGGTCAAACCGTAGGCGGATCGCACAGCGGCCAGGACGGGCGCGTCGGCATGGGCCCCAGGAACAGCTTGGGCAATGAAAAACAACAGGTCTTGCATTAGCCGCTCGGAAATGGCGGGCTCACCCCGCGCCAAAATCCGATACTGCTGAAGGACGCGGGACGCCATGCGCTTGCCATAGACATCGGTCGGGCACAGGCCCTTGGATACAGCCTCAAAGTAGGCGGCACAAATTTTCCAGAAAATGCGCTGCTCAATTGATTCCTGTGCCGCAGCCAAGCCCAGACTGATCGCCATCAAAGCCTTGGCTGAGACGGGATCATCAGACTTGACCACCTGCAGAACATAGCGATCCATCCGGGCCCGAACTGATGCGTCATAGGCGACGGCGGGAACGGACCCGGCCAAGGCCACATCAATCCAGCGCACGTCCATGGACCACAGGTCCGCAGGGTGTACCCGGTCATCCCCGACCAACTCCAGTACATCTCGGTATTGCGGGAACAAGGCGACAGAGGAAGCGGTGTTGCCCTTCAGCACACCTTCGAGGTACTCGATCAAGGCAAAGCTGGCCCGCTCCACCTTGCTCGCGGCCTCATCACTGCAAAACTCAGGCCGCTGGACAAACCGTTGGGCGAGTGCCTCCATGGCACGCAACATCTTGGCTGGCGCAGGTTGCCCCACCATTTCCAGTGCGCCAACGGCCTGATGGAGTTGTTGACGGGCAATGCGCAGCTGGCTGGCATCCAGCTCGGCCAGGTCCGACCCGCGCGCCAACTCGGCATCACGCACAAACCGTTGCAAGGCGCGGGTGGCGCCGCTGAGCGACTTGCGCAACTCATCGAGCACCCAGGCCAGCGGCCCCAGGTCGCCGGAAGCCGTTTCAGGGATATCAGTCAGGGCAACG
This sequence comes from Rhodoferax sp. OV413, assembly GCA_943371745.1. GTDB lineage: Bacteria > Pseudomonadota > Gammaproteobacteria > Burkholderiales > Burkholderiaceae_C > Rhodoferax. The sequence continues at coordinate 12,893 of CALRWE010000057.1, forward strand.
TTTGCTTGCATGGATTCGTGCACTCCTGGGGAAAACCGGATCAGCCGAGTGAGTGTCAGGCAATCTTGAACCGCGCAACCGACTGGCGCAGCTCTTCCGCTATATTGGAGAGCTCCCGAACCTGAGTCGCTGTTGCACGCGTCCCCTCACCGGTCTGCTCAGTCACAGCAAAGATGTGCTGAATGTTCTCGGCCACCACATTGGCAAGATTGGCTTCCCGGGAAGTAGAACCGGAAATCTGCTCAATCAGGTCGGCCAATCGGCGCGACACATGGTCAATCTCCGTCAGAGCGGTGCCCGCATCATCTGACAGCTGGGCACCCTCAACCACACCCTGCGTCGAACGCTCCATGGCGCCCACTGCATCCTGTGTGTCAGTCTGAATCGCCTTCACCAGTGCTGAGATCTGACGCGTCGCTTCGGCGGACCGTTCAGCCAGGCGCTGCACCTCTTCTGCAACCACGGAGAAGCCGCGACCTGCTTCTCCCGCCGAAGCAGCCTGGATAGCCGCATTGAGCGCCAGCACGTTGGTTTGCTCGGTGATGTCTGAAATCAACTCGGTGATTTCACCAATCTCCTGGGACGATTCACCCAAGCGCTTGATGCGTTTCGAGGTTTCCTGAATCTGATCCCGTATCGAGTTCATTCCCCCGATGGCGTTTTGCACCGCCTGCAAGCCCACCTCGGCTGCCTGCAAGGATTGGCGAGCCACCGAGGCCGACTCTTGCGCCTGAACCGAAACCTCGTTGATTCGAGACGCCATGTCCACGACCGAGCGCCCGGTTTCCCGAATTTCATGCAGTTGCTCATTGGAGGCCGCCAGCAGCCCAGTGGACGTGATGTCCACCTCCGCCGTGGTTTGGGCCACCCGGGCCGCAGCGCTTTGCACGTTCCCCACCAGGGAGCGCAATTCCTCGACCGTGTAATTCACCGAGTCGGCAATGGCACCAGTGATGTCCTCAGTCACCGTGGCCTCCTGGGTCAAGTCGCCCTCCGCCACAGCCTGCAACTCGTTCATCAATCTCAAAATAGCCGCTTGATTGGCATCGTTCACGCGCTTGGCCTCGCGCTCCTGGCGCTCTGAATCCTGCAGCTGCTGGTCGGTTGCGGACTGGCGCTGGCGACCATCCAGCAACTGGACATAAGACAAACCTGCCGCGCACAGCAAGGCGACCAAAGCAGCACCCGAAAGCGACGCAAGCGCAGTTGCGCTCAGACCCGTGCGTTTGGAGAGCTTGAGTTGCAACTCCTCCAGGTGGCGGCGCAGAGGTTCACTGTCGGCAATGATCGAGGACTGGGCCTCTCGCGCTGCCACAAGCCCTTGAAGGTTACCCAAAATGGCGCTGGCTTGAGTCCGGGTTTCTTCGAACAAGGTGATCAGGGCCTGCAGCTGCTCGCGCGTTTGCAGGTCTTTGGTCGCCGACAATCGCAACTCCGGGCTGCCATCCAGGATGCCTTGCGCGATTTCACGGAAGGAATTCAGGTCTTTGCCCAACAGGAAAACGGCTTCGGGGCTTACACCGTCCACCGTCAGGAATTCGTTTGAAGATTTGCCGATACGCTGAGTCAACATGACCAACTGACCTGCCGCAGAGATCTCGATGGGCGCCGCATTTTGCTGAAGCTTGAGAGAAACCACCATCTCTGCGATTTCCAGCAGGTCCGACGACTGGCGATTGATCAGGCGGAGTGCCGAACCCACCTGCGTCAAGATTTTCTGTTGCGCCATCACAAGAGACGCATTTTTTTCAGCACGCTCCACCAGAGGCGCGATCTTTTCAAGCGCAGGCGAGTAATCTTCACTCAAAGCACTCAGGCCCATCGCTACGCTGCCCTCCTTGAGGCCACGAACCGACGACGCCAGCACCCCCGAACTTTCTGACACATCCGCAAACGCCTGAGCAGAACCGACCACGGCTTGAGACACCGATTTCGCAAGCCGCTGGGACTGCATCAATGACTGCCCGGTTGCACCCAGCTGCTGCGCCACTTTGTCGGCCTGATTCAATGCAAAAACGGTGACACCCACCAAAACCACCAAAGACAAGCCCAGAAGGATTGAGAGCCGGCGCTGATGCTGCACCACGGATCCACCCCCCAGCAAGGGCAGGGTGATGTGGCCACGCAAGCCACCGGCCGATTCAGTGGGGGGGGCCACTCGGACCCGGGCCACCGGGTCCGGGCGAACACTCGCTGGCATTTGCAACGCGGCCTCCGGTTCAAGCGCCGGGTCCGGCAAGCCAAGACTCAACCGGGAATCCATCTCGGAGTCAGGCTGCTTTTTGACGAACAGATTTTGCAGTTGATCGACGACGGACATAGTGAACCCTTAAAGAAATAACTTAGGCACTGATGCTGAGAAACTCGGGGGTCTGAGCCAAGGCCCGCAGGTTGATTTCCTGCCAATGCACCCCGTTGATGTCGGTGAACCGACTGCCAAAGCAAGTCGGGGAGCCCTCCATGGGAGAGTGCGCACTGGTGAATGAATCCGCTTTTCGCAGCCCCGCCAATCCGTCCACCAAGAGGGCGCAATTGATATCCAGCGTGGCATTGAAAGTCACCACGCTTGACTCAGCCACCGACTCCTTGGCGCGCAGACGTCCTGCGCTGCCCTTTAAAAAACCAGCCAAGTCAACCACACCAAAGAGACCGCCCCGGAGGTTCGTGACACCGATGAACCAGGGCTGACAGTAGGGAACGACTTGAACGTGGGCCAATGGAAAAATCTCGCCGGACTGCACCAGCGGCAACAGGTAGTTTTCGCCGCCTGTGTTGACGGCCAGCCAAGCAGCGGACACACCCTCCGAACGGGCCGCCTTCAGGCGACTCGCCAAACGAGCCTGTAGTTCTCGGAGAGCTTCGCGATTGGCCATCGGGTCCTTGCGCGGTCAGCCCAGAGCCTGGATCTTGGTAAACAGTTCAACCGGATCGACTGGCTTGGTGATGTAGTCGCGCGCACCCTGGCGCATGCCCCAAACCCGGTCAGTCTCCAGGCTCTTGCTGGTGCAAAGAATGATGGGGATGTCAGAGTACTCGGGAGTCCGACTGATGTTCCGCGTCAACTGAAACCCATTTTGACCCGGCATGACCACATCCATGAGAATCAGGTCTGGCTTTTCTTCGGTCAAGCGGAGAAAGGCTTCCTCAGCACCTTCTGCCGTGCGCACGGACAAGCCCTTTTTCTGCAACAAACCGGTCAGGAACATCAATTCGGTTTTTGAGTCGTCAACGATCAATACCCTTTGAATCACCATCAAGTTGCTCCTTGCATCGTTTGGCCAAACTGTTGAATTGCCCGCAGCAACTGATCTTTTGTGAACGGCTTTGTCAGATAGTCCTGCGCGCCGACCATACGGCCGCGCGCTTTGTCAAAAACGCCGTCCTTGGAAGACAGCATCACAATGGGAACTCCGGCAAACTTTGGATTGCGCTTGATGATCGCACAGGTCTGATAGCCATCGAGACGCGGCATCAGGATGTCGCAAAAAATGAGATCCGGCTGGTAGTCGCTGACTTTGGACAGCGCATCGAAACCATCCTCCGCGAGCATGACATCGTGCCCCCCTTGCCTGAGGAAGATTTCGGCGCTTCGCCTGATGGTGTTACTGTCGTCTATGACCAGGACCTTGGAAGTCGACTCAGTCGTTTTCACGGCATATTGCTCCAGTATTGACACCGGTCACTGACGATGGCGGGCATGCCAGCGGCAGTAATCTAAATCTGCACCATTTCGAAATCTTCTTTGCGCGCACCACATTCAGGGCAGGTCCAGTTCATGGGCACATCGTGCCATGGAGTGCCAGGGGCGACGCCGTGCTCAGGATCCCCCGCCTCTTCATCATAGATCCAGCCACAGATCAAACACATCCAGGTTTTAGTCTCGCTCACAGCTTACGGGGCCTTCGAATAGAATCTCAACATTAAAAAAAGCCGCGGCCATCAACAACGCCCCGACCTCGAACACCTGTTATTTTGCCTGAATATAAAGACAGGCTGCCTCATGCACCCCCCCACGGTTTCCCCTAGAGATGAAAATGAACGGGACCCAGTGTCCCCGGTTTGCATCATGCTCTTCAACGCTAACGACCCCAGTGGCGCTGGCGGCCTGGCCGCCGATATCAGCACCGCCGCATCCATAGGTTGCCATGCCCTGCCCGTTGTTACCGGTGCCTATGCGCGTGATACCGCAGAAATTTATGACCATTTCCCGCTGGATGAAGACGCCGTCCTGGCACAGGCACGCGCCACCCTGGAAGACATGACCATTCAGGTCATCAAGGTGGGTTTTGCAGGCTCGCCGGACAACCTCGGTGCTGTGGCGGGCATTGCCGCAGACTACCCTGAGATTCCCCTGGTTGCTTACATGCCCAACCTGTCCTGGTGGGACGAAATGCACATCGATCAATACCACGATGCCTTCAAGGAATTGATCCTGCCGCAAACAACTGTACTGGTCGGGAACCACAGCACACTGTGGCGCTGGCTGCTCCCCGACTGGAGCACAGAAAGCAGGCCAAGCCCCCGTGACATCGCCCGAGCCGCCCAGGAACTGGGGGTGCCGTACACCCTGGTTACCGGCATCGCCCTGCCGGACGACTTCATTGACAACGTGCTGGCTACACCCGAGGCTGTCGTGGCCAGCGAGAGGCTCGAGCGCTTTGATGCGGCGTTCTCCGGCGCCGGTGATACCTTCTCGACTGCATTTGCCGCCCTTTTGGCCACCGGCTGCGACTTGGCCGAGGCCTTGCACGAAGCGTTGAGCTACCTAGACCGTTGCCTGGAAGGTGGTTTTCATCCCGGCATGGGGAATTTTGTACCCGACCGGCTATTCTGGGCACAGCCCGAGCCTGAGCCGCCAGCCGACATTGAACCGGTTGACACATCAGACCCGCCTCTCTTTACCGCAAGCTTTCTGGAACGCAAGCCCAATGACACTCAACACTGACCACAACCAAACCCTCTTTGAACGCGCCAGAAAAGTGATTCCCGGCGGCGTGAACTCGCCCGTGCGGGCATTCAAGGCCGTGGGCGGCACACCTCGTTTTGTCAAACGGGCCCAGGGCGCCTACTTTTGGGACGCCAACGACCAGCGCTACACGGACTACATAGGCTCGTGGGGTCCGATGATTCTGGGCCATGGCCATCCGGCGGTGGTCCAGGCCGTTCAGGCAGCGGCCCTGGAAGGATTTTCCTTTGGCGCGCCGACCGAGCGCGAGGTGGAGCTGGCCGAAGAGATCCTGAAAATTGTGCCCAGCATGGACATGGTGCGACTGGTCAGCTCGGGCACCGAAGCCGCCATGAGCGCCATCCGCCTGGCGCGCGGCGCCACCGGGCGCAGCAAACTCATCAAGTTCGAGGGCTGCTACCACGGCCATGCCGACGCGCTGCTGGTGAAAGCCGGCTCGGGCCTGGCCACTTTTGGCAATGCCACCAGTGCGGGGGTGCCGCCTGAAGTGGTGCAGCACACGCTGGTGCTGGAATACAACAACCTGGAACAACTTGAAGAGGCGTTCGTGCTGCACGGGCACGAACTGGCCTGCCTGATGATTGAGCCGATTGCCGGCAACATGAACTTTGTGCGCGCATCCATCCCCTTCATGAAACGCTGTCGCGAGCTTTGCACCGACTACGGCGCCCTGCTGGTCTTTGACGAAGTCATGACCGGTTTTCGGGTGGCCTTGGGAGGCGCGCAAAGCGTGTATGCCCGCGCCATCCCCGGCTTTGAGCCCGATCTGACCGTGATGGGCAAGGTCATTGGCGGCGGCATGCCGCTGGCCGCGTTTGGCGCGAAGCGGGCCGTGATGGAGATGATGGCCCCGATGGGTCCGGTCTACCAGGCGGGCACCCTGAGCGGCAACCCGGTGGCCACCGCGTGTGGCCTCGCCACGCTACGCGAGATTCAAAAACCCGGTTTCTATGAGGACCTGGCCCGCAAGACACGCACCCTGGTGGACGGCCTGAAAACCGCAGCGGCTGCCCAGGGCGTTCCCTTCAGCGCGGACAGCGAGGGCGGCATGTTCGGCTTATTCCTGTTTGACAAATTGCCACAAAACTACGCCACCGTCATGACCACCGACAGCCAGCGTTTCAACACCCTGTTTCATGGCCTGCTGGACCGTGGCGTGTACATCGCCCCAGCCCTGTATGAGGCCGGCTTTGTGAGTGCAGCGCACACCGACGAAGACATCGCGCACACAGTGGCTGTGGCTGCTGACGTGTTTAAATTGCTACAAAATTAAACATAAAAAACCTTATAAAACGCTGACCACAAGCGTTTTATATCCTTGATTCAGTCGCCTGAAGGTGGCCCGGCGAATCGCCGGATATTGAGCTCAGTGCCGGAAGTGCCGCACGCCGCTGAACACCATGGCCACGCCGCGCTCGTTGGCCGCGTCGACCACTTCCTGGTCGCGCATGGAGCCGCCGGGCTGGATGACGCAGGTGGCGCCTGCGTCCACCACCACGTCCAAGCCATCACGGAACGGGAAAAATGCGTCGCTGGCCACCGCCGTGCCGTCGAGGGACAGATGGGCGTGCTGCGCCTTGATGCTGGCAATGCGCGCAGAGTCCAGGCGGCTCATCTGGCCCGCGCCCACGCCCATGGTCATGCCGCCCTTGCAGAACACAATGGCATTGCTCTTGACGAACTTGGCTACTTTCCAGGCAAACAGCAGGTCCTGCAACTGCTCCTGGGTAGGCTGCTTGACGGTGACCACCTTCAGGTCGGCCAGCGCCAGTTCGTGGTTGTCGGCGGTCTGCAGCAGGATGCCGGAGCCCACGCGCTTCATGTCAACGGCGTTGCGGCCATTGTCCCAATCAGAAGCGCCACCCCTGGGCAGCTCGATCTGCAGAACGCGCACATTGGCCTTGGCGGCAAACACGGCCAGGGCTTCGGGGCTGTAGGCGGGGGCCATCAGCACCTCGACAAACTGCTTGGAAATTTCGCGCGCGCCAGCTTCATCCAGTGGCGTGTTCAGGGCGATGATGCCGCCGAAGGCGGAGGTCGGGTCGGTTTTGAAGGCCTTGCTGTAGGCTTCCAGCGCGTTGGCGCCAATGGCCACCCCGCAGGGGTTGGCGTGCTTGACGATGACGCAGGCCGGGGTGTCAAAGCTCTTGACGCATTCCCAGGCGGCATCGGCATCGGCGATGTTGTTGTAGCTCAGCTCCTTGCCCTGCAACTGCCTGGCTGTGACCAGCGAACCGGGGGCGGGATGCAGGTCGCGGTAAAGGGCGGCCTGCTGGTGCGAGTTTTCACCGTAGCGCAGGTCTTGCAGCTTGATGAAGCGGCCATTGCTCTGGCCTGGGAACTGGCTGAGCGTGGGAGCCTGGCCATCGGCCACACCCTCGCCAAACTGCACGCTGGAGAGGTAATCGCTGATGGCGCCGTCATACTGGCTGATGCGGTTGAACGCCGCCACCGACAGGGCAAATTTGGTTTTCAGCGTCAAGCCGCCCTGCGTCAACTCGGCCAGCACCTGTGCGTACTGTGAGGCGTCGGTCAGCACCGCCACGTCTTTCCAGTTCTTGGCCGCACTGCGCACCATGGCAGGGCCGCCGATGTCGATGTTCTCGATGGCATCTTCCAGGGTACAACCGGCCTTGGCCACGGTGGACTCAAACGGGTACAGGTTCACCACCAGCAGGTCGATGGTGTCGATGCCGTGCGATTTGATGGCAGCCATGTGCTCGGGCAGGTCGCGCCGGGCGAGCAAGCCACCATGCACTTTGGGGTGCAGGGTTTTGACCCGACCGTCCAGCATTTCCGGGAAACCGGTGACTTCTGCCACCTCGGTCACGGGCAGGCCGGCACTGCTAAGTAACTTGGCGGTGCCGCCGGTGGACAGGAGCTTGATGCCCAGACCATGCAGCGCCTGCGCGAATTCAAGGATGCCTGTTTTGTCGGAGACGGAAAGAAGTGCGTTCATGGGTTCTGTGTGTAGATCGTTAAAGTTGAAATTCGAGGCGAGTGGCCACGCCGGCGCGGTCTAATCGATCAATTTGTGTTCCAGCAGCTTTTTGCGAAGGGTGTTGCGGTTCAGGCCCAGCCACTGCGCGGCGCGGGACTGATTGTTGTCGGCGTGCAGCATGACGACCTCCAGCAGGGGACGCTCCACCACGTTGACCAGCATCGTGTACATGCCATTGGGCTCGCTCTCGCCCAGATCCCGAAGGTAACTCTCCAGGCTGGTGCGCACGCACTCCTGAATGTTGACATTGCTCATTCTGACGTCTCCATCTGTTTTTTTTCTAGATTCATTTCGTTGTGCAGCCCCCGTTGGGGCAGCCGTTCCATGCGCTCGCTCAATTGATCGAAGTAACGACCCACCGCCGCCGACTGAGCCTCGCAATCCTCGATCGCATTCATGCGCGCGCGAAAATCCTCACCTCCCGGCAAGGCCTTCACGTACCAGCCAATGTGCTTGCGTGCGGTGCGCACCCCCGAGAACTCGCCATACAGCGCGTAATGGTCCTGCAAATGGTCCAGCAGCAGGTGGCGGACCTCCGCCACCAGTGGCGGCGCCAGGTGCGTGCCCGTAGCCATGAAATGCACCATTTCCCGAAATATCCAGGGCTGACCCTGAGCCGCGCGACCAACCATCACCGCATCCGCACCGGTCAAGGCCAGCACCTGGCGTGCTTTTTCAGGGCTGTCAATGTCGCCATTGGCCACCACCGGCACGCGCAGTGCCGCCTTCACAGCAGCTACCGTGTCGTATTCCGCATCTCCTTTGTAGCCCTGCTCCCGGGTGCGCCCATGCACCGTGACCATGGCCACGCCCGCCTGTTCGGCAGCACGCGCCAGCACCACGGCATTTTTTTCAGACTGGCACCAACCGGTGCGCATCTTGAGCGTCACTGGCACACCGCGGGGCGCGCTGGCTGCGACCACGGCTTGCACAATGCGCAAGGCGAGCGCCTCGTCCTGCATCAGGGCAGAACCGGCCCACTTGTTGCACACTTTTTTGGCAGGGCAGCCCATATTGATGTCAATGATCTGTGCACCCCGGTCAATGTTGTAGGCGGCGGCATCAGCCATCATCTGCGGCTCGGTACCGGCAATCTGCACGGCAATCGGGCCGGGCTCGCCCGCATGGTTGGCACGGCGCGAGGTTTTAAGCGTGTCCCACAAGTCAGGCCGACTCGTCACCATCTCGCTCACCGCATAGCCCGCGCCCAGCTTCTTGCACAGCTGGCGAAAAGGCCGGTCCGTCACCCCGGCCATGGGGGCGACAAAGAACGGATTTGAGAGGACAAAGGGGCCAATGTTCATGCGAACAAATCTATGAAACTCAAGAGAAAAGGGGGTGGTGGCGTCTTGATCCAGCCGGGGTGAGACATTCTAGCTGCCCACTATTTCAGCAATTGAAATGCGGCCCTGGCATCCGCCCAAGGCATCGCGCGGCCCCGATATACTGCCTCACCGATGGAAGCCTGGCTTGATCAATTACTCATACTGCTCGCGCTGCCCAAGTTCGGGTTGAGCACCGTCTTCACGGTGGCCTTCATCTCGGCAACCCTGCTCCCCCTGGGGTCGGAGCCAGTGGTGTTTGGACTGGTTGAACTCAACCCGTCACTTTTCTGGCCCGCGATCGGTGTGGCCACTTTGGGCAACACCCTGGGCGGGATGGTGACCTGGGCCATGGGCCTGGCCTCACACAAGGTGTTAGACAAGTTCAACCATTCCAGCCACCACCTGCGGGCCATCGACTGGCTGCAGCGCCTGGGGCCCAAGGCCTGCCTGCTGTCCTGGCTGCCGATTGTGGGTGACCCGCTATGCGCTGTAGCGGGCTGGCTCAAGATGCCGTTCTGGCCCTGCGTGATGTACATGGCGATCGGCAAGTTTTTGCGCTACCTGACGATGACATCCGTGTTGTTGGGCCTGGTGCGCCTCTGGTGAGGCCAATCTGCAACCCGGATGCCAGCCATCCAGGCGACTTATTTGCTATATATTTTGAATATACATATGCATACAAGACGCCGGCTAGCAGCCAATTTAGCTCAAATCAGGAGCTGAACAAGAAATTCATGACATCGCCGTCCTTAACGACATAGTCC
>CALRWE010000058.1:0-22771 GCA_943371745.1 Rhodoferax sp. OV413
CTGGTCCTGCGCTTGCAGTTGCGCCTTGAGGTCTGCCACATGGGTCACGCTGCCGCGCCCTGACCACAATTGCGCGTGAAGAATCACGAGCAACACGATCAGACCGACCGGAACAAAGCGATACCCCATGGGCTGGCCGCCGCTTTAACGCAGGTTGTAGAACGCTGCGCGACCTGGGTAGGTGGCAATCTCGCCCAAGTCTTCTTCGATGCGCAGCAACTGGTTGTACTTGGCCATGCGGTCCGATCGGCTCAGCGACCCGGTCTTGATCTGGCCGGCATTGGTGCCCACTGCAATATCTGAAATGGTGGAGTCCTCGGTCTCGCCCGAGCGGTGGCTGATGACGGCGGTGTAGCCCGCGCGCTTGGCCATCTCGATGGCCGCAAAGGTTTCGGTCAAGGTACCGATCTGGTTGATCTTGATCAGGATCGAGTTGGCAATGCCTTTGTCGATGCCTTCTTTGAGAATCTTGGTGTTGGTGACGAACAGATCATCACCCACGATCTGGACCTTTTTACCGAGACGTTCGGTCAGCAGCTTCCAGCCGTCCCAGTCGTTCTCGGCCATGCCGTCTTCGATGCTGATGATGGGGTACTTGTCGACCCACGTGGCCATCACGTTGATCCACTCTTCAGAGCTGAGCACCAGGCCTTCGCCTTCAAGGTGGTACTTGCCGTCTTTGTAAAACTCGCTGGCCGCGCAGTCCAGACCCAGGGCAATTTGCTCACCCGCAACAAAACCGGCCTTGTCAATGGCTTCCAGAATCAACTGGATGGCGGCTTCATGGCTGGCCACGTTGGGTGCAAAGCCACCTTCGTCGCCCACGGCTACGCTCATGCCTTTGTCATGCAGGATTTTCTTGAGGGCGTGGAACACTTCGGCGCCATAACGCACTGCTTCGCGGAAGCTGGGTGCGCCCACCGGAATGATCATGAGTTCCTGCAGATCGAGGTTGTTGTTGGCGTGTGCGCCACCATTCACCACGTTCATCATGGGCACCGGCATCTGAATCGCGCCCATGCCACCGAAATAGCGGTACAACGGGAGCCCGGATTCTTCTGCGGCCGCGCGGGCCACCGCCATGGACACAGCCAGCATCGCGTTGGCGCCCAGGCGGGATTTGTTCTCGGTGCCGTCCAGGTCAATCAGGGTCTTGTCCAGAAATCCCTGCTCAGAGGCGTCCAGGCCCAACACGGCCTCGGAGATCTCGGTGTTGATGTGCTCCACGGCTTTGAGCACGCCTTTGCCAAGGTAGCGACTCATGTCACCGTCGCGCAATTCAATGGCTTCGCGGCTGCCGGTGGAGGCGCCAGAGGGTACAGCCGCGCGGCCCATGGTGCCGGACTCCAGCAACACGTCACATTCCACAGTGGGGTTGCCGCGTGAATCCAGAATTTCACGACCGACGATGTCAACAATTGCGCTCATTGATTTCTTTCAAAAAACAAAAAATGTGTAAGTAGGACGACGCCAAGCATAAAGCTGACAGGCGCGATCAGAGATTGAAATTATTTTCGAGAAAACCGTTCTTTTTTGTCACAAAGTCCAGAGCGACTAGCGTCTCGAGCAAGGCGCGCATGTGCTTGAGAGGCACCGCGTTGGGGCCGTCACTCAGGGCTTTGGACGGATCGGGATGAGTTTCCATGAACAGGCCGGCTACACCCACGGCCACAGCCGCCCGGGCCAGCACGGGCACCATCTCGCGCTGTCCGCCGCTGCTGGTGCCCTGCCCACCCGGCAACTGCACGGAGTGCGTGGCGTCAAAGACCACGGGCGCCCCGGTTTCGCGCATGATGGCCAGCGAGCGCATATCGGAGACCAGGTTGTTGTAGCCAAAGCTGGCACCCCGCTCGCAGGCCATGAAGTTGTCTTCAGGAAGACCTTTTTCACGTGCAGCCGCGCGGGCTTTGTCGATCACATTCTTCATGTCGCCGGGCGCCAGAAACTGCCCCTTCTTGATGTTGACTGGCAAGCCCGACTGCGCCACGGCCCGGATGAAGTCCGTCTGCCGGCACAAAAAGGCGGGGGTTTGCAGCACATCGACAACCGATGCCACCTGGGCAATCTGGTCTTCGGAGTGGATGTCAGTCAGCACCGGAACGTTGAGTTCGCGCTTGACCTTGGCCAGGATTTCCAGCCCTTTGTCGATGCCGGGTCCGCGAAAAGTGCCGCCACTGGAGCGGTTGGCTTTGTCGAAGCTACTCTTGAAAATGAAAGGAATCCCCAGGCTGCTGGTGATGTCCTTCAAGGTACCCGCGGTGTCCATTTGCAATTGCTCGGACTCGATCACACAGGGGCCGGCGATAAGGAAAAACCGGTGCTCAAGGCCGATGTCAAATCCGCAAAGCTTCATGGAGCAGTCGCTTTCTCGCTCTCGTCTGCGGCCTGATGCACCAGTGCGGCTTTGACAAAAGCATTAAACAGTGGGTGACCGTCCCAAGGGGTGGATTTGAACTCGGGATGAAACTGCACGCCCACGTACCAAGGGTGAACAGTGCGTGGCAGTTCCACAATTTCGGTGAGTTTTTCGCGCTGCGTACGGGCCGAAATCACCAGCCCGGCTTCACGCAGCGTATCCAGAAACTGCACGTTGGCTTCATAGCGATGGCGGTGACGCTCGGTTACCACATCCCCGTAGATTTCGTTCGCCAGAGTGCCCTTGGCAACGTCGGAACTTTGTGCTCCGAGGCGCATGGTGCCGCCCAGATCGGAGTCGACGTTGCGGGTTTTGATGGTGCCATCTTCGTCCTTCCACTCGGTGATCAACGCGATCACGGGGTAGGGACTGGCGGGGTCAAACTCGGTGCTGTTGGCGTCCGCCATGCCGGCCACATGCCGGGCAAATTCGATCGTGGCCACCTGCATGCCCAAACAAATGCCCAGGTAAGGCACTTTGTGTTCACGGGCGTATTGGGCGGCGCAAATCTTGCCTTCCACGCCGCGCACGCCGAAACCACCAGGCACCAGAATGGCGTCGAAGCGGCCCAGTTGTGCCACCGTGTCGGGCGTGATGCTCTCGGAGTCGATGTAATCGATCTTGACCCGCACATGGTTTTTCATGCCCGCGTGGCGCAGGGCCTCGTTGAGCGATTTGTAGCTGTCGCTCAGGTCGACGTATTTGCCAACCATGGCGATATTCACGTCGCCCTGCGGGTGTGCGGTCTCATAGACCAGGTCATCCCAGCGCTTGAGGTTGGCAGGCGGCGTATTCAGACGCAGTTTGTCGCAAATCAGCCCATCCAGCCCCTGCTCATGCAGCATGCGCGGCACTTTGTAGATGGTGTCCACGTCCCACATGGAGATCACGCCCCAGTCGGGCACATTCGAGAACAGCGAGATTTTCTGGCGCTCTTCATCGGGGATGGGGCGGTCAGCACGGCAGATCAGGGCGTCGGCCTGAATGCCGATTTCGCGCAACTGCTTGGCGGTGTGCTGAGTGGGTTTGGTCTTGAGTTCGCCGGCAGCCGCAATCCAGGGCACGTAGCTCAAATGCACAAACGCACTGTTGTTGGGGCCGAGTTTCAAGCTCATCTGGCGCACCGCCTCCAGGAACGGGAGCGACTCGATGTCGCCCACGGTGCCGCCAATTTCAACGATCGCCACGTCGACCGCATCGGGCGCACCAAATCGGGCACCGCGCTTGATGAAGTCCTGGATCTCGTTGGTCACGTGGGGAATCACCTGGACGGTCTTGCCCAGGTAGTCGCCACGTCGCTCTTTTTCAAGTACGCTTTTGTAGATCTGGCCGGTGGTGAAATTGTTGGCCTTGCGCATGCGGGTTTCCACAAAGCGCTCGTAGTGGCCCAGGTCGAGGTCGGTTTCTGCACCGTCTTCGGTCACAAAGACTTCGCCGTGCTGCATGGGCGACATGGTGCCGGGATCGACGTTGAGGTAGGGGTCAAGCTTGATTAAAGTGACTTTGAGGCCTCGCGATTCAAGAATCGCTGCTAAGGAGGCTGAGGCGATTCCCTTGCCAAGGGAAGACACCACACCGCCGGTGACGAAGACAAATTTGGTCATGTCAGAAGGAGCTGATTGCTCGGGGAGGTGGGAAAGGAAGATTATAGGGGGGCGTCTGCTACATTTTGGCGTATGAACGACCTCGCTGGAAAACACATTGTCTTGGGCCTCACGGGTGGCATTGCCTGCTACAAATCGGCTGAACTGTGCCGTGCCCTGATCAAGGAAGGCGCCACCGTGCAGGTTGTCATGACCGAAGCTGCCGCGCAGTTCATCACCCCGGTGACGATGCAGGCGCTGAGCAATCGCCCCGTCTACGGCTCCCAGTGGGACGCCCGGGAGCCGAACAATATGCCGCACATCAACCTCAGCCGTGAGGCTGATGCCTGCCTGATTGCGCCTGCCAGTGCCGATTTCATGGCCAAGCTGGTGCAGGGGCGTGCCGATGATCTGCTCAGCCTGATGTGCCTGGCGCGTCCGCTGGACCAGGTGCCTTTGCTGATCGCGCCGGCCATGAACCGGGAAATGTGGGCGCATCCCGCTACGCAGCGCAATGTCGCGCAATTGACGGCGGATGGCGCTCATGTGTTGGGCGTGGGGCAGGGCGACCAGGCCTGCGGCGAGACGGGTGATGGCCGCATGCTGGAGCCCGAAGAGCTGATGGAGGATCTCATAGCCTTCTTTCAACCCAAGACCCTCAAGGGCGAACACGTGCTGGTGACTGCCGGCCCCACTTATGAGGCGATTGATCCGGTGCGGGGCATCACCAATTTGTCCAGCGGGAAGATGGGCTTTGCCATCGCCCGCGCCGCCCGCGAGGCTGGTGCGACCGTGACGCTGATTGCCGGGCCGGTACACCTGCCCACGCCACGGGGTGTCAGGCGAGTGGATGTTAAATCTGCACTCCATATGCTTGCAGCTGCCGTGGAACATGCACAGAGCGCTAGTATTTTTATATCAACAGCCGCTGTAGCCGACTGGCGCCCAGCCAATACGGCTGATCAAAAAATCAAGAAAGACGGCTCGGGCGAGGTACCCAAGCTGGACTTTGTGGAAAACCCGGACATCCTGGCTACCCTGGCCCAGTCGCCTCGGGGCCAGAGCCAGGCGTTGTACTGCGTGGGGTTTGCCGCCGAGAGCCAGGACCTGCTTGCCAATGCCCAAGCCAAGCGCTTGCGAAAAGGCGTGCCCTTGCTGGTGGGCAACCTGGGGCCGGCCACTTTTGGCCAGGATGACAATGTGCTGCTGTTGGTGGATGCCATGGGCACCACGGAGTTGGCGCGCGATTCCAAACTCTCTCTTGCTCGTAAATTAATAGCGGAGATATCAATAAAGATGGTGGCTAGAGGCCAAAAACAATGAAAATAGACGTCAAAATCATCGATTCACGCATGGCGGATCAATTGCCGGCCTACGCCACACCCGGCAGTGCCGGGCTGGACCTGCGTGCCTGTTTGAACGAGCCGTTGACGCTGGCGCCCAACGCCTGGCAGTTGGTGCCCACCGGCATTGCGATCTACCTGCGCGACCCAAACTTTGCCGCCCTGATTCTGCCCAGGTCGGGCCTGGGTCACAAGCATGGCATTGTGCTAGGCAATTTGGTGGGGTTGATTGACAGTGACTACCAGGGGCAACTGATGGTGAGCGCCTGGAACCGCAGCAGCACAGCCTTCACTATCGAGCCCATGGAGCGCCTGGCGCAACTGGTGATTGTTCCGGTGGTGCAGGCGCAGTTCAATGTGGTGACGGAGTTCCCCGCCAGCGAGCGCGGGGAAAATGGCTACGGCTCCACCGGAAAGTCCTGAAGCTACTTTGTCAATCAGATCGGTAGAGCTCAGTGCAGGGTGTCGTTGCCTGACGCGACATCGTGCATCGGCTGGATTTTGAAAAAGCCGGTGCCCGCCGTTCCCCTACCAATTTCTTCTTCGGTTGCTTCCCGAATTCCCTCGATTTTCAGGCTTAAGCGCAAGGCGATGCCGGCCAAGGGGTGGTTGCCATCGAGCACGATGTGGTCGGGGTACATCTCGGTGACGGTGTAGAACACGTCTTTGGGCGCATCGGCGTTGCAGCCAGCGGGCAGGGCGCTGCCCTCCATCGTCATACCTTCTTCCAGCTCAGCCGGGAATAACTCGCGCGGCTCCAGAAACACCAGTTGGTCGTCATAGTCGCCAAAGCCTTCTTCAGGCTCAATTTGCAGGTCCAGGCGCGCGCCCACTTTGTAGCCTTGGAGGGCTTCTTCCACCACCTCGAAGAGGTCATCGCCCCCGATCAAAAACTCGACCGGGTCGTCCAGCACGTCGAGTTCCTCACCCAGGGTGTCCTTGAGGATCCAGGTCAGGGCGACCACGCATTGTTGTTTGATTTCCATAGGAGAATTGTCGCAGTTCAAAAAAGTTACCGGAGAAGTGTATGAATGTTGCCGAGCCCCTGCAATTGCTGGGCGGGTTGAGTCCCGAATTATTCATGAAGCGGCATTGGCAAAAGAAGCCGCTGCTGGTGAGAAACGCCATCGCCAACTTCAAGCCCCTGCTGGACCGCAGTGAGTTGTTTGAGTTGGCTGCCCGAGAAGACGTGCAGGCCCGTATGGTGGTTCAGGCCCCGGCAAATGCGTCAGGGAAAGCGCCCGGCTGGCAATTCAGGCACGGACCGTTTGAGCGGCGCGCGTTCCCGCCTCTGAAGCAACCGGGCTGGACCGTGTTGCTGCAGGGTGTGGACTTGCAGCATGACCGGGTTCATGACCTTATGAACCAGTTCAGGTTTGTGCCCGACGCCCGGCTGGATGACCTGATGATCAGTTATGCCTCGGATGGGGGCGGTGTTGGCCCGCACTTTGACAGCTACGACGTATTTTTGTTGCAGGCGCATGGCCGGCGCACGTGGCGCATTGGGCGCCAAAAGGACCTGTCGCTACAACCCGATGTGCCTTTGAAAATACTGTCCAACTTTGTGCCCGAGGAAGAGTTTGTACTGGAGCCGGGTGACATGCTCTACCTGCCGCCCCGTTACGCCCATGATGGCATTGCGGTCGGCGAGTGCATGACCTACTCGATTGGTTTCAGGCAGCCCAACCGGGGCGAGCTGGCCCGTGAGTTGCTGCAGCGCCTGGCGGAAGACGCCCAAGACGCTGTGGGCGAGGCGACCTACAAAGACCCCAAACAACCGGCCGTGGCCCAGCCCGGTGAAATTCCGGCGCAAATGATCGAGTTCGCGCGTGACGCTTTGCAGGCGGCACTCCTGGATCCGGATGCGCTGGGGCGCGCCATGGGGGAATACCTGACCGAGCCCAAAGCCAATGTCTGGTTTGACCCGGCTGACTTTGACGAGTCTGAGGCGCAAGCCTTGCCCATGGTGGAGTTGCGGCTGGACCGCCGGACCAAGATGATGTTTGATGCGCGCCATATCTTCATCAACGGCGAGAGTTTTCGCGCGGGCGGCCGTGACGCCACCTTGATGCGCCGCCTGTGCGACCAGCGCTTTTTGGGTTCGCAAGATGTCGCGCGTACCAGCGCCGAGGCCCGGTCCTTGCTGGCCACATGGCGTGAGGCCGGGTGGCTGCATGTCACCTGAAGAGAGCGAACCACTGGCGGGTGAGCCATTGCCCACCGGGCCTTTCTCGGGCCGTGAAGCCTTCGAGACTCTGGTGCGCGATGCCCTGGCCTGTGCCGCCCGGGAGGCCTGGCCGCAGATTATTCTGTGTGATGCCACGTTTGAAGACTGGCCTTTGCGTGAGCGTTCTGTGGTGGAGTCGCTGCAGGCGTGGTCCAAAACCGGGCGCCAGATGGTCATTCTGGCCACACGGTATGACGAGGTGATTCGCCACCACGCCCGTTTTGTGGCATGGCGCACGACCTGGGGCCACATCATCAACAGCCGGGTGTGCCGATCCAGGGCGCCGACCGATTTCCCCAGTGCCATTTGGAGCCCTGGCTGGGCTTTGCACCGCATCGACCCTGTGCGCAGCGTGGGGGTGTGCGGTCAGGACCGCGAGCGGCGCGTTCACCTGAAGGAAACGCTGGACGAGTTGCTGCGCAACAGCACGCCCGGTTTTGCCAGCACCACCTTGGGTTTGTAAAGATTGGGGCTGTGGTTATATACAGATTCTGGCCCGGTGTCGGATTAGAATCGCCGGTTATGGCTGTCAAACCCACCCCCGAATATTCCGAAAATTCCATCCGCGTGCTCAAGGGCCTGGAGCCCGTCAAGCAGCGTCCCGGCATGTACACCCGGACCGACAACCCCCTGCACGTCATTCAGGAGGTGCTGGACAACGCCGCCGACGAGGCCCTGGCCGGGCACGGCAAAAAGATCAAGGTGATCTTGCAGGCCGACGGCTCCATCAGCATTGAAGACGACGGCCGGGGCATCCCGTTTGGCCTGCACCCCGAAGAAAATGCCCCTGTGATCGAGCTGGTGTTCACTCGCTTGCATGCGGGCGGCAAGTTTGACAAGGGCAAGGGCGGCGCCTACAGCTTCTCGGGCGGACTGCACGGTGTGGGCGTGAGCGTGACCAATGCGCTGGCCACCCGGCTGGAGGTCACCACCTACCGCGAGGGCATGGTCGCCCGGCTCGTGTTTTCGGGCGGCGATGTGATTGAGCCGCTGCAAGCACGCAAGCAGGCCGAGGGCGATCGCAAGACCGGTACCACGGTGCGGGTCTGGCCCGATGCCAAATACTTTGAGGCGCTGGCCCTGCCCATGGCGCAACTGGTGCACCTGTTGCGCAGCAAGGCCGTGCTGATGCCGGGCGTGACCGTGACGCTGGTGAACGAGAAAACCAAGGAAACCCAGGTTTGGGTCTTCAAAGGTGGCTTGCGTGACTATTTGCTGCAAACTCTGAGCGGCGAGCTGGTGATTCCGGTGTTTGAAGGCGACGGTTTTGCCGACGCTCAGCACGACAGCTTTGCCGAGGGCGAAGGCGCCTCCTGGTGTGTGGCCTTTACCGAAGATGGCCAGCCGGTGCGTGAAAGCTACGTCAATTTGATTCCCACCAGTGCCGGTGGCACGCACGAGAGCGGCCTGCGCGATGGCTTGTTCACGGCGGTCAAAAGCTTCATTGAACTGCATTCCCTGTTGCCCAAGGGCGTAAAGCTGCTGCCTGAAGACGTGTTTGCCCGGGCCAGCTATGTGCTGTCGGCCAAGGTGCTGGACCCGCAGTTTCAGGGGCAGATCAAGGAGCGCCTGAACTCGCGCGACGCGGTGCGGCTGGTGTCGAGCTTTGTGCGTCCCACTCTGGAGTTGTGGCTGAGTCAGCACGTGGACTACGGCAAGAAGCTGGCCGAACTGGCCATCAAGGCCGCGCAGTTTCGCCAAAAGGCGGGCCAGAAGGTTGAGAAGCGCAAGGGCTCCGGCGTGGCGGTTTTACCTGGCAAGCTGACCGATTGTGAAAGCCGTGATCTGGCGCACAACGAGGTGTTTCTGGTGGAGGGTGACTCGGCCGGGGGCAGCGCCAAGATGGGGCGCGACAAGGAGAGTCAGGCCATTTTGCCCCTGCGCGGCAAGGTGCTCAACACCTGGGAGGTGGAGCGTGACCGCCTGTTTGCCAACAATGAGATTCACGATATCTCGGTGGCCATTGGCGTGGACCCGCATGGCCCCCTCGACACGCCTGATTTGAGCGGTCTGCGCTACGGCAAGATTTGTATTTTGAGCGATGCGGATGTCGACGGCTCACATATTCAGGTCTTGCTGCTGACGCTGTTTTTCAGGCATTTCCCCAAATTGATCGAGACCGGGCACATCTTTGTGGCACGCCCGCCGCTTTTTCGGGTGGATGCGCCCGCACGGGGCAAGAAGCCGGCGTCCAAGGCCTATGCACTGGATGAAGGTGAGCTGACGGCGATTTTGGACAAGCTGCGCAAGGAGGGCGTGAAGGAGACCGCCTGGAGCATCAGCCGCTTCAAGGGCCTGGGCGAGATGAACGCCGAGCAGCTGTGGGACACCACCCTCAACCCCGATACCCGCCGGCTCATGCCGGTGATGTTGGGCGCGGTGGATTTTGAGCATACCGAGGCCCTGATCACCAAACTCATGGGCAAGGGCGAAGCCGGGGCCCGCCGCGAGTTGATGGAACTGCACGGTGATGCGGTCGAGATCGACATCTGATGAATGCCCTCTGGGTCAATTTCAGGCATTTTTTAAGCCTTTTAGGCCTCCAGCCATCGTATCTATTGGCTGGAATGCTCTGTTTTTTGATTCAACCAGTGCGGGCGGATATTTGGGGTTACCTGGATTCAGCGGGCGTGGCCCACTTTGCGCCGGAGCGGCTCGATGACCGTTACGAGATTTATTTTCGCAGCAACCCAGCCCAGGACGCAGTCGCTGCCTTGACGGCCAGCGATGAGACGGCCAAGGCCTTGGCGCACAAGGCAGCGGCTTCCAAGGTGCAGGTTTTCTTTGACATCTCCCCTGCTTACCGGGTGGTCAAGCACCATTTGCGCCGGGCTGCCAGTGCCCATAGCCTGGACTACGAGTTGTTGCAGGCCTTGATTGCCACCGAATCCGGATTCGATGCCTTGGCTGTTTCGCCCAAGGGGGCCGTTGGCCTGATGCAACTCATGCCCGATACCGCCACCCGTTTTGGGGTCTCAGTCAATGGAGCCATCCCGCTGGAGAAGCGGCTGACCGACCCGGGCGTGAACATCAACGCGGGCAGCCGTTACTTGCGCTATCTCATCAATCTGTTTCCGGGGCAACTGGAGCTGGCCTTGGCGGCCTATAACGCCGGTGAAGGGGCGGTGCAGCGGGCAGGCAACAAGATCCCCAATTTCAAAGAGACCCAAAATTACGTCAAGACCGTGATGCAGTTGTACGCGCTGCTCAAGCCATCCCCGATCCTCACTGGCAAGCGCGACTCGCCGGCCCGCGTGCGCATGCAATTTCAGGGCGGTGCCTTGAACCGCGGCAACATGATTTCATCGGGCGCATTCGTGGCCCCAACACCCCTACCCAAGACCGAGACCGACTAGCTTTTATGAGTGACCAACCGACACTGGATTTGCCCGAGAATCCGGCGCCCGACGACAGCGGCGACGCCCCCAACCTGGCGGCCTACGCCCAACGGGCCTACCTTGAGTACGCGCTGAGTGTGGTCAAGGGTCGTGCATTGCCCGATGTGTGCGATGGCCAAAAGCCGGTTCAGCGGCGCATTTTGTATTCGATGTCGCGCATGGGCCTGGGCTTTGGCGGGGCCAATGGCAACAACGGCGCCCGGCCGGTCAAGTCTGCGCGCGTGGTGGGTGACGTGCTGGGCCGATTTCACCCGCACGGGGACTCGTCGGTGTATGACGCCGCGGTGCGCATGGCGCAGGACTTTTCCCTGCGCTACCCGCTGATTGACGGTCAGGGCAACTTTGGCTCCCGCGACGGTGACGGCGCGGCAGCCATGCGTTACACCGAGGCACGGCTAGCCAAAATCACCAGTCTGCTGCTCGACGAGATTGACGAAGGCACGGTGGATTTCACCCCCAACTACGATGGTTCCACCGTGGAGCCTCGCCAGCTGCCATCGCGCTTGCCGTTTGCTCTGCTCAATGGGGCCAGCGGCATCGCCGTAGGCTTGGCCACCGAGATTCCCAGCCACAACTTGCGTGAGATTGCCGATGCCTGCGTGGCGCTGATCAAGTCACCCACCTTGTCCGAGGATGAGTTGTTTGCGCTGGTGCCCGGCCCCGACTACCCCGGCGGCGGCCAAATTATCAGCAGTGCAGGCGACATTGGCGATGCCTACCGCAGCGGGCGAGGGTCTCTGAAGGTCCGTGCGCGCTGGAAGATCGAAGAACTGGCGCGCGGTCAATGGCAGCTGGTGGTGACCGAGTTGCCACCCGGCGTGAGCACCCAGCGTGTGCTGGAAGAAATTGAAGAGTTGAGCAACCCCAAGATCAAGGCCGGAAAAAAGGCCTTGTCGCTGGAGCAAAACCAGCTCAAGGCCACGCTGCTGTCGGTACTGGATGTGGTGCGTGATGAGTCCAGCAAGGATGCGGCCGTGCGCCTGGTCTGCGAACCCAAGACCAGTCGGGTGCTGCAACAAGAGTTGATCACCACCCTGCTGGCCCACACCAGCCTGGAGACCTCGGCCCCCTTGAACCTGACCATGATCGGATTTGACGGGCGGCCCACGCAAAAGTCCCTGCGCCAGATGCTGACCGAATGGATTGAGTTTCGCCAGATCACGGTGGAGCGGCGCACCCACCACCGCCTGAACAAGGTGTTGGACCGCATTCACATCCTGGAGGGGCGCCAGCTGGTGCTGCTCAACATTGATGAAGTGATTGCCATCATTCGCCAATCGGATGAGCCGAAAGTCGCGCTCATGGAGCGCTTCAAACTCTCGGATCGGCAAGCGGAAGACATTCTGGAGATCCGCCTGCGCCAACTCGCCCGGCTGGAGGCGATCAAAATCGAGCAGGAGTTGAACGGCCTGCGCGAAGAGCAAAAGAAGCTCGAAGACATTTTGGCCAACCCGGCCACCTTGCGTCGCCTGATGATCAAGGAAATCGAGGCGGATGCCAAAACCTTTGCCGACCCGCGCCGCACCCTGATTCAGGCTGAGAAAAAAGCCGTGCTTGAAGTCAAGGTGCTGGATGAGCCCGTGACCGTGGTGGTCAGCCAAAAAGGCTGGGTGCGTGCGCAAAAGGGCTGGGCCCGAGACCGCACGGGTGCTGCGGCAGGTGCTCCGCCAGAATACAGTTTCAAGGCGGGTGATGCTTTGTATGGCACGTTTGAGTGCCGCACCGTCGACACCTTGCTGGCGTTCGGCTCCAATGGCCGCATTTACTCGGTGGCCGTGGCGCTCTTGCCCGGGGCGCGCGGTGACGGTCAGCCGCTGACCAGCCTGATTGAGCTGGAAGCCGGGACCGAGTTGCTGTACTACTACGCCGGGCCAGCCAGTGCCAGCCTGTTGCTCAGCAGTTCGGGGGGCTATGGTTTTATGGCAACCGTGGAACACATGACTTCCCGGCTCAAGGCGGGCAAGTCTTTTGTCACCTGCAACGAAGGTGAAGTGCTGTGCCGGCCTTCGCCTGTGGCCAGCGTGGCGGGCTCGGTACCCGTGCCGCAGGCAACCCATGTGGCCTGCGCCTCCACGGGCGGGCGCATCCTGACGTTTGAGATCAGCGAACTCAAAACCATGGCCAACGGCGGGCGGGGCCTGATGCTGATCGATTTGGAGGCCAAAGACACGTTGGCTGGCGCGGCAGCTTACACCCGCAGCATCAAGATTGAAGGCATTGGGCGCGGTGCCAAGGAGCGCGATGAAACGCTGGAGATTCGCAGTCTCAACAACGCCCGGGCGGCTCGGGCTCGCAAAGGCAAAGCGGCTGATCTGGGCTTCAAACCGACCCGCATTTCACGGGTTGAGTGACCACCCGTCAGGGGATTTTGAAACTGGCCTCAATGATTTGGCGAATCAGTGTGAGCGTGGACTGCTGGGTCAGTGTGGTGGGGCGCAATGAGCTGGTAGCGAGCGACACCTTGGTGCGCAAGGCGGGCTCCTGGATGGTTCGCACCGAAAAAGCCGAAGGCCGTACCGAGTTGGTGACAGCATTGCGCGAGAGCACGGCGCAGCCCGCACCGTCTTCCACCAAATCCAGGATGGCAGAGACACCATCAATCTCCAGGGCAATGCGGGGACTGCAGCCAATGTTGGCCATTTCAGTTTCCACATGCATGCGGATGGCATTGGGTCGGCTCGGAATGATCAACGGCAGCAGCGATACGGCCTTGAGAGAAATGGGCCCCGGCCCGGGCTCCTCCTGCAGACCCGGCGGGCGGGCCTGCACCAACAACAAGTCTTCTTCCAGCAAGGGAAATATCTCGGTTTCCGTGCTCGGCTTGGCGTTGTAAAGCACAGCGATGTCCAGGCGACCATTGACGAGCGATTCCTGGAGGGCAATGGACAAGCCTTCGCTGATGGAAATGCTGGCTTCCGGCATATTTTGTCTGAATGCCCGGGTCAGTGGCACCGTCAGCACACGGGCCAGGCTGGTGGGCAGTCCGATGGCGACCCGCCCAGCCAGGGAGCCACGCACCCGGCCGAGCTCTTCACGGGCGCGCTCCACCTGGTGCAAAATCCCCCGTCCATGCGCCAGCAGCAGTTTGCCGGCCTCGGTGGGCACGGCACCCCGGCCGTTTCGGGTCAAGAGGTTTTGTCGCAATTCCACTTCCAGCAGGCGGACTTGGCGGCTCAAGGCCGGTTGCGCGATGTCCAGTGCAATGGCGGCGCGGGTAAAGCTGCCCAACTCGGCGACACGCACAAAATATTCCAGTTGTCTCAGGTCCATTTGTCTTATTTGCGATTTCTGTAGGTTAATTATGCCGATCTGCGATAGCTGTTAGTTCGCAGTGGGACTTATCAGGGCGCGCCTGACTGGCCAGAATACAGCTTATGCAAACCGCCATCCCCTCCTTGTTCATGCGCGGCGGCAGTTCGCGCGGTCCGTTCTTTTTGGCCTCCGACCTGCCCGCCGATGTCGCCACCCGAGACCGGGTGCTGCTGGCTGTGATGGGCTCGCCCGATCGCCGCCAAATTGACGGCCTCGGTGGCGCGCACCCGCTCACCAGCAAGGTCGGCATCGTGAGTGTCAGCCAAACGCCTGGCGTGGCGCTTGATTTCCTGTTTGCCCAGCTGCAGCCTGAGAAAGCCACGGTCGATACCACCCCCAATTGCGGCAACATGCTGGCGGCGGTTGTGCCCTTTGCACTTGAGCGCGGTTTGATCGCAGCGCAGGGTGACACCACCACGGTGCGGGTGCTGACGCTCAACACCGACATGCAGTGTGACGTGACCGTTGAGACGCCGCTGGTGCCAGGTGCTGGCCCCGACTCGGTCCGCAGGCAGGTGCGCTACAGCGGCGACGCCAAAATTGACGGCGTGCCCGGCACCGCCGCGCCCATCACAATCAACTTTCTGGATACCGCCGGCTCAGTGTGCTCGGGGCTGCTGCCCACGGGCCAGGTGCGGGACGAGTTGACCGTGACGGGCGAAGGGTTCGCGCCCTTCAGCCTGTCAGTCACCTGCATTGACAACGGTATGCCGCTGGTGATGTTCAGGGCCGGTGACGTGGGTTGCACCGGTTATGAGACCGTGGCTGAACTGAACGGTGACACCGACCTGAAGATCCGCATTGAGGCCATGCGCATCCAGACCGGGCACCTGATGGGCCTGGGCGATGTCACCACCAAGAATTACCCCAAGATGACGCTAATTGCCGCCCCCCGCACCGGGGGCAGCCTGTGCACGCGCAGCTTTATTCCGCATGTGTGCCATGACGCCATTGGCGTGCTCGCCGCTGTGACCGTGGGAACGGCCTGCGTGCTCAAAGGCTCGGTGTGTGAGGGTGTGGCGGTCATCCACGAGGGCGACACCAAGCTGGTGTCGGTCGAGCACCCCACGGGCGAGTTCAGTGTGGAACTGGGCCTGGATCCGGACGACGCACAAAAAGTGACACGTGCGGCACTGCTGCGCACGGCACGCTTGATCATGCGCGGCGAGGTGATGGTGCCCGCGGCCGTCTGGCCGGGTCCAGGCCTGTCGGCTTGACCCTGGCTGTTTTTTACCAAAGGCTATTGAACCCATGATAAATCCCATTCGAACCCAAGTCGCCATCATTGGCGCGGGCCCCAGCGGGCTGCTGTTGGGGCAACTGCTCTACAAGGCCGGCGTGGATGCCGTGATCGTGGAGCGCCAAAACGCTGACTACGTCTTGAGCCGCATTCGGGCGGGCATTCTGGAGCAAGTGACTGTGGACCTGCTGCATGAAGCGGGCGTAGGGCAGGGGGTGGATGTTGGCGGTACCGTGCACCACAGCATTGAGCTGGTCTTTTCTGGTGCTCGTCATGCGATTGACGTGCATGGCTTGACCGGCGGCAAGGTAGTGACCGCCTATGGACAAACCGAGGTCACGCGAGACCTCATGGTCGCGCGCGCAGCCGCAGGACTACCCACTGTCTATGAAGCCAGCGGCGTCAGCATTCATGAATTTGACGGCCAGCGCCCGAAGGTCCGGTATCAAAAAGACGGTGTGGCGCATGAAATTGAGTGCGATTTCATTGCTGGTTGCGACGGCTTTCATGGCGTCTGCCGGGCCAGTGTGCCGAAGGGCTCGATCAAGGAGTACGAAAAGGTCTACCCCTTTGGCTGGCTCGGCGTGCTCAGTGACGTGCCGCCGGTCTCCCCCCACGCCATTGTGTATGGCAACAGCGAGCGCGGTTTTTCGCTGTGCTCGATGCGCAGCATGACCCGCAGCCGCTATTACATCCAGTGCTCGCTGGACGACAAGGTCGAGGCCTGGAGCGACACCCGTTTTTGGGATGAGCTTCGCCGCAGGCTCGACCCTGAACTGGCCGAGCGAATCACCATCGGCCCGAGCCTGGAGAAAAGCATTGCGCCACTGCGCAGTTTTGTGGCCGAGCCCATGCGTTTTGGGCGACTGTTCCTGGCCGGGGACGCCGCGCACATCGTGCCACCCACCGGTGCCAAGGGCCTGAACCTGGCAGCCACTGATGTCAAGTACCTCTCCAGCGCGCTGATCGATTACTACAAGGACCATACCGAGTCCGGTATCGACAACTACTCCACGCGGGCTTTGAGCCGCATCTGGCGTGCCGAGCGATTCAGCTGGTGGCTGACCTCGCTGATGCACCGCTTTCCCGACTCTGAGGGTTTTGGCCAAAAGGTGCAGGACGCTGAACTCGACTATCTGGTTCACTCGCAAGCGGCGTCCACTACCCTAGCGGAAAACTATGTGGGCCTGCCCTTGGATTTTGCTGAACTGCGCGCCTGATTCTCTATTTCATGAACGAGTAACACCATGATCATTGACTGCCACGGCCACTACACCACGGCCCCCAAATCGCTGGAAAACTGGCGCAACCAGCAAATCGCCGGCATCCAGGATGCGGCCCTGATGCCCAAAGTGGCTGACCTCAAAATCAGCGATGACGAGTTGATCGAGACCATTGAGCAAAACCAGCTGCGCCTGATGAAGGAGCGGGGCAGCGACCTCACCATCTTCAGCCCGCGCGCCAGCTTCATGGCGCACCACATTGGCGACTTCAATGTCTCAAGCACCTGGGCGGCCATTTGCAACGAGTTGTGCTACCGGGTGGCACATTTGTTTCCTGATCACTTCATCCCCGCGGCCATGTTGCCGCAAAGCCCGGGCGTGGACCCGGCGACCTGCATCCCCGAGCTGGAGAAGTGCGTTCGTGAATATGGCAACGTCGGCATCAACCTGAACCCCGATCCGAGCGGCGGCCACTGGACTTCACCTCCCTTAAGCGACACGTCCTGGTACCCCATTTACGAGAAAATGGTGGAGTTTGATATTCCCGCCATGATCCATGTGAGCACCAGTTGCAACAGCTGCTTTCACACCACTGGCGCGCACTACCTCAACGCCGACACCACGGCTTTCATGCAATGCCTGACCAGCGACCTGTTCAAGGAATTCCCCACGCTCAAATTCCTGATTCCGCATGGCGGCGGTGCGGTGCCTTACCACTGGGGGCGTTTCAGGGGGCTGGCGCAAGAACTCAAAAAGCCTTTGTTGCAAGACCACTTGCTTAACAATATTTTCTTTGATACCTGCGTCTATCACCAGCCCGGCATCGACTTGCTCAACACGGTCATTCCGGTGAAGAACGTGCTCTTTGCCAGCGAAATGATCGGTGCTGTGCGCGGGATTGACCCTGAGACCGGTCACTACTTTGACGACACCAAGCGCTACATCGAAGCGTCAAAAATATTGAGTGATGCTGACCGCCACCAGATTTATGAAGGCAACGCCCGTCGCGTGTTTCCGCGCCTGGATGCCGCCCTAAAAGCCAAGAATAAATAAGCCGTTCAACACTTTGGAAAAATACCATGAGCATGAACAACCTCGGCATCGTTAAACGCAACATCGTTCGCGCGGACAAAGCCGCCGTCGACAAACTGTCCCGCTTTGGAGTGGCCACCATCCATGAAGCAATGGGTCGCGTCGGGCTCATGAAACCCTACATGCGCCCTATTTACACTGGGGCCAAAATGTGTGGAACGGCCGTGACGGTGCTGCTACAGCCGGGTGACAACTGGATGATGCATGTGGCCGCTGAACAGCTTCAGCCCGGCGATGTGGTGGTGGCGGCTTGCACCACCGACAACGTCGACGGCTTTTTTGGTGATTTACTGGCCACCTCGTTTCAGGCCCGGGGAGCGTTGGGGTTGATCATTGATGGCGGTGTGCGGGACGTGAAAGACCTGACCGAAATGAACTTTCCCGTATTCTCCAAAGCGATTCACGCCAAGGGCACGATCAAGGCTACGCTGGGGTCTGTCAACATCCCCGTGGTGTGCGCAGGGGCCCAGGTCAACCCGGGTGACGTGGTGATTGCAGACATTGACGGTGTGGTGGTGGTACCCGCTGCGGTCGCGCAACAAGTAGCCGATGCCGCTGAAGCGCGCGAGGCGAATGAAGGCGCCAAGCGCGCCATTTTTGCTTCTGGTGTGCTGGGCCTGGATTACTACAAGATGCGTGAAGGCCTGGAAAAAGCCGGGCTGAAATACATCGATTAGGGCGGTTCACCATTCAAACAGCTTCTGGTCTGAGGGGCACCGCCCTGGTCTGCTAGGGCAAGGCCGGGCGCCAGGCAGAGGGCCTGGTGATGATGGGCGTCTGGAGGCGGGCCGGCTGCTCAAGAACACCCCCCAATCCGATTGATCACTCGATTCACATAAAGGAAATCCATGGAATTTCAAAAGACGCCTGGCTGGCTAGATTGGTATGCCGGACCCGCCAAACCCCGCTTTCAGCTGCCCGTCGGAGCCGTGGACGCGCATTGCCATGTGTTTGGCCCCGGCAGCGAGTTTCCCTATGCGCCTGAGCGCAAATACACGCCATGTGATGCCTCGAAGGCTCAGCTCTTTGCCCTGCGGGATCACTTGGGGTTTGATAAAAACGTCATTGTGCAAGCGACCTGCCATGGCTCAGACAACAGTGCGCTGGTGGATGCACTGAAAGCCTCCAACAACAAGGCCCGCGGTGTGGCCACCGTCAAGCGCGGCGTGAGCGATGCCGACTTGCAGGCCATGCACGACGCCGGTGTGCGGGGTGTGCGTTTCAACTTTGTCAAACGACTGGTTGACTTCACGCCCAAAGACGAGTTGTTGGAAATCGCCACCCGCATCAGGGCCTGGGGCTGGCATGTGGTGATCTACTTTGAGGCGATTGATTTGCCCGAGTTGTGGGACTTCTTCACGGCGCTTCCCACCACCGTGGTGGTGGACCACATGGGTCGCCCCGATGTGTCGCTGCCGGTCGATGGTCCGCAGTTCGCGCTATTCCAGAAGTTCATGCGCGAGCACTGCAACGTCTGGAGTAAGGTGACCTGCCCGGAGCGCTTGAGCGTCACGGGCCCCAAAGCCCTCAACGGTGAACAGAATGCTTACACGGATGTCATCCCCTTTGCCCGCGCGATTGTGGAAGAGTTCCCCGACCGAGTGCTGTGGGGCACCGACTGGCCGCATCCCAATCTGAAAGACCACATGCCTGATGACGGCCTGCTGGTCGACTTCATCCCCCACATTGCCACCACGCCGGAGCTGCGAAAAAAGCTGCTGGTGGACAATCCGACCCGCCTGTACTGGAGCTGACCATGTCACTTGATAAACCTTACCTTGATGTGCCCGGCACCATCATTTTTGATGCCGAACAGAGCCGCAAGGGCTACCACCTGAATCAGTTTTGCATGTCCCTCATGAAGGCCGCCAACCGTGAGCGTTTCAAGGCCAATGAGCGTGCCTATCTTGACGAGTGGCCCATGACCGAGGAACAAAAGCAGGGCGTGCTGGCGCGCGACCTCAATCGTTGCATGGCCGCAGGTGGCAACATTTATTTTCTGGCCAAGATCGGTGCCACCGATGGCAAGAGCTTCCAGCAAATGGCGGGCAGCATGACCGGCATGACCGAAGATGAATACCGCAACATGATGATCAGCGGTGGCCGGTCGGTCGAAGGCAACCGTTACATCGGAGAAGACGGCAACGCCCAAGCCCATCGCCAACCCCAAGGCCAGGCTGGCCGTACTGAGAGCAACTGACATGGCCAAAATTACCGCCTCCGTTTACACCTCCCATGTGCCCGCCATTGGCGCAGCTATTGATCTGGGCAAGACCACCGAGCCCTATTGGCAGCCGCTGTTCAAGGGCTACGAGTTCTCCAAGCAGTGGATGAAAGACAACAAACCCGACGTCATCATCCTCGTATTCAATGACCACGCCACGGCCTTCAGCCTGGAGATGATTCCCACCTTTGCCATTGGCGTGGCCGACGCTTACCAACCGGCGGACGAAGGTTGGGGCCCACGCCCGGTGCCCGTGGTGCGAGGCCACGCTGAATTGGCCGCGCATATCGCGCAATCGGTGATTCAGCAGGATTTCGACTTGACTATTGTCAACAAAATGGACGTGGACCACGGCTTGACCGTACCTCTGAGTTTGATGTGTGGCCAGCCCGAGGCATGGCCTTGCCCGGTGATTCCGTTTGCGGTCAACGTGGTGCAGTACCCGGTGCCTAGCGGCCAACGCTGCTTCAATTTGGGCAAGGCTATTCGCAAAGCTGTCGATAGTTTTGACAAAGACCTGAATGTCCAAATCTGGGGCACAGGCGGCATGAGTCACCAGCTCCAGGGTCCGCGCGCCGGCCTGATCAACAAGGAATTTGACAACGCCTTTTTGGACAAGCTGATTGCCGACCCCGCCGCAGCTGCAGCCATCCCGCACATCGACTATGTGCGTGAAGCCGGTTCTGAGGGAATTGAACTTGTCATGTGGTTGATTGCCCGTGGCGCGATGGACGATGTGCACGGCGGCAAAGCCCCCCGGCTTGCTCACCGGTTTTACCATGTGCCCGCATCCAATACGGCCGTGGGCCACGTCATCCTGGAGAACGTTTAAATGAGCAAAACCATCAAAGTCGCCTTGGCGGGTGCGGGTGCCTTCGGTATCAAGCATCTGGACGGCATCAAGAAAATCGACGGTGTTGAAGTCGTCTCCCTGATCAGCCGGGATCTGGAAAAGACCCAGGAGGTCGCGGCCCGGTACGGGATCACCCACGCGACCACTAATTTGGCTGACAGCCTCGCCTTGCCCGATGTGGATGCGGTGATTTTGTGTACCCCCACCCAGATGCACGCCGAGCAAAGCATCGCGTGCATGAAGGCCGGCAAGCATGTGCAGGTGGAGATTCCCCTGGCCGACTCGCTCCAGGGGGCGCTAGAAGTTGTTGCAATGCAACAGCAAACTGGACTGGTGGCCATGTGTGGTCACACCCGCCGCTTCAATCCCAGCCACCAGTACGTGCGCAAGGAAATTGTGGAGGGGCGTTTCAACATTCAGCAAATGGATGTACAAACCTACTTTTTTCGCCGTACCAACATGAATGCCCTGGGCCAGGCTCGCAGCTGGACCGACCACCTGCTGTGGCACCATGCTGCGCACACGGTGGACCTGTTCGCCTACCAGTGCGGCAGTCCGATCGTCAAAGCCAATGCCGTGCAAGGTCCGATTCACCCTGCGCTGGGGATCGCGATGGACATGAGCATCCAGCTCAAGGCTGCGAACGGTGCCATCTGTACTTTGAGCCTCTCGTTCAACAACGACGGCCCGTTGGGCACCTACTTTCGCTACATCGGCGACACGGCGACTTATCTGGCGCGGTATGACGACCTGTTTACCGGGAAAGAGGAAAAGATTGACGTGAGCCAGGTGGATGTATCGATGAACGGCATTGAACTGCAGGACCGTGAATTTTTTGCTGCCATCCGGGAAGGTCGCGAGCCCAACAGCAGTGTGGCCAGTGTGTTGCCCTGCTACCAGGTGCTGCATGACCTGGAACAGCAACTCAACGCAGTCTGAGCTGAAAATCAAGGTTTGACAGAAAGAAACCCATGCAACAACGACAACTTGGCCCTTTTCAGGTCTCCGCCATTGGCCTGGGCTGCATGAACCTGAGCCATGCTTATAGTGCACCGGTCTCGGCAGAGCAGGGCGAGCGCGTGCTGCTTGGCGCCCTGGAGGCTGGTGTCACGCTGTTTGATACGGCTGCGCTCTATGGTTTTGGCGCCAATGAGACCCTGGTGGGCAAGGTGATGAAGCCGCACCGCCAGAAATTCACGCTGGCCAGCAAGTGCGGCATGCAGGGCATTGACCTGAAGGGCGATGGCAAGTTGGTGCGTGAGATCAATGGTCACCCCGACACCATCAAAAAGACCTGCGAGATGAGCCTGCGTCGCCTGCAGACCGATGTGATTGACCTGTATTACCTGCACCGCTGGGACAAGACCGTGCCCATTGAGGACAGCGTGGGCGCCTTGAGTGACCTGGTCCGCACAGGCCACATCCGCAGCATTGGCCTGTCGGAGGTGTCTGCGGCCACCTTGCGTCGGGCGCACGCCGTACACCCGATTGCCGCGCTACAAAGCGAGTACTCGTTGTGGACGCGCAACCCGGAAATTGCCGTACTGCAGGCCTGCAAGGAACTGGGCGTTGCCTTTGTGGCCTTCAGCCCGGTGGGGCGCGGGTTTTTGTGTGGCAAGTTGCAGGATCCGAATGTGTTGGAGAGTGGGGATATTCGCCGGACCATGCCGCGTTTCACGCCCGAGAATTACCCGCTCAATCTTCAGTTGTTGCAGTCCTTCAGGGCCTTGGCCAATGAGGTGGGCTGCAGCCCCTCGCAGCTCGCCTTGGCCTGGCTGCTGCACCAAGGTCAACACATCATTCCCATTCCTGGCACCACCAGCACCGTTCATCTGTCCGAAGACCTGGATGCATCTGATG
>CALRWE010000059.1:0-22501 GCA_943371745.1 Rhodoferax sp. OV413
GAGTCACGCTAATCTCTGCCCATGACTGAAATCCTCACACCACCCCATGTGCCCCAAATCCGGCTGTACCAAAACTGGCTGCGCGATGCACGTGGCCTGTCGTTTGAATCGTATGAAGCCCTGCGCCAATGGTCCACGACCGATTTGAATGCCTTCTGGCAAAGCATTTGGGACTACTTTGAGCTGCAGTCACCCACGCCGCGCAGCGTGGTGTGCGACGGTGCGCCCATGCCCCACACGCGCTGGTTCGTTGGCGCCCAAGTGAACTACGCGCAGCAGGTGCTGCGCCACGTGGACGCCGCGCACGCCGGCGGTTTTGCGGCCATCCTGAGCCACAACGAAAAGAGCCTGGGCCAGCAGGCAGCCCAGTCCTTGAGTTGGCCCGAACTGCGCCGCCAGGTGGCGTCGCTGGCGCTGCACCTGCAGACCCAGGGCGTGCAGCCCGGTGACCGCGTGGCAGCGTATTTGCCCAATATTCCGGAGGCGGCGGTGGCGTTTCTGGCCACCGCCAGTCTTGGCGCGGTGTGGAGTATTTGTGCGCCCGACATGGGCACGAACGCCGTGCTGGACCGCTTCCGGCAAATCGAACCCAAGGTGCTGATCGCCTGCGACGGCGTAACTTATGGCGGGCGCGACTTTGACCGCTGCGGCGTGGTGGCCGAGTTGTGCGCAGCCCTGCCTTCAGTACGCCATGTCATTGTTCAGCGCAATTTGGGCTTGCCGCTGGATGCTGTAAAAACAGAGGCTAGTCAGGCATGTTTCCTGGAGGCTACAAGCCAGAATGATGCTCAAACAGCCGCCTTTGAGCCCCTCTGGCTGCCTTTTGAGCACCCGTTGTGGATTGTGTATTCCAGCGGTACCACCGGCCTGCCCAAACCCATTGTGCACGGGCACGGCGGCACCGTGGTGGTGGCGCTGGCGCTCAAGGGCTTGCACAACGATGTGGGCTGCAGCTACGAGCCCAACTCGCTGGGCGAGCGCTACCACTGGTACAGCTCCACCGGCTGGGTGATGTGGAACGCGCAAATCAGCGGCTTGCTCAGCGGCACCACCTGCTGTATTTTTGATGGCAACCCGGGCGGGCGCACGGTGGACGCAGCGGGCAACAAAGTTGCCCCGGACTGGACCACGCTGTGGCGCTTTGCGGCCGAATTGGGCGTGACCTTTTTTGGCGCGGGTGCGGCATTTTTTGCCAATTGCCTGAAAGCCGATGTGGACTTGAGCACCTGTGGCGACCTCTCTACTGTGCGCGCACTGGGCACCACCGGCTCGCCCCTGAGCGCCGAGGCGCAGATCTGGGGCACCAGGCAGTTTCGCAATATCGCCAGCAACCCAAGCCAACAAGATATCTGGTGGTGCAACATCTCGGGCGGCACCGACTTTGCTGGCGCGTTCATTGGCGGTCACCGTGAGTTACCGCAGGTGGCGGGCGAGATGCAGTGCCGCCTGCTGGGCTGTGCCGTGGAGGCCTGGAATGAGCAAGGCCAGCCGGTGCTGGACGAGGTGGGCGAGCTGGTGTGCAGCCAGCCCATTCCCAGCATGCCGCTGTATTTTTGGGGCGACGAGGGCAAGCAGCGCTACCTGTCGAGCTACTTCGACATGTACCCCGGCGTCTGGCGCCACGGTGACTGGCTCAAGGTGGGCGGAACCGGGGCCTGCATCATTTATGGCCGCAGTGACGCCACCATCAACCGCCACGGCCTGCGCATGGGCACCAGCGAGTTGTACAGCGCGGTGGAGGCCTTGCCCGAGGTGCTGGACTCGATGGTGGTTGACCTGGAGTACCTGGGGCGCGAGAGCTACATGCCACTTTTTGTGGTGCTGCGCGAGGGCGTGACGCTGAATGAGCGCATGCGTGCCCAACTCAACGAGGCCATCAAAACCGCGCTGTCGCCGCGCTTTGTGCCCAACGAGATTTTTCAGGTGGCCGAGATCCCGCGCACACTGTCAGGCAAAAAGCAGGAGCTGCCCATCAAGAAGCTGCTGCTGGGCCAGCCTCTGGAGAAGGTGGTCAACCGCGAAGCCATGGCCAACCCGGGGTGTCTGGATTGGTATGTGGCTTTGGCGAAAGCACGCGCCTGAAGGGCTCAAACTCCGATGCAAAAAAGCCGATGCGTTGCATCGGCTTGTTGTGGGCGGGATGAATCAATCAGCGACTCTTGCCGCGCCGTGCAGCGCCCAAGCCCAGCAAGGCCAGGCCCAGCAGGGACAGAGTGGCGGGCTCGGGTACACCGTTTTGCTCTTGAATCTCCGCGACCTTGATGTCCGCAAAAGCCTTGGAGAACGAGTCTGCGGTCAAACCACCGGCACGCAACTGGTTCAGGTCCCAGGCAGCGCCGCCCGAGGCCAGGGCGAGGTTGACGTAATCAGCCAGTGTGGTTCCAGATCCCGAGATGGCCGTCGCGTTGGCGCAGGTCGTGAAACCGCCAGCACCGTCTGCCCTGTAGCCCACCCCTCCACCTGAAATGCCCAAGGCCGAGCCGTTGTCTCCACAGCGGAAGGACGCATCAATCACCGCATTGAGGAGGGTATTGGTCCCCCGCAAGGACGCAAGCATGCCGGAGTAGGTTTCGCCCCCGCCAACGTTGTCGCGGTCTTCGTCTGTCACCAAAATGAAATTGCGGGCTGCATCAGGGCGAAAGCTGTACGACAGGGCCTCGGTAATGCCGCTGTAGCCATCCTCAGTGCCCCCGTTGGTCAGCAAGGAGCCAGTTGCCGTGCCAAATTGCGCACTGTTTCCGAATTGGCCGCCATTCACCAGATGGGAATGGCCCTCCAGGTGTCCGGTACCACCACCAAAGCCCACCAAGCCAAATCGATTGGGCGTCAGGCCGGCGGCGGTCAGGCCGTTGTCCAGCGCAGTGGCCATACCGGCCAGCCAAGCGTGTTCGCCCGACATGGAGCCGGACTCGTCCACGATGGATACGACATCGCCATACAAGGGTGCCGCATGGCTGGTGCCTGCGACAAAACCACCCAGGCCAATGGCGAGAGCAAGGGTTGTTTTTTTGAGCTGTGTGAACATGGTGATCCTCCTGTTGCAGTTGGGTTGTGGGTGGAATGTCGCCTCCGGTTGGTTGATCAACCAAAAAACAACTCCCACTGACCTCTCTCATGCATGGGCCATGCCAGCGTCTCAAGGATTTTGTTTAACTCAATAAAGTCAATGACTTAGATGCAATTTCCAGATTCCGGTCTTTCGCGCCTGGAGGCCTCTTGTAAGACTTTTCGACAGTGATCGGTAAAAACGGGGGGCCTCGGCCTACTCCTGGTGAGGAAAGTCTTCCAGCAAGTCGGCCAGTTCATCGGCGTGTTGCTCTTCCACGGCCAGGATGCTCTTGAGCAGGTCGCTGGTGGTGGGGTCGTCGTTCCCTAAGTAGCTGATCATGTCGCGGTAGCTGTCAATGGCGATGCGTTCGGCAATCAGGTCTTCCTTGATCATGCCGGACAGGGAGTCGCCGGCCACGTATTCCGCATGGCTGTTGCCTGCCAGGTCATTGGGCGCGAAGTTGGGTTCCCCGCCCAATTGGACGATGCGCGTGGCCAGGCTGTCAGCATGGCCCAGTTCTTCGTTGGAATGGGCCAGAAATTCTGCGGCCACGCCGCGCGCGTGGATGCCACGGGCCATGAAATAGTGGCGGCGGTAGCGCAGCACGCACACCAGTTCGGTGGCCAGAGCCTGGTTGAGTTGATTGAGGACTTCAACGCGATTGGCCTTGTAGCCGGCGGTGACAGCACCAAGTTCGGTGTTGGCGCGGGCGTTGCTGCGCAGGGTTTTGATGCTGGTCAATTCAGGCTTTTTTGACATGGGTGCTTTCGGTAGTGAGGCGCCCAGCATGCCGTCAATGGCGAAGGGCATCTGTGCGCAAGCACACTGAAGGTGGCGTCGCAGTCCCCGCCGCAGACGCATTTGAGAATGCGCAAGCGCGGGCGGCATTACCCGTACAACAATGGTTTGGTGGGCTTCAGGCTTCACACACAAAACGCCATTGACCCCATGACATTTCAAACCACGCTTTATGACTTGTTGGAGGTCAGCCCCTATGCCAGCGTGCGCGTGATCCGCGCTGCTTACCGCTGTCTTGCCCAGTGCAGCCACCCCGACAAGCATGCGGGTGCAATGGAGGCCATGGCGCAGCAGTCACGATTCAATGAGGCCTATGCCGTGTTGTCTGATCCTGTCCGACGGCAACTCTACGACCAATCCATTGGGTTGCCGGTCCGCTTTCAGGAGCGGCGTGCGACCTCGGGCAGGGGGAGTGTGTCGGTGTCTTGCAAGCCTGGGCAGAGCAGCGTCATGCGGGCGTTTGCCTTTCGGCCACTGATCTGAAGGAGCCCTCAATATCCCCTTTTGTTGCGCCAGCACGCGGGCTTGCCTACACTTTCATTTTTTTGAAAAAAGGAGACCTCCATGCTTTACAGCGATCAAGTGTCCGAACTCCGCGCGCTGCGTCCGGGTGAGTCGACCGAAGACGGGGCCACTCGGCGCACCGCCCTCAAAGTGGCTTTGGGCGTGGGTTATGCTGCCGCCACGATGCCCATCAACGCGCAAACCGCGATCAAGACCTCCGCTGTCGGCTTGGCGACGGGCGAGACGACCTGTAACGTGAACGGGTTCCCGGTGCCGATCTTTCACGCAGCCCCCGCAGGAAAAAATGACTTGCCGGTGGTACTGGTCATTCAGGAAATTTTTGGCGTGCACGAGTACATTGCCGACACCTGCCTGCGTTTCGCCAAAGCCGGCTACCTGGCCATTGCGCCCGAGTTGTTTGCGCGCCAGGGCGACCCCACCCAGTATGGCGAGATGGCCAAGCTGATCTCGGAAGTCGTCTCCAAAGTGCCCGACGCGCAAGTGATGGCCGACCTGGATGGCGTGGTCAAGTGGGCGGGTGAGAACGGCGGCAACCTCGGTCAAGTGGCCATCACCGGCTTTTGCTGGGGCGGACGCATCACCTGGCTTTATGCGCAGCAAAGCCCCAAGGTCAAGGCCGGCGTGGCGTGGTACGGCCGTCTGGTCGGGGCGCCCTCGGCCCTCACGCCCCAACATCCGCTGGATCTCGCTGCGGCCATGAAGGCACCCGTATTGGGTTTGTACGGTGGGCAAGACAGCGGCATTCCGCTCTCCACGGTCAACCAGATGAAAGACGCGCTGGCTGCCGCGGGCACCAATGCCAA
The DNA here is from genome assembly GCA_943371745.1 of Rhodoferax sp. OV413. GTDB lineage: Bacteria > Pseudomonadota > Gammaproteobacteria > Burkholderiales > Burkholderiaceae_C > Rhodoferax. The sequence continues at coordinate 5,176 of CALRWE010000059.1, forward strand.
CGCAACAGCCTCACAGTTTGTGGTGTACCCCGATGCACCCCACGCCTTTCACGCTGACTACCGCTCCAGTTACCGCAAGGAGCCGGCAGAAGACGGTTTCAACCGTGCGTTGAACTGGTTCAAGACACACGGCGTGGCCTGAGTCTGGTCGATTGACGCGCCGCTGGCGGCCGGTACAAACCCTAGGCAGATTTTTGGCACGGATCTGGCTTGTGTCGATAGAATTAGTTGACCGATCGGTTAGCTTCTTCCTTTTGGTGCATTCCCCTCCACTCTTTGCGTGTCAATGAATAATCCTGAAGTACCTGTAAGGCCGCCTGTGGGTGGTTCGTGGGCCGCCCGCCCAAGTACAGCGCGGCTCGCTGTGGAGGTCCGCAACGCCAGCGTGATCTACCAAACAGCCGACTCTCCCGTTCACGCCCTGAGCGACATTGACCTCGAGATTCATGAAGGCGAGTTTGTCGCCTTGATAGGGCCCTCCGGCTGCGGCAAGACCACGCTCATGCGCGTGATTGCCGATCTCGAGAAAATCAGCGCGGGCGAGGTGCTGGTCAACGGCGTGAGCCCGCACGACGCACGGTTGGCGCGCGCCTACGGCTATGTGTTTCAGGCGCCCGCGCTGTTCCCCTGGCGCACCGTGCTGGCCAACGTGACCTTGCCGCTGCAAATTCAGGGCCGCAATCGGGCTGACAGCAAGGTCATTGCGCTGGAGCATCTGGCGCGCGTGGGCTTGACGGGTTTTGAGGGCAAGTACCCGTGGCAGCTCTCGGGCGGCATGCAGCAGCGCGTCTCCATTGCGCGCGCCTTGTCGTTTGAGCCCAAGATTTTGATGATGGACGAGCCCTTCGGCGCACTCGACGAGATCACGCGGGACCGGCTCAACGAGCAGCTGCAGCAACTCTGGCAGCGCGAGCGCCGCACCGTGGTGTTTGTGACCCACTCCATCTCTGAGGCCGTTTACCTGGCCACCAAAATTGTGGTGATGTCGCCGCGCCCGGGCCGCATCGTCCGGGTCATTGATTCGCCGCTGCCCGATGAGCGTTACCTGGGCCTGCGCGACACCCCGGCGTTCATTCAAGTGGCGCACGCCGTGCGCGAAGCGCTGGCCGATGGCCACCATGACTAGTTCGGTCGCGCATCACCGCCTGGCGCAGTTCAAGCTGCAGGGTCTGCCGGTGGCGGTTGTCTTGCTGGCCCTGCTGGTGGCCTGGTACCTGGGCGCCTGGTGGCTCAACGCGCCTGGCGCCATCGAGCGCGTGATGCCGTCTGACGCTCCCTGGACCTGGCAAGACCTGCTGGCTGCCACCCTGGCCATGGAGCGCCCGGTGCTGCCCGCGCCGCACCAGGTGGCGCTTGATTTTTGGTCCAGTCTGGTGGACTGGCCGTTGACCTCGCCGCGCAACTTGCTGTTTCATGTGGCCGTGACCGCCGAGTCCACCTTGTGGGGCTTTGTGATGGGTACCGCGCTGGGGCTGCTTTTATCGGTGTGCATCGTGCATTCGCGCACGCTGGACCGCGCGCTGCTGCCGTGGATCGTGGCGTCGCAAACCATTCCGGTGCTGGCGATTGCACCCATCGTGCTGGTGATTTTGGGGAGTCTGGGGTTCTCTGGTGTGGCGCCCAAGGCGGTCATTGCCATGTATTTGTGCTTCTTCCCCGTGACCGTGGCGATGGTGCAGGGCCTGCGCTCACCGCAAGTGATCGAGACTGAAATGATGCACACCTACGCGGCGTCCAGATGGCAGGCGCTGTGGCTGCTGCGCTTGCCGGCGGCTTTGCCGTTTTTGTTTCCCGCGCTGCGCGTGGGCATTGCCGCCGGGCTGGTCGGTGCCATGGTGGCTGAATTGCCCACGGGCGCCGTGGCGGGCCTGGGCGCGCGATTGCTCACGGGTTCGTACTACGGCAACACCATCCAGATCTGGTCAGCGCTGGTCATGTCGGCGCTCCTGGGCCTGGCACTGACCAGCGTGGTCGCCCTCATCGAGCGGCTGGTGCTGCGCAACCGGAGCCAGCCATGAAGCGGACTGTGAGATTTACCTTGGTGTTTGCCCTGGCCTGCTTGCTGGGCGGTGTGGCGTTGATGCAAATGCCTGCAGCTACGGCGGCGGCTGCGCCCACGCCACTGTTCTGGCTGGCGACCACCGCGCTGGGGCTCATGGCTGTGCAGTCGATCCGGTGGGTGGCGGCGCTGGACGGTCAGCGCATTTACGGCATGCTCACTGCAGCCCTGTTTGGCTTGTGGGTGCTGTACTTCTGGCAGCTGCTGGTGGTCGCCCTGGAGGTGCCCCGCGTTTTGCTGCCGCCACCGGGTTTGATTGTGGAGTCCATCGCCAAACACGGGCCCACGCTGTGGGGTGACTTTGTGCAAACCGTGCTCAAGGCGGTGCTGATTGGCTGGGCGCTGGGCTCGGGTCTGGGCTTTTTGGTGGCGGTGGCGATTGACCGCCTGCCTTTTTTGCAGCGCGGCTTGTTGCCCATTGCTTCGCTCACCAGCACCATTCCGCTGGTGGCGGTGGCGCCTATTGCGGTCATGTGGTTCGGCTTTGACTGGCCCTCCAAGGCCGCCGTAGTGGTGCTCATGACATTTTTCCCCATGCTGATTTCCACATTGGCCGGGCTCAAGGCCTCGGGCAAGCTGGAGCGCGAGCTGATGGTCAGCTACGCCGCCAGTTACACCCGCACCTTGCTGGCGCTGCGCCTGCCGGCGGCACTTCCCTTCATGTTTGGCGCGCTCAAGGTCAATGCCACGCTGGCGCTGATTGGCGCCATCGTGGCCGAGTTTTTTGGCTCTCCCACCTCCGGCCTGGGCTTTCGTATTTCCACCGAGGCCTCCCGCATGAACATGCCGCTGGTCTGGAGTGCCATTGTGGTGGCCGCCGTGACCGGCTCGGTGATGTACGCCGTGCTGGTGCAAGTGGAACGGCGTGCGGCTTTCTGGCACCCTTCGGTGCGAGAAGGTTAAATGTGTTTTGTGTTGTTTCTTCTTTCCCTAACCCCAAGGAGCTTTCCATGATTCGTTCTCCCAAGATCACCAGCAGCCTGATGGCTGCGGTACTGGCTGTGTGCGGTGTTGCCGCCAGCGTCGGCGCCCATGCCGCGGAAAAGGTTACTGTGCAGCTCAAGTGGCTGCCGCAAGCCCAGTTCGCCGGTTACTACGTGGCCCAGGCCAAGGGGTACTACAAGGAAGCTGGGCTGGATGTGACCATCAAACCCGGTGGCCCCGACATTTCGCCGGTGCAGGTGATTGCCGGCAACCAGGCCGACGTGGTGGTGAACTGGATGCCCGACGCCCTGGCCGCGCGCGAAGCCGGTGTGCCCCTGGTCAACATCGCCCAAGTCTTCAACCAGTCCGGCCTGATGCTCACCTGCAAAAAGGCCAGCGGTGTGACCAGCCCGAAGGACTTCAAGGGCAAGACCCTGGGCGTGTGGTACGGCGGCAATGAATATCCGTTTTTGAACTGGATGGCCAAACTGGGCTACAAAGACAGCGACATCAAGATCTTGAAGCAGGGTTTCAACGTCGACCCGCTGCTGCAAAACCAGGCCGCCTGCATCTCCACCATGATCTACAACGAGTACTGGCAAGTGGTGGACGCGGGGGTCAAAGAGAGCGACCTGGTCACCTTCTTCTATGAAAAAGAGGGCGTGGCTTCTCTGGAAGACGGCCTGTATGTGCTGGAGTCCAAACTCAAAGACCCCGCCTTTGTGGCGCGCATGGGCAAGTTCCTCAAGGCCACATTCAGGGGCTGGAACGACGCCGTGAAAGACCCCGCCGGTGCAGCCAAGATTGTGGTGGCTGCCGACATGTCGGGCAGCGCCACCGAGAAGGTTCAAAAGCGCCAGATGGAGAATGTGGCCAAGCTGATCACCACTGCCAGCACACCCAAGATGGGTTACCTGGAGCCCGCCGCCTATGAGCGCACCGTGAAGGTCTTGCTGGCCGCCGGCAGCTCCCCTGTGATCAAGAAAGACCCGGGCAAAGCGGCCTACACCCACGCTGTGTGGGAAGCCGCTCGCAAATAAGCATGTGTCATCCCGGACCGTGGGTCCGGGATGACGAGCGCGCCGCAACGCCACTCAGGGCCCGTGGTGTTTCACCAGATTTTCAACTCCCCGGACCATGACGCCCCTCAAAACCACCCGCGCTTCTGATCCTGAAGAGGACGCGTCCAAGGGCCAGATCCGCCAGGCCAACGAAGCCCTGATTCTGGCCGCCGCCGAGCGTGTGTTCGCCGGTGCCGGCTTTGGCGGCGCCACCATGGCCGCCATTGCCGAGGCCGCCGGCCTGCCCAAGGCCAACCTGCACTATTACTTTGGCGCCAAACAGGAGCTGTACCGCACCGTGCTGGCGCGTATCCTGAAAGACTGGCTGTCGCCTTCTGGCGTCATCACCCCGGACGCCGACCCCCGCCAGGCCATTGAGGCCTACATTCGCGCCAAGATGGCGCTATCCCGGCAGCGCCCGCACGCCTCCAAGGTGTTTGCCAACGAGCTGCTGCACGGCGCCCCGGTCGTCAAGACCCTGCTGGCCACCGAACTGCGTGACCTGGTGACCACCAAAGCCGCCGTCATCCAGGGCTGGATCAGTCAGAGCCGCATGGCCGCAGTGAACCCGGTGCATTTGTTTTTCACCATCTGGGCCGCTACGCAAACCTATGCCGACTTTGACGTGCAGGTATGCGCCGTGCTGGATCGCACCGAGTTGAGCGCGCAAGACCACGCCACGGCCACCGAGCATGTGGTGGGCCTGATTTTGCGGGGTTGCGGGCTTTGATTTGAGCCAAATCAGGCTCTAGCTTTCGTTTTGATTGACTTGGCTGCTATTAAAAATAGATGAAGCCCGGTCAGATGCAGGCTGAACCCGGCTTGCGGGGCAGTTCCCTAGAATCCCCCCATGACCCAAACCCTGATCACCATCGCCACGCACAGTGGCACCTTCCATGCCGACGACGTTTTTGGCGTAGGCGTCCTGATGGGCGTTTTCCCATCGCACACCCTGATCCGCACCCGCAAACAAGCGCTGATTGACACCGCCGACTACGTGGTGGATGTGGGCGGCACCTGGGACGCTGCCGCCGGCCGCTTCGACCATCACCAACGCGGCTTTGAAGGCGCACGCCCCGCCCATGAACTGGACGGCACCACCGTGCCCGGCGTGGGCTACGCCAGCGCGGGCCTGGTGTGGAGTGCCTTTGGCCACGCGTATGTCAATGCCTGGGCCAGCGCCCAGGGTCAGAACCTGGACGAGCCCGCCGTGGCCGAGATCGTGCGCTCCATCGACCATTCGCTGGTGCAGTACCTGGATATTGTGGACACCGGTCAGGGCGATGTGGCGCCGGGCATCTTTGGCCTCTCAAGCCTGATTGCGCAACTCAACACCCATTGGCTGGAAGAAAAAGGCCTTGACCTGGCCGCCAAAGCACAGCTGCTGGAAACCCGCTTTCGCGAGGCCATTGCCATCACGCGCAAGTTTTTGGACCATGCCATCAGCAAAAAGGTCGCGCAACTTCGCGCCATGGAGACCGTGCGCAACGCGCCGCGCCTGCTGGAGGGCCGGGTGTTGCACCTGAATGAGGGCGGCATGCCCTGGACACACGTGGTGGTGCATGAGATGCCCGAGGTGATGTTTGTGGTCTACCCCGATTCCGAGGGCGACCAGTACCAGATCAAAACCGTGCCCGTTGAGGCCGGTTCGTTCACGGCCCGCATGGATTTGCCTGAGCGCTGGGCCGGCTTGCGTGACACGGAACTGGCCGCTGTGAGTGGTGTGGCCGATGGCGTGTTTTGCCACCTGAACCTGTTCATTGGCGGCGCCCGCAGTTTTAAAGGTGCCGTGCAGATGGCTGAGCTGGCGCTGGCTGCGCGCACCTGAGGTCGTCTTATTGGTTTTGTTGCATTAAGGATTGGCGGTTGCGAAAAGGCACGTTGACGCTCATCTGATCAGAAGGACAATTCATAGAACTGGTCTGCTGCGGACGTAGCTGATCTGGCGGGGCAGTTCATCTGCCCCTTCTTGATCATGTGCATCGTTTCGATCCCGGCGATGATGATTCGAGCGCTCCAGAATGACTTGAACCCTAGCATTGGTCGGGTGATCCGCTTGATGGCCCGGTGATCCTGCTCGACGATGTTGTTGAGGTATTTGCTCTGGCGCATCAGAATGTCAACACAGGCATAAGCCTTGATACTTTCAATGGCGGCCGTGTTGGCGCCGCTCTTGTCAATGGTGATCTTCTCTGGCACATCGTGCAGGTTGATAGCACGCTCCAAGAACCGCCGGGTCGCAGCCAAATCTCGCTTGGCGGTGAGAAGGAAGTCAACCGTATCACCGGCGCGATCAACGGCCCGATAAAGATACTTCCACTGCCCTGCCACTTTGATATGGGTTTCGTCCATTCGCCAGCTTGAGCCCACGGAACGTTTGCGCTTGCGAAAAACTGTCGCCAGAACCGGCAATATTTTGATTGCCCAGCGATGCACCGTGGTGTGGTCAACAAATACACCGCGCTCCTGCATCATTTCCCCCACATGGCGCAGGCTTAGCGGATACGCCACATACCAGCGCACGCAAATGCGGCGTTTGCGCGACCCCGAATCAGCTTAATCGGTCAATTTGACCGGCGTAGCGACCGTACCAACGGTCTGTCACCCAGGTGCCGCGAGACGCAGGAGCTTTGATTTTCAGCGCCCTACAATGCGCCAGACATGCACTGACGACTGTGACTTGTTGGAGACACATTGAACAAAAATATTCAACCCCTAGCGGACCTCTACCGGATGATGGTTCGCATCCGCGCTTTTGAGAATGCCGCCGAGACCGCCAGCCAGGGCGGCGTGAGCGCCTATGGCAAGTCGGCCGATGGCAGCGCCAAGGTTCGCGGCCCGCTGCACCTCTCGACCGGACAAGAAGCCGTGCCTGCTGGCGTGTGCGCCCACCTGCGACCAGACGATTACCTCACCTCCACCCACCGCGGCCACGGCCATACCCTGGCCAAGGGCGCCAACCTGCAGGGCATGATGAGCGAGTTGTTTGGCAAGGCCAGCGGCGTCAATGGCGGCAAGGGAGGCTCGATGCACATCGCCGATTTTTCTGTAGGCATGCTGGGCGCCAACGGGGTGGTGGCCGCTGGCCTGCCGATTGCCGTGGGTGCGGCCCACGCCCAAAAGTTGCAGCAACGCCAAGGCATCACGGTGTGCTTTTTTGGCGATGGGGCGATCAACCGTGGCCCATTTCTGGAGGCGCTGAATTGGGCGCGCGTCTACGAATTACCAGTGCTGTTTGTGTGTGAAGACAACCGCTGGAGCGCCACTACCGCGAGTGGTCCGATGACCGCGGGCGATGGCGCCTCGGCGCGTGCCCTGAGCCTTGACATCGCCGCCGTCAAGGTGGATGGCAACGATGTACTGGCCGTCCATTCAGCGGCTGGAGCGCTGGTCGCCGAAGTGCGCAGCGGCGCCGGGCCAAGGCTCTTGCACGCGATCACTTACCGTGTCAAAGGCCACGTCTCGGTGGACCTGGCGGCCTACCGCAACCCGCATGAGTTGCAAGATGCCCTGAAGACAGACCCGATTGCGCGCGCCCGTGTGCAGTACCTGTCGCTGCCGGACACCGCCGCCGAACAACTTGACGAGATCGAGCGCCAAGCCTCTGCTGAAGTGGCCAACGCAGTGCGGGTCGCTGATGCCGCGCCGTGGCCTGAGGCGGCCGCCGCTTTCACCGACGTGCAAACCCTGGGAGCCGGACAATGGCACTGATGACTTACGCCGAAGCCGCCGTGCTCGCGTTGCAAAACGAAATGACAGCCGACGCCAATGTGGTGGTGGTGGGCGAGGATGTGGGGCGAGGCGGCATTTTTGGTCAGTACAAGGGGTTACAACAACTTTTTGGCCCGCAGCGCATCATTGACACCCCCATCAGCGAGGCCGCCATTCTGGGCGCCGGCGTTGGCATGGCATTGGCTGGACTGCGACCGGTGGTGGAAATGCGGGTGGTCGACTTTGCCCTGTGCGGCATGGACGAAATTGTCAATCAGGCGGCCAAGAACCGCTTCATGTTTGGCGGCCAGGGACGCGTGCCCATGGTGGTGCGTATGCCAATTGGCATCTGGGACGCTTCGGCCGCCCAACACACGCAGTCGTTTGAGAGCTGGTTTGCCCACTTGCCGGGTGTCGTGGTGGTCTGTCCGGCCACGCCACAGGACAATTATTCGATGCTGCGCGCAGCGCTGAGCAGCGGTGACCCTGTGGTCTATATGGAGCACAAAACGCTGTGGGGCCTGAGCGGCGAAGTCGATCCTTCGCACACAGTCACGCTAGGGCAGGCCCAAATTCTGCGCGCGGGACAGCACCTCACACTGGTGAGCTGGAGCAAACAAGTGCAGGTGTGCGCCGCAGCCTGCGAGCAACTCGCTGCCGAAGGCATCGAAGTCGAACTGATTGACTTGCGCACCATCTGGCCTTGGGACCGGGCGGCGGTGCTGCAGTCATGCACAAAAACCGGGCATCTTCTGGTCGTGCACGAGGCAGTGCAGGCCGCTGGCTTTGGCGCCGAAGTGGCCGCCACAGCGGCCGAGGCGACTGGTTGCCGCATCAAGCGACTAGGCGCGCCGCGCATTCCGGTCGGTTACGCACCGGTGCTCGAAGCACAATCGCGCATCACGGCTGAGGCGGTGGTGGCATCAGCGCGCGCTCTGCTGCAGAGCCGGGCGGGCAACTAAGGTCGCTTACACCGCCAGAAGCGATGCTTGGGGTCTATACTATTTTCAGGATCATTCATGCATTTACCCCACGAGCCTACCCACCTGCCGATTGAAGTGCCGGAACCTTGCACACAAGATGAAATCACGGTCGTGCCACTCAAAATTGAGGACTGGCTCACTGTCATTGTGATGGGCCTGTTGGCCACTATCACCTTTGCCAACGTGCTGGTGCGCTATTTCACCAGTCAGTCATTTGCCTGGACCGAGGAGTTTTCGGTTTTCCTGATGATCGTGCTGGCCCTGGTGGCCGGCTCGGCCTCGGTGGCGCGCAACCGGCAGATCCGCATTGAGTATTTTGCAGAGAGCGGGTCCCCGGCACGCCAACGGGCACTGGCCCGCTTTGGCGCCATGATGGTCGTCCTGCTGTTCACCTTGATTGCGGTGCTGAGCACGCGCGTGGTGTGGGACGATTACCGCTATGGCGAGACTTCACCGGGCATTGGCGTGCCGCAATGGTGGTACACCATTTGGCTGCCTGTGATGTCGGTGGCGATTGCCGGGCGTGCGCTGGGCCTGTTCATTCGTCGGGGACGTCGCGCATGATTCCCACGCTCCTCTTTGTCGGCTTCATCGCCATGATGCTGATGGGCGTGCCCATCGGCGCAGCCCTGGGACTGGCCGGTGCCGCCTGCATTGCGCTGGCCAATGTCGATGCCCAATGGTTCGGCCTGCTGGCCGTGCCGCAAAATTTTTATGCCGGCCTGGGTAAATATCCCCTGCTCGCGATCCCGATGTTTGTACTGGTCGGCTCGATCTTTGATCGCTCTGGCGTGGCGCTGCGGCTGGTCAATTTTGCAGTGGCCATGGTGGGGCGCGGCCCCGGTATGTTGCCCATGGTGGCAATTTTGGTGGCCATGTTTTTAGGTGGCATCTCCGGCTCCGGTCCGGCCAACGCCGCCGCCGTGGGCGCAGTGATGATTGCCGCCATGTCTCGCGCAGGGTATCCACCAGCGTTCTCAGCCAGTGTGGTGGGCGCTGCAGCGGCCACGGACATCCTGATTCCCCCCTCGGTGGCGTTCATCGTCTACTCGGTTCTGGTGCCGGGTGCGTCCGTACCGGCGTTGTTTGCCGCAGGCATGATTCCGGGCATCATGGCCGGCGTTGCCCTGATCGTGCCAGCCGTCTGGCTGGCTCGCAAGCACAAGATGGGCGCGCTGGAGTCGAGCCTGCCACGCCCTGCGTTCTGGAAGAGCTTGGGCGAAGCCGCCTGGGGACTGGCGGCACCGGTGCTGATTTTGGGTGGCATGCGGGCGGGCTGGTTCACGCCAACCGAGGCAGCCGTGGTGGCTGTCTTCTACGGGCTGTTTGTGGGCATGGTGATTCATCGCACCATCCAGGTCCGAGACCTCTTTGTCATCCTGCGCGAATCAGGCGAGTTGTCGGCCATCATTTTGTTGGTGGTGTCACTGGCAGGAATTTTTGCGTATTCGCTCTCCACGCTGGGGGTGATCGATCCGGTTACCAACGCCATTGTCAATTCAGGTCTGGGCGAATACGGTGTACTGGCCTTGTTGATTCTGATGCTGATCACGGTGGGCATGTTCCTTGACGGCGTCTCGATCTTTTTGATCTTCGTGCCGCTCTTGTGGCCCATCGTGCAGTTTTACAAATGGGATCCGGTCTGGTTTGGTGTGATCCTCACGCTCAAGGTTGCGCTGGGCCAGTTCACCCCGCCGCTGGCGGTGAATCTGATGGTCTCATGCCGCATTGCCGGCGTGCGCATGGAAGAAACCGTGCGCTGGGTTGGCTGGATGCTGTTTTCGATGTTCCTGGTGATGGTGGCTGTCATCATCTGGCCAGAGCTCGCTCTGTGGTTGCCGCGCCAACTGGGCTACTAAAGCGGACAGTTTTTAGTTTTTTAAAGGAGACCTAAACCATGAAATTACGCAGAACCCTTCTCGGCCTCGTGGCCGCCGCCACGCTGGGCGCCCTCCCGTTGGCTGCCACCGCGCAAACGGCGTACAAGGCCGAATACAAAATGTCACTGGTGCTCGGTCCACCAACGCCCTGGGGCCAGGCCGGCAAGGTCTGGGCCGACCTGGTCAAGGAGCGCACGCAGGGGCGCATCAACATCAAGCTGTACCCCGGTGTTTCGCTGATTCAAGGCGACCAAACGCGTGAATTCAGCGCGCTGCGCCAGGGCGTGATTGACATGGCAGTGGGTTCCACCATCAACTGGTCGCCCCAGGTTAAGGAACTCAACCTGTTCTCGCTGCCTTTCCTGATGCCCGACTACGCCGCCATTGACGCCCTGACACAGGGCGACGTGGGCAAAAAGATTTTTGCCACACTGGACAAATCCGGCGTGGTGCCACTGGCCTGGGGCGAAAACGGCTACCGCGAGCTGACCAACTCCAAGCGCCCGATCAAGTCGCCGGAAGACCTGAAGGGCATGAAAATTCGCGTGGTCGGCTCACCCATCTTCTCCGACATGTTCAGCGCCATGGGCGCCAACCCTACGCAAATGAGCTGGGCCGACGCGCAACCGGCGCTGTCCAGCGGTGCAGTAGACGGTCAGGAGAACCCACTGTTCCTGTTCACCATCCTCAAGATGCACACCGTAGGCCAGAAGTTTGTGACCACCTGGGGCTATGTGGCTGATCCGCTGGTGTTTGTGGTCAACAAGGAGATCTGGGCTTCGTGGACACCGGCCGACCAGGCCGTCGTGCGCCAGGCCGCCATCGACTCGGGCAAGCAACAGATTGTCGTGGCGCGCAAGGGGCTGGTAGAGGCGGACAAGCCACTGCTCAAGGACATTGCGGCCATGGGCGTGACCGTCACATCTCTGACCCCAACCGAGCGCGATGCCTTCATCAAGGCCACCCGCCCGGTGTATGACAAGTGGAAGACTACGGTGGGCGCTGACCTGGTGAAGAAGGCCGAAGCCGCCATCGCCGCGCGCACCAAGTAGCCACCCGATTCGCCATCTGGGCGGCGGGCGCGGGTAACGATCCGGTCGTTCACTCGCGCTTTGCGCTACGCTTGCGAGCCCACAGGAGGCCCGCATGCACATTCCGAACATACTGCCCGCCATAACTTTGGCACTGGCGTCGTTAGGCGCGCAGGCCTTTCAGGTCAAAAGCCTGTCCCCACAGGGCGAGGTGGCGCAGATTCGGCAGTTGGTGGTTCGCTTTGACGAGAGTGCCGTCAACTTTGGCGATGCCCAGTCCCCCGCCCCCTTAAGCTTGAGTTGCAGCGATGCCCAGGCGACCCAAGGCGCGGGCCGATGGACCAGCGACCGTGAATGGGTGTTTGACTTTGCAGCCGACCTGCCGCCGGGCGTGGCGTGTTCCGCGCAAGTCCGGCCGGGCCTGAGGTCGGTCAAGGGGGTGGACCTGAGCGGCCCCAAAACCTTCCAGTTCCAGAGCGGCGGCCCCTTTGTGCTTAACATTTGGCCCGACAGTAGTAGCCGCATCGAAGAAGACCAGTTCTTCACCTTGCAATTCAATGGCCCGGTGGCGCTGGCCAGTGTGCTAGCCAATGCCTAGTGCGCCACTGATAATTTGGGTGAACGGGTAAGAGAGCGTCAGGTGCCGTGCAGCTGGCCACGCTGGCACTGGCTGCGCGCACCTGACGCTCTCTTACCTGTTCACCGCATCCTTGACGACTTCTTTGGCGTCACCGAACGCTTTTTCCGATTTGCCTTCAACCTGCTTGAGCAGCCCCTTGGCTTGTTGCTCCTTGTTGCCAACCAACTTGCCGGCCTCCTCCTGAACTTTGCCGGTGAGGTCTTTGACGGTGCCGTTGACTTGATTTTTGTTCATGATGGGTTCCTGAAAAATGAAAGCGGATGCTTCGGTTGCAAGCCAGTGATTGGCCTGCAACCCCATGTTAGGAAGCCGTCGTGAATCGATCAGTGCGCTTGCACACACAGCGCCTGCACTTTGTTGACGCGGGTGTGAGCCTCGTCTTCAAGCCAGCGGGCGCGACAGGTATACCCCCTCGCGCCCCACCACCGACACCCGGGCAGGCATGAGGATGGTGCAGTCGTCGCAGGGCGCGCGGACCTCGTCCGGGCCGTCGGTGGCAATGAGCTCGTCTTTGGCAAACACCTCAAAGCCCACGCAGGGCCGGGTGAAGGCAAAGTCCGGCGTCTTGATCACGTAGGTTTGCAGCAACTCAAAACGGCGCGCAGCCTCGTGTGCCACAGCCGGCTCCTGGGCGATCAGGCCAAAGTGGGCCAGAAAGCGCCGAGCCACATCAATCGCCACATCGCCGCTGGCCCTCAAAAAATGCTGGCCACACTCCACCACCATGGCCGCACCGCGCCCGCCCGTTTCACCAAAATGGTCGTGCTGGATCACGGGCGTACCCGATCCCAGCCCGCCGGGCATCACCAGATGCACGGCGGGCGTGCCAATGGCCAGCGCGGCCGCACTGTTGCGGGCAAAGGCGGGGTAGACCCAGAAGGGCGCCACGTCCTGGCTGGTGGAGTGAATATCCAGCAAATGGTCGGCCTGCGCCACCACGGGGCGCATCACGCGCGCGCGGCGCAACTCGGGGCTGTCCTCCAGGCTATCGAGCCACTCGTTGGACCAGACCCGGTTGAGGTTATGCACGATCTGGCGGCTCTCAAATGGCTGGGCCGGATCGAAGGTCTCATAGGCTTCTACATTGGCAAAGCTCACGGTGAGGGTGCCCACGAGTGGGCGCACACCGGTGTCGAGCAAATGGGTCGCCGCCACCATGCCGCAGAACTCGTTGCCGTGCGTCAGCGCGTTGATCAGCACATGCGGGCCGGGGCGGCCTGACTCAAAGCGGTGCACATAGTCAATGCCCGTGTTGCCCTGGCGGTAAGCCGACAGGTCGCGCGGGAGGACTTCAAAGGGGCTGGCAGGGGACGAGGTTGTTGAGGCGGGGGAATGATTTACAGACATGGGGTGGTGCTCTGGGCGGTGTGAAGCCAGCCAATATAGAGCATGGCACCCGAGCCCGTGCAAACATGGGGGACAGGCCGGCCGATGGCGGGACCTGGGCCCGCCGTACCCAAACGAGCATTTTCGCCCTCAGGCGTGTGCGGCCCGGGGCGGATAGGGGTAATTCACCACCGAATCCAGCTTGGGGCGAACAGCCTCGCTCACCGCTTCGTCCACCGTTGGCGCCACGGCTGCATGTACCCCAAACGCCGGCCCCATCTCTGCCTGAATGCGCGCGATCCGGCAGGCGTACATCTCGGCCAGTGCGTTGTGGTGCTCGGCCGCCGCCTGGTGCTCCACCCGCCGCACATTGGCCTCTTCAAGGAACTCGCGCGACTTGCGGATGTGCGCGTCAGCTTGTCGCTCAAACAGAAAAAACCTCATGACGTCTCCCCTCCATGCGATCAGTGAACTGCACAAAAAACCACAGATCGCCAGACCCGGCATCGCTTGTGCATCGGTCCAATGATCCGTGGAAATGTCTTGTGTCAATTGCGACATATCAAGTCCGGGCATCGGGGGCGTTATGGCACGATGATTTATAACAATAAAGCTCCTGGCCGATGGATCTGTTGGCTTTGTATGTAAAAAAGCATAGCGATGATCCCGCTGACTGTCTCCCAAGCGCAGCGGCCCACACGCGCTACGATGTAAAAACTCGTTTCGTATAACCGTCCACCTCCCCAACACGCACATGCCGACCCTCCTGACCGATACCCCCCAGCCCCGAGAACGGCTGGACAAGCCCACGCTGATTTATCCGTTTGAGACCCCGCCCGATCCGGGCCAGGTGCTGGAGGTCGCGCCCGGTGTAGTCTGGATGCGCATGCCTTTGCCCATGGCGCTCAACCACATCAACGTCTGGGGCCTGGCGGACGAAGACGGCTGGGCCGTGGTCGACACCGGGATGCGCACCGATGAGACGTTGGCCGCCTGGCGCGCGCTGTTTGCCAGCAGCGATGACCAGCGCCCCTTGACCCGGGTGTTTGCCACCCACATGCACCCGGACCACATCGGCATGGCCGGCTGGCTCACGCGCAAGTTCAAATGCCGCCTGTGGATGACCCGTATGGAGTACCTGAACTGCCGCGTGCTCACGGCGGATTCGGGCCGCGAGGCGCCCGCCGACGCCGTCATGTTCTACCGCCAGGCCGGCTGGAGCGATGCAGCCATTGAAAACTACCAGGCCCGTTTTGGCAACTTTGGCAAATACATCCACGCCCTGCCCGACAGTTACCGGCGCATGGTGGATGGTGAGCAAATTCGCATTGGCGCCCACAGCTGGCGCGTGATTGTGGGCACGGGTCATTCGCCGGAGCACGCCTGCCTGTATTGTGCAGACCTCAAGCTGCTGATCTCGGGCGACCAGGTGCTGCCGCGCATCTCGTCGAATGTGTCGGTGCATCCCACCGAACCCGACGCCGACCCCATGCGGGAGTGGCTGGAGTCCCTGGACAAGCTCAAGCGTGAGGTGTCCGATGATGTGCTGGTTTTGCCCTCGCACAACGACTGCTTTCGCGGTCTGCACGCCCGGCTGGACTACCTGGCCGCTTCCCAGCACCGTACGCTGGACCGGCTGCGCAAAACGCTGCAGGAACCCTGCCGTGCGGTGCAGGTGTTTGTTGCCTTGTTCGGCCGCGTCATCGAGGAGACCGATGGCGGTTTGCTCAACCTGGCCACAGGCGAAAGCATCGCCTGCCTGAACTACCTGGTGCACCGAGGCGAGGCCCGGCGCACGCTGGACGCGCAAGGCGTGGCCTGGTATCAAATGATCTGATTCAAACCATCACAACAGGAGATGACTATGCAAGAGAAAGCGATGCCCCAAGATGCCCAAAGGCCGGTTGACCGCCTGATTTCGATCTATGCTGAAAGCCACCGCAACCCCACCAATGAGGTGATTCATTTCATTTGCGTGCCGGTGATCGTGTTTTCATTTTTGGGCCTGATCTGGGCGCTGCATCCCTTGGCGGCGGTGGCGGTCATGCTGTTGTCGCTGGGGTATTACTTCACGCTCTCAAGTTCGTTTGGCGTGGGCATGTTGCTGATGTCAGGCGCCATGCTGTGGGTGCTGACCGTGTTGCCGCAGGCCCAGGTGCTGCCGATCTCTGTGGGTGTGTTTGTGGTGGCCTGGATCGGCCAGTTCGTCGGGCACAAGATCGAGGGCAAGAAGCCGTCTTTCTTTGACGACCTGCGCTTCCTTCTCATCGGCCCGCTGTTTGTGCTGAGCTTTCTTTACCGGCGCTTGCGTATCAGTTACTGAACACCGATTGACCTTATGAACATTGCAATCTTTGGCGCTGGCTCGATCGGTGCCTATGTGGGCGGTGCGTTACTGGCCAGCGGGGCCGATGTGGTGCTGATCGGGCGGGCCCGCATGCAGTCCAGCGTGGCCCGGCATGGCCTGACGCTCACCGACCTCAATGGCCACCGCAGCCAGCTCACGCCTGATCAGGTGCCTTACACGCAAGACCCTGCCGCGCTGGCCACGGCCGATTTGATTTTGGTCACCGTCAAGAGCGCCGACACGGCCACCGCCGCGCAAACCATCCGTGCCCACGCCCGGCCTGCGGCGACCGTGCTCAGCTTGCAAAACGGTATTGGCAACGCCGACACCTTGCGCGCGGCCTTGCCAGACTGGACCGTACTGGCCGGCATGGTGCCGTTCAATGTGGTGCAACTGCCTGAAGGTGGGTTGCACCGGGGCACCGAGGGCGAGATGATGGTGGAGGCTTCACCCGCCCTGGCCCCTTGGCATGCGGCTTTCAGCACGGCACAGGTGCCGCTGGTGGAGCGGGCTGATTTTGCTGCCGTGCAATGGGGCAAGCTCCTGCTGAACCTCAACAACCCGGTCAATGCGATCTCTGGCCTGCCCCTGAAAACCGAGCTGTCGCAGCGCGCCTATCGGCGCTGCCTGGCCTTGTTGATTGACGAGGCGCGGGCGGTCTTGCGCGCGGCCGGCATTCACCCGGCCAAGGTGGCGCGCGTGGGGCCAGGCCTGCTGCCCACGCTTCTGCGCTTGCCTGATGCACTCTTCACGCGGGTGGCTGCGGCCATGCTGCGCATTGACCCGCAGGCACGCTCCTCCATGTGGGAAGACCTGCAGGCCGGGCGCCGCACCGAGGTCGATTACCTGAACGGCGCGGTGGTCAAGCTGGCGCACTCGCTGGGGCTCAATGCCCCGGCCAATGCGCGCATGGTAGCCCTGATGCGCGCCGCCGAGGCGGGCACGCAGCCTGCGCTCAGCGGCGCGGCTTTGTGGCAGGCGCTGACCCGCTGAAGAGGTCCCACCGCTGCACGTGCGCGCCGTGGGTGTCTAAATTCTATGAACTTTCATTTGCCTTGGGACTCATCCCGTGCGGGTTATCCATTTCCAGAGGTCGTCTTCATGCTGTTGTCTCAACTCCCCAATGGGGCCCGGGCGCATGTCGTGGGGGTGACAGCGGGGGCGGGTGCTGCGTTGTGGCCCCGGCGCTGGCGAGCCTTTGGCGGTGCCTCTGACCACGCATGTTTGAGCACTGCCCGAAAAATGGCACTTTCCGAGTGCTGATTGGCGTGATCTGATTGCTATGTATCAGGCAATAGAAACTACCATTTCGCCACTCGCAACGGCAGCAGCATCGTCCACACCCCAAGGTCGCACTTGTCACA
>CALRWE010000060.1:0-22299 GCA_943371745.1 Rhodoferax sp. OV413
GCTAATTTTCTTGACGAATAGTATTTGGATAATTAAATTTAATAGCGCGAATCAAAGCACATCTGAGGCTAATCCCATATCGATGCCAGACATTAACTTCTCAATATCCAACAATATTAGCATACGATCCCCCAGCGACCCCAAACCTAAAACTGCATCACTAACAATAGCACTATCGACGTCTGGAGCGCTCTTCAGGCTTTCCGCAGGGAGCTCCATAACATCACTGACAGAGTCAACAACAATACCAACAATTCGATTACGCAAACTTAAAATTATGACTACAGTGAAAGAGTTATACTCGACTTTCCCACAGTTAAACTTTAACCGCATATCAACAATTGGAATAATCGTACCTCGCAAATTCACGACCCCCTTAATAAAGCTAGGTGCATTCGCTATTCGAGTTGGCGGCTCATATCCTCGAATTTCCTGCACTTTAAGGATATCAATCCCATATTCCTCCTGATCAAGACGGAAAGTCAAGTACTCTCTGGCACTGGACTCCCGTACTTCAACAGTATTATTATTTACGCTCATGACTTTCCCCTCTAGTGGCGTGATCGACGCACCAGAGCGCCCGTATCAAGAATAAGTGCAACTTTTCCATCACCCAAAATAGTTGCCCCTGAGATATTCGGCACTTTTCGATAGTTGGACTCAAGATTCTTGACGACTACTTGCTGTTGACCCAACAATTCATCTACAAGTAAGGCGACCCGACTGCCATCGGCTTCAACCACCACCATGATGTCGCAAGACTTGTCAAAATCAAAACGAGGTACCTGGAAGACTTTTTCTAGTTCAATGACGGGCATGTATTCATCTCGCACTTTGACCAACTGTGCTCCCTGGCCGACCGTGCTGATTGCGTCGGACTTGACTTGGAATGACTCCACAACTGACGACAAAGGTAAAATGTAAGTCTCATTACCGACCCCGACCGACATACCATCCATGATGGCGAGCGTAAGCGGTAGCCGAACTGACACCTTCATGCCGTGACCCTCGGATGAATCTATCTCGACGGTGCCATTCAAGGCGGCAATATTGCGTTTAACAACATCCATCCCCACGCCCCTGCCGGATACATCCGTTACGACATCGGCAGTAGAAAACCCCGGGGCGAAAATCAGTTGCCATACCTCGGCGTCGGTCATCAGATCAGAAACGTCGATGCCGCGTTCACGCGCTTTTGAGAGAATTTTTTCACGTGACATTCCGCGCCCATCATCGCGAACCTCGATTACGATCGACCCCCCTTGGTGAGAAGCCGACAAGGTGATTGTTCCGATTTCAGATTTGCCGGAACGCATCCGATCTTCTGGCATTTCAACACCGTGATCGCAGCTATTGCGTACCAAGTGGGTTAGGGGATCCGTGATTTTCTCAACCAAGCCCTTGTCCAATTCAGTGGCTTCTCCCTGCGTCACAAAGTCAACTTTTTTGCCCAGTTTGCCTGCGAGATCGCGAAGCATCCTCGGGAAACGACTAAACACGACCGACATCGGAATCATCCGAATCGACATGACTGACTCCTGCAAATCTCGCGTGTTGCGATCAAGATCGGTCAAGCCGGTCAATAGCTGCTGATAAAGCGCTGGGTCCAAGGCCCGGCTATTTTGTGCCAGCATAGCTTGGGTAATCACCAACTCCCCGACCAGATTAATGAGTTGATCCACTTTACTGATAGCGACTCTGATGGTTGCAGCTTCAGGCTGGGCAGCATGGGAAACAGTTTTTGCACCCGGCTTGGTGGACGCACCTGGCCCGGCTACTGAAGATGCTGAGGGCTCCAGCGCGGCAGGAGCACCCGGAGCCCCATCAAAGAAACCAAAGCCTGGCGCAGCCGCAAGTGGCGCTCCAGGCAGTGGATCATCCGCATAGAAAGCAGGTGAACCTATCGTGCTTTCAGATGCATCGAATTCGGCTAATGACACTGCGGTGTCCCTGATCGAAACTTGAGCCTTGGAAACGTGAAACGCAAACAAATCCACCAAGTCCTCATCCGATGAGGATGTCTCGACAGCAAAGACGCGAGTATTTGGACTGCTACTGTGAAGAGCTTTGATATTTCCCAGACCAGGAATATCACGAAACAATTCCATGATTGCATCGGCCTGATCTGGGTGATTCAGAGGTCCGATGTGTATTTCAAGAGAACGCACAATTTTCAGCGCGTTGGCTGGCTTGTTCTGGGAGACATCTTGAAGGAGAACTTCGGTCTTGGGGCTCCCAGGAGCAAATGGAACAGGCTGGTCAGGTACACCACTCTTCGCAACAACGGGAAGAGCACCTCCTGAGGCTAGAACACTAATTCGACGAACAAGATCGCCCGTTGGAGTGACATTCCCTTCGCCTCCTGCCTGGTGACGTGCCAACAATTCACGCGATGCATCGGCGGACTCTAGCAAAACATCGACCATCGAAGCATTTGGCTGCAATTCATGGCGGCGCAACCGATCAAGCAAAGACTCCATCTGATGCGTTAACTCAGCGACATCGGAAAACCCAAACGTCGCCGCCCCACCCTTGACCGAATGAGCACACCGAAAAATGCCATTCAACTCTTCATCGTCAGCTGTCTCCAAATTCAAATTCAGGAGCATTTGCTCCATCAAATCAAGATTTTCGCCCGCTTCCTCGAAAAATATCTGGTAAAACTGACTAAGGTCAAAATCTCCACCTCCGCCACTATCTTGATGTATTTCAGCCATGCCTGTCTCCTAAATATCGGGTCTGTCTTACCAAGAGCTTCAACCGAGTCACTTGATCACTTTTTTGATGACCTCAAGCAGTCGGGCCGGATCAAAGGGCTTGACCAACCAGCCCGTGGCTCCGGCAGCACGCCCAGCCTGCTTCATCAGGTCGCTGGACTCAGTGGTCAACATCAGAATGGGAACAGTCTTGAACTGGGGATGGTCTCTGAGCTTTCGGGTTAAGCCAAGGCCGTCAAGCCTGGGCATGTTCTGATCCGTCAAAACCAAATCAAAAGATTGAGCCTGGGCCTTCTCATAGGCGTCCACACCGTCGACTGCCTCGACCACTTTATAACCAGCTCCCGTCAAGGTAAAAGACACCATTTTGCGCATGGACGGGGAGTCGTCGACAGCGAGTATTAAAGGCATGTAAGGCTCCAACTACTACAATTTTTTGTTAATGGGAAATGTCTAAAAAAGCTCAATGGATCCGGCGTCCATTTCATCCTGCGTCACGGGGTTCGGTCGCTCAGGCACGTCCTCAACAAAGGGGACAGCCTCTCCGTCCTCGGATCCCATGGATTCAGACGCTAGCCGGTAAGCACAACCCTGAAGTATTTTGGAAGTGTGACTGATCAATTGCGAAGCCATATCCTGGAACTGTAGCTCAGTGACAGCAGCTCGCAGAGTGCTCCGAACAACGTCCAACTGCTGAGACCCCAGCAACAAAGGATCAGCCAGATCGTCACTCGCGCTCGTGAAACGATCCAAGAGATTTTCCATTGCGTGCGCCAGAAGCACATCCAAACGAGCCAGGTCATGTACTACAACCAGAAGCGAATCTTGCAACTCTGCCACCAACATAACAGGCAGTTTCACAGACGGAAGTGATGAGCTTGACTGGTTGGTTTGCATGCTTGTATCCAATTTTCTACAGCCCTCGCTGGGCCACGATCTCTTCCTGGCCCCAAACCACTTAAGTGTCTCTAGGTTATCAGGATTCCACAATTTTTGACAACCTGAAGGCGAAATTTCACCAAAATATCAGTGAGAGCGCCCATGAGGACAACTTCCCATCCGATTGAACTTAATCATGGACAATATCACCGATGATGATACTGTCAGATGAAGCCCCGAACCACCCTATTCGAATTCTGCATTTGGAGGATTCCGTTGCTGACCATGAGCTTGTCAGACTCGCTTTACTTAAGTCGGGCGAAAAGTTCGAACTGGAGCGCGTTGAGACACTCGATGGCTTTGAACAGCTGATCAAAGACTCTCAATTCGACGCTATTCTTGCCGATTACAGATTGCTGGGTTTCACTGCCCTGGACGCTTGGCGGATCCTCCAGCAACAAGCGGGCCCTTCCAACCTCGTCTTGACGCCCTTCATTCTTTTGTCTGGAGCAATTGGTGAGCCTGCTGCGGTGTCTGCCATCAAAATGGGCATCAGCGACTACCTCGCAAAAGACAATCTCAATCGTTTGGCTCAAACCATCCACCGCGCGATAGAGATTCACAAAGTACGACGTGAAAAGGAAGACGCCGATATGGAACTCGCGCTGTCTGAACGGCGTTTGGCTGATTTTGCAGAACACTTGCAAACAACGATTGAGCAAGAGCGCACGGCGATCGCACGCGAAATTCACGACGATATAGGTGGCTCTCTCGCCGCAGTCCGCTTTGACTTGTCATGGATTAGCAGGCGCACCGTTGATCCGACGGTGCTCAATCACGTCGCCGCAGCCACAGAAATGCTCCAGCATGCAATTGAGGCAAGCCAGCGCATCATGCTTAACTTGAAGCCCGCAATACTGGATCAGGGCTTGGTAGCTGCAATTCAATGGCTGGCAGGAGATTTCACAAAGCGCACGGGTATAGAGACAGTTGTCCACGCAAGGCCCGAGACTGGCGCTTTGCCAAAACCCGTTGAATTGACCGCTTACAGGACAGCTCAAGAAGCGTTGACGAATATTGCGAAACATGCTCAGTGCAATAAGGTTCTCATTGACATATCGGACGCTGAGAATGTCTTAACGCTTGAGATCAAAGACAACGGCCAGGGCATCTCGCAACAACAACTCGATAAACCGAAGTCTTTTGGGTTGAGGGGCTTACATGAACGAGCCAAGACGGTTGGTGGCTGGCTGGATGTCAGTACTCATCTCGATCAAGGCACCTCTATTATTCTTTCAGTGCCTCTTTTGCCGCTTGAAATAACGCCTGGAATGGACTGAAATGATCCGTGTCATTCTTTGTGACGACCACGCCATGATTCGCCGTGGAATCAGGGAAACATTATCCGAAGCCGTGGATATACAGGTGACGGGTGAAGCCGCAAGTTACGCGGAGGTTCGTGAAGCGCTGCGCGCTTTGCCCTGTGATGTGTTGGTCTTGGACCTGAATCTTCCAGGGCGTGGCGGCCTTGAAGTGCTGTCAAGCCTACGCGAGGCCAACTCCCTTGTCAAAGTGCTGATCGTGTCGATGTACCCGGAGGACCAGTATGCCATTCGCTGCCTTAGAGCTGGTGCTCAAGGGTATTTGAACAAGGCAGGGGAGCCCCATGATCTTGTCACTGCCGTTCGAACGGTGGCTCAGGGACGTAAATATGTGACCCCGGTAGTCGCAAATATGCTTGTTGAAAGCCTCAACACACCAGAAAATCAGACTTTGCATGCGTCACTGTCAGAGCGGGAACTGCAAACCCTGCTCAAAATAGCATCCGGAAGACGCCTGTCTGACATTGCCGAGGAGCTGATGTTGAGCCCCAAGACCGTCAGTGTCTACCGAGCCCGAGTACTCGAAAAATTAAAACTTTCGAATAATGCCGAGCTAACCGTCTACGCTATTCGCAACGAACTTGTGTAGCTGATACGCCTGAAACTCCCAAAAAAGGAGCACCACACTCAGTTCCTTGGACGAATTACTGGCCGTTGAAGATCTCAATGACTCGCTCCATAAGCGCGAAGAATGGTTGATCCAACATGGGCAGCGTCGCCGCGATGCCAATCAAACCAACGGTCAGGGTAATAGGAAACCCGATCGCGTAAATGTTCATTTGCGGCGCTATCCTTGACACGATACCCAGTGCCAAATTGACGAACATGAGCATGCCAATCATTGGCAAGGCAATCCACAATCCGCTTGCAAACAGGTCCGCGCCAAGCGTATAGAGTTTCATTTCCCCCAAGGCCTTCAAGAAGTTCTGATCCACCGGGAAGGCCTCAAAACTCTTCACCACGCTCATAAGAACTATCAAATGGCCATTCATTGCAACAAATAGGAAAGCAGCCATGTGCCCAAAAAAACCCCCTACTGCGTTGGCTTGAGTGCCCAATGCGGGGTTGAAAAAGGAGGCAAAGCCGAGCCCCATTTGAGCGCCCACCACCTCGCCAGCCAACTCCACAGCAGCGAATACAAGGCGTATCGAGAAACCTATCGCCAAGCCGACACCAACTTGCTGCAACACTGCCCCAAATGCATCAGGGCCAACAATACTGACTATTGGCTGCCCCTGCAAGCTTGGCTGTGCC
The DNA here is from genome assembly GCA_943371745.1 of Rhodoferax sp. OV413. GTDB lineage: Bacteria > Pseudomonadota > Gammaproteobacteria > Burkholderiales > Burkholderiaceae_C > Rhodoferax. The sequence continues at coordinate 6,233 of CALRWE010000060.1, forward strand.
GCGAAGGCAATAAACAGGGCCAACGCGATCCTCACTCGCGTAGGTATGGATTTGGAAGAAAAAATTGGCGCAGCGGTAAAGACAGCCAACAGGCGCAAAAAAGGCCAAATGATGGGGGATATCCAGGCGATTATCTGGGCTTCCGATATCGAAATCACAATACTGCGGAGCGACTCAAACCACCATCGCCGGGATGGATTCGATGGTCCGACGAAGGTAGTCGACCAGCATACTCAACATCCAAGGACCTGCAACAGCAAACACGGCAAGGGCTGCCACTAATTTCGGCACAAAAGCCAAGGTTGCCTCGTTGATCTGAGTCACCGCCTGAAATAGGCTGACAGCCAATCCAACAACCAACATGACACCGAGCACAGGCGATGAAACCATTAGCATCATCAGCAGAGCCTCACGGCCCAGGGTCAAGACCATTTGCGAATCCATTCAGTATCCTCAGGTGACAAAACTTGCGGCAAGTGAGCCAATCAGCAAATTCCAGCCATCAGCCAGCACAAATAACATCAACTTGAATGGCAGTGCGACCAATACCGGCGACAACATCATCATGCCAAGCGACATCAAGACGCTGGCTACAACAATATCGATCACAAGAAAAGGTATCAATATCATGAATCCAATCTGAAATGCAGATTTGAGCTCACTAATTACAAATGCTGGCACCAGCACTCGCAAAGGGGCATTTTGTGCGGTGATACCAGGCTCCAATTTAGCCAATCTAACAAACAAAGCCAGATCAGACTGCCTCGTTTGTTTACTCATGAACTGCCTCAAGGGATCCTCGGCCTTGGCTAACGCCTGCTCAAAAGGCAGTGCACTTTGCGTGTACGGAAGATATGCTTCGTTATAGACCTTGTCCAAAGTAGGCCCCATCACAAAAAAAGTCAGGAAAAGGGATAACCCGATAACAACCTGATTCGGCGGTGCTGACTGCGTTCCAAGAGCTTGGCGCAACAAAGAAAGCACAATGACAATCCGAGTGAACCCCGTCATCAAAAGCAGAACCGCTGGCAAAAATGACAGTGCGGTGAAGAAGAGCAGTGTTTGAATAGGCACCGAAAAGCTCATACCGGTGCCTCCGGTACCCACAATCAGTGGCAACTGGCCACCGGTCTGCGCGAGAGCAAGCGACTGGCTCGTCAGGAGCAATAGACCACCGCCACTCCTGATGAGCCAAGCCCAAGCGGCATGCTCATCACATTTTTCAAGCCTCACCATTGCACCTCGGCTTCAAGATCCAACAGAAGAACCCACGACCGCGCCTGGCGCATTCGAAGTCACGACTGGTCCTGCAGGAAGACTGTGAAGGCATGTGATGGATTGCGCAGTGACTCCGAGTACCAGCCAGATCCGGGCATTCTCTGGCCCCGCCTCTACTGTCACGACGCGTTGGTGCGGACCCACTGCCACGGCTGAGACCACGCGCAGCGATGATGCCATGCCGGAGGCTCCCCCAACCGAGCGACGCTGAGACCACTTGATTGCTACTGGCACCAGCGCCAGCAGAACAACGAAGAGACCTACAGTCAACAGCGTTTCTGTCATTTGCCATCATCCCTTGCTGACCCGGCGCAAACGCTCGGACGGAGTCACCACGTCTGTCAAACGAATGCCAAACTTGTCATTCACCACCACAACCTCGCCCTGTGCAATCAGGTAACCATTGACAAGAACATCCATAGGTTCACCCGCCAACGCATCCAGCTCTACGACAGATCCCTGGCCGAGCTGAAGAATGTGCTTGATAGGCACCTTGGTGCGGCCAAGCTCCACTGACAATTGAACCGGTATGTCCAGCACCCGATTGATGTCTGTAATCGCAGCATCTCCAGACGCTGAGGAAAAAGAGCGCGCGGAGTCTCCAGACAGGACCCCACCTGACGCAGTCTCCGGCCCAGCGTCTGCGGTTTTTTGCTCTAGCAAAGCCTCTGCCCAATCCGCCAAGCCGTCGTCTTCCGCCGGTGTTTCATTTTCTGCCATATCACTATCCTTTCCAGTTGAGGTCATTGCCTCTCAAGCACTTTTCTATCCGCACAGCATACTTTGCGTTGTGGGTTCCGTACTGACATTCGAACACCGGAACCCCTTCGACGGTAATCTCGATTCTCTGCCTGCGATCAAGCTCGATGAAATCCCCAGGTTTCATTGCCATTAACTGCTCCACTGTCGCATCGGCCTGGGCCAACTCAGCGACCAAGGTCACCTCCGCGGCCTGAATTTCTTGAGTCAATACATTCACCCACCGACGATCAACCTCGACGGAGTCTCCCTGAGTTGAAGAGTAAAGCACATCGCGAATGGGTTCAAGCGATGCGTAAGGCATGCAGAGATGAACAGCGCCCGTAATCTCACCAATCTCAAGTTGGAACGATGTCGAGATCACCACCTCACTTGGCGTCGCAATGTTAGCGAACTGAGGCTGCATTTCAGATCGCTGATATTCCAGTTCAAGCGGATAAATCCCGCTCCAAGCCTTCTTGTATTCGTCCGTGATGACATCGATGATGCGGTTGATCACGCGCTGCTCAGTAGCGGAAAAATCACGCCCCTCGATCCGAGATTGAAACTTGCCAATGCCACCATAAAGCGTGTCAATAACCCCGAACACAAGTGCTGGTTCGCAAACAATCAACCCCGTTCCACGCAAGGGCCGAATTGCAACAATGTTGAAATTAGTGGGTACTGCCAGCTCTCGCAAAAAGGCGCTGTAACGTTGAACAGTTACCGGACCGACTGAAATCTCTGGGCTTCGCCGGATAAAGTTGAAAAGTCCGACCCGCAGATTTCGCGCAAATCGCTCATTGACGATCTCCATCGTCGGCATTCGGCCTCGAACAATCCGCTCTTGGCTGGAAATACTGTAAGCGCGAACGTCACCCCGTTCATGCTCTTCTTCAACGAGCTTTTGGCTTTCGCCTGTCACCCCCTCAAGCAGGGCATCAACCTCTTCCTGGGAAAGAAACGACTCACTCATATGAGGCTTGCGGACTCATGGTCATTGAACAATGAAACTGGAAAAATAAACCGCGCGTACAGGAGCTTCCTGCGCCAGCTTCTTCGCGCGCGCCACAGCTTTCTTGTCCTTGGGGTCTACATCTTCGCCAACCCCGAACGGGCGTAGGGCCTCTGCCAATACGTCTGCTGCGAGCTTCTCTTTGCCTTCAATCTGCAGGAGGTCCACCGCGGTTCGCTGGGAAATCAACAACAGGATGCCGCTGCGAATGGCCGGAAGGTAGACCTTCACCTTTTCAACCGCTTTCACATCGATGACCTCGAGCGTAATACCAATCTGCGCCACCTTGTCTCCCCCAGGGTCAGCCAGGTTAATCACCATACTGTCCAAAGGAAGAAACGTTGGCGGACCTTTGGGTGCCACCTGAGACACCTCTTCGACATCTTCATCAGCAGCAGCGGCAGCGGCTTTCTTAGCCAGGACAAACCATGCGCCGCCGCCTGCCAAAGCAAGAACCACGACCAAACCTCCGACAATTATCAGCATTTTTTTGCTTTTAGGCGCCCCTTTGGCGCCGCCATCAGCGTCCGACTTAGCTGCGTCAGGTTTCGTAGCCACTCTATCTCCTTAAACACGTTATGTTGCGAATCATTATTAAGGATAAGCCGTGCAACAACATCGGAATTAGCCAGGGGGAACAGGCGCTTTACCGCGCCTTTCCGATTCTCATACAAAAAGGTCTAAAACCCGGCCCGCCGGAAGACTTACAGGTCTCGGGGTATCCGAAGACAACGTCTTTGTTGTTACCACAGTGCCCTGACGGACACCGGGACGATCGCGTCCATCCTGACTACCTGCTGCATTTTGCCCCGATGCGCCAACTGAGACACCGGACAGCACCACGCCCTCGCCCTCCAGAAGATCCTTCAGATGCGTCATCGCACCCTCAAGGATTTGACGGATTTCAGGCTGATCAGTCCTGAAGTCAATACGGGCCTCACCGCCCTGCATTGAAATATTAACCTCCAGTGGGTGCTCACCAAAGCCATCAAGCTTGAGTGAAGCATTCTTGACGCCCTGCGTAACCCAATAACTGACGGTGTCAGCCACCACCGACTCCAGTGAGGGAGCCGCAGACTCCGCCACCACACTCGTTGCTTCAGGCCCAGGCGCGGCTTGGAAAGCGGGCTGACCCCAGACTCCCTCCGCCCCCGAGCCAGCCAACACAAATGAAGGCTTGCCGCTGCTCCGATCTCCGGGACGAGCCAAGCCTTCCGCAAAACCACCAAAAACCAGAGCGCCCATCATCGCAGTTTCACGGTTCGCGACGTCGGCAGAGGCTAAAGCACCTTGCAGGCGCGAATCGACCATTGCGTTGCCGACGCCCGTCAAGCCTTCGGCGACCCTGCTTTTCAAAGAACGCGGCTGCGTACCTTGCCCCGGCTGGACCAGCAACAAGTCCGCTGGCACCGCGATCTCGGTGGCCGGTCGTTCAACAAGACTCAAAAAACCAATAGCAGCAGAAGCATCCCGATTCAGTGCCGCAAAGTCTTCCCGGCCCGCCAGCCCGGGCAGCTTGGGTTGGTTGGTGGGCCTGCCCTGAGCGAAAGGAATTGGCATGGAGCCGGTCGCGAAATCTGCAGTTGAACCGACCACCGTGGTCACCGGAGCCGCCAGCTGGGTTCCCAGTGGCTCGGCCGGGAGCGAGGTGGACTTGTCAACCGACACTTCATTGGCCTGCGCCAACAAGAGTTGCAAGTCATTCGGCAGATCCTGAGGCAAGAGCTTGGGCAGCGGATCTGCCGGCGGTTGCAACGCTGGTGCAGGCTGATCCATCGCCATTTGTTGCGCCAAGGCATCTTTTTCAATCGCATCCGAGTCAAATGAATTCAGAAGCACTGAAAAACCACCCCCAGTAGCGCCCAAGGCGTCCAACGTGCCGCCTGCCGCGCCTTTGCTTTTGCCTGTGCGGCTGGTGTCGCCTGACGCAGGTTTGTGACCGGCGACTGTGCCGCTGCCTTCAATACTCATGGCTGCTCCGATTGGAAAAGACGCCCGTTGTTTGACGGGTCTGCATGGCTGCAAATTCATCCATCTGCTTTTGCTCGCGCCTGGATTCGAGGATATTCATATCAGCCTGCTTTTTTTTCAACAGCTGCTTCAGATTGACCAACCGGAACTCCGCCTCGAGCACCATTCGCTTTGCAGCATCGGTCTTTCGCGCTGCGTTCTCCAGCGCCGAATCCTGCAGCCCAATCGCTTGATGCAATCGATCCATGAACTGGTAATGGTGTTGCATCAACTCAGGGGTTGTCATGACTTGCGCTGCAGCCTGCCACCTCGTTTCGGTTTCTGTCGCGTAGGTTTGCAATTGCCCCATCTGCTGCTGCGCGAACATTTGCGCGTTTTGAACGCCCATTGCCACCTGACTCGCGTGATCGCGCTTGCGGGTGGCCAGATCAATCGCAAGAAGTAGACTTTTGATGGCACTCATGAGAAGGCATGCTCCCGGTTCATGGCCACCGTCATCTCGTGAACACTGGCCGGCAGGGGGGACGCAGTAAACATATCCTGCTGCAGAAAATCTGCCATGGCGTCATGTAGCCTGATGGACTCGTCCAATGCGGGGTCAGACCCCCCGACATAGGCACCAATTTGCACCAAATCTCGCCCTTTTTCGTAACGAGAATTGATGGCCCGAAAACGTCGAGCCATCTCAAAATGCGATTTAGGAACCACGTTGTGCATAACACGCGAGGCCGACTGCTCAATATCTATGGCCGGGAAGTGCCCCGCCTCAGCCAGCGCACGCGACAGCACGATGTGTCCATCCAGAATGGCTCTGGCCGCATCTGCAATCGGATCCTGTTGATCATCGCCCTCCGTCAAAACAGTGTAAAAAGCAGTAATTGAGCCCACGCCGTGCAAGCCATTACCGCTTCGCTCCACCAGTTGCGGCAATTTTGCAAAACAAGACGGCGGGTAGCCCTTGGTGGCCGGCGGCTCACCAATAGCCAGGGCGATTTCACGCTGGGCCATGGCATAACGCGTGAGCGAATCCATCAACAGCAAGACGTGCCGACCCTTGTCGCGAAAGCTCTCGGCAATCGCCGTGGCATAAGCCGCGCCTTGCATCCGAAGCAATGGGGGGGCGTCTGCCGGAGCGGCCACCACCACCGAGCGGGCACGCCCCTCGTCGCCGAGAATATCTTCAATAAACTCCTTGACCTCACGCCCGCGCTCACCGATCAGGCCCACCACGATCACATCGGCCTGCGTGTAGCGAGCCATCATGCCGAGCAACACACTTTTGCCCACACCCGATCCCGCAAACAAGCCAATTCGCTGGCCCCGACCCACGGTCAGTAATGCATTGATCGCGCGCACGCCGGTGTCAAGCATGTCACGCACTGGGGCGCGGTCCATGGCATTGATGGGCTGCCGATCGAGTGCCTGAGAAGTCACATCTTCAACAGGTCCCCTGCGATCCATGGGTACGCCATGGGCATCCACGACCCGCCCCAGCAAGCCATCCCCTAAGGGCAGGCGCAACATGCCGTAACCTGCAGCACGGTCGGTCTGCCTGCGCTCACCCAAACGCGGCACAGCAATATAGGCAGGCGCGGGCACGACGCTGGCGCCGCTCGACAAGCCATGCACATCCCCTGCAGGCATCAAAAAAGCTCGCTCATTGGAGAAACCCACGACTTCAGTCAGCACCGGCGCCTGGGATTTCATGGAAACCAGGCATTGCGAGCCCACAGGTACCCGAATCCCCGAGGCCTCCAACACCAGCCCCGCCAGGCGGGTGAGCGTGCCCCGTACCTCTAGTCCGCTGCCACTGCCGACACGCTTATTGGCCTCAGTCAAAAAAAGCGCCCACTTTTCGGTGCCGTCAATGCTCATCAACAGGTACCTCCCAAGACGACTCAAGTCCAAGCGTGGCCACGGCTCGCGCCCATCTTTTCTCAAGGGTTCCGTCCACAACCGTTCCCGCTGACTCCACGAGACAGTCGCCCCTGCCCATTGTTTCATCGGGCAGAAGATTCAAGGCCAAGCCCGAAAATTCGCTCTGGATCACGGGCTCCAGTACCTCACAGTCCAGGGGATTGACCCGGATCACGGCGCTTCTGGTGTCTGCGGCCAACAAACCCAAAGCCTCCCTGATCACCGGCTGCAAGGCGTCCGGGTTGATCGATAACTCACGGCGCACAACCTGGCGCGCCAATTCACACGCCAAATCAAGCACACCCCGGGCCATGACCTGCTCGGCATCCGCCATTTGCGCTTGGGCAGCCGCAAAGAGGCCTGCAAATTCGCGTGCCGTTTTCTGCCCCTCATTGGCAATGTAGTCTGTGATCTGTCGCTCCGCCTCGAGTGCAGCCTGCGCCTTTCCCTGAATGAAACCTTCGGCGAAACCCTCTTGCTTGAGAGACTCCTCCTTCAGATGATCAACTGCCGCATCGTTCACCTTGGCCTGCGCAGCAAGCAGCACAGCCGCCGTGTCGACCGGCTCGAAGCTCCACTGCTCTACTGCACCCACTTCCTCACCGGGAATAAAACGAAGGTAGTTGCGCATGCTTTAGACCATGGCGTCATCGGAGCCACCGCCGCCGATCACAATCGTTCCGTCGTCAGCCAAGCGGCGCACGATTTTCAAAATCTCTTTTTGTTGTGCCTCTACCTCGGACAGCCGCATGGGCCCGCGCGACTCAAGGTCTTCCCGCAAGGTCTCTGCTGCCCGTGACGACATATTGGCCAGAATTTTTTCCTTGAGCTCGGGTTGTGCGCCCTTGAGCGCCACGATCAGGACATCTGAAGAAACTTCTTTCAGCACCATTTGAATCGACTTGTCATCTAGCTTGACCAAGTCATCAAAGACAAACATTTTGTCCATGATCTTCTGGGCCAAGTCGGGGTCATGGTTGCGAATCGACTCAATCACAGCGCCCTCAATGACGGTTCCCATCAAATTGATCATTTCAGCCGCTGTCTTAACACCGCCCAAAGACGATTTTCGCACCTTGTCGCCACCAGCCAAAACCCTGAAGAGCACTTCGTTCAGGTCTTTCAGAGCACCTGGCTGTATGCCCTCCATGGTCGCCACGCGCAGCATCACCTCGTTACGTTGACGTTCGGTAAAAAACTTCAGCACATCTGCAGCCTGGTCGTAATCCAAATGGACCAGAATGGCCGCCACAATTTGGGGATGCTCATTGCGCAAAAGTTCAGCAACAGACGCTGGGTCCATCCATTTCAGGCTCTCGATGCCGGAGACATCACCACCCTGCAAAATCCGGTCTATCAATAACGCAGCCTTGTCATCCCCAAGCGCGCGCTTCAGGACCGAGCGCACATAATCGCCCGAATCCGACACCAGCAGGCTATGGGCCGCAGCCACGCCGGTGAACCGGGCGATCACGTCGTCCACTCGGTCACGAGTGATTGACTTGGTTTTGGCTATGGCCTCCCCCAGCTTCTGTACCTCTTTAGGTGACAAATGCTTGAACACCTCGGATGCCTCATGCTCACCGAGGGACATCATCAGAATGGCAGCGTCTTGCAGGCCGTCAGTTTGGGACATTTTGTAGCTCCTGCGGCCTGAGATCAGGCCGGCGCATCACCGCTGATCCAGGACTTCACAATATTGGCCACAGCGGCCGGGTTATCGCGGGTGAGTTTACGCGCTTCCTCCAATGCCAGCTCGCCTGCTGTGGGAATCACGGGCCCGGCACTTATCTCCGGCGCGCCCAATTGTGGGCGATCAGGTTCGTCTGCCTCGATGGCATCCAGCTGGTGCGTAATTAATTCCGTCGTCTGGGGATTGGATTGGGCAAAGGCTTTCATGGCAGGACGAATCACACCCAAAAGTACCAAAGCACCAAAAAGCAAAGTACCGACTGGCCAGGCAAGGCTGCGGGCCAGGTCCTGAATCTCGGGCTGCTTCCAGAGGGGCACCTCAGTCGTCACTATTTTTTCCAGGGTAAACGGGGCATTCATGAGATTCACGGAGTCGCCCCGGTCCTTGTTAAAACCAATGGTTTCCCGGACCAAAGCCGTCATTTGCTCGATTTGTTGATCTGTCAGCGCAATGGTGGTGGTCTTGCCTTTGGCATCGGTCACTGACTTGTGGTTGATGACCACCGCCGCACTGATTCGCTTCACCATGCCGGTACTGCCTCGCACCACACGCACCGTTTTATCGACCTCGTAGTTGGTGATGGACTCCCGCTTGGAGCCGCCACTGCCCCCTGCCCCGGCGGCCGCCAGCGCGGGCACCGGCCCATTGATGGGCGCCGCACCCGGCGCTGGCGGTTGGTTGGTCACGGCTCCCGGCACACCGGAGGGCGGGGCATTGGTGCCTCCCGTCGTGTTTTCCATCGTCTGCTGACTGCGAATCACAGACGAATCAACCGCGGCATTGGGCTTGTGGGTTTCCGAAGTGGATTCGGTCAGCGAAAAATCCAACTCAGCCGTCACTTGGGCCTTCACGTTATCACGCCCCACGACCGGCTCCAGAATATCCAGAATCCGGCGGCTGTAGAGCTGCTCCAGCTGCTGCACATGCTGCATCTGCTGTGCATCGCCACTGCCACCCAAACCGTTGGCGCCTTCGGGCAGGGCTGACAACAGCTTCCCCGTGTCGTCCAGCACGCTCACGGCGTTGGCATTCATCTCGGGCACGCTGGACGACACCAAATGAATGATGCCCGCCAGTTGGGCCCGGTCCAGCGTGCGCCCCACATTCATGCCCACCACCACGGAGGCCGTGGGTTTCTGCTGCTCGCGAAAGAATCCATTTTGATTAGGCAGGGCCAAATGGACCCGGGCACTCTGAACCGAGGACAGCGCCTGAATGGAACGAGTCAACTCACCCTCCAGCCCCCTTTGAAAGCTCAGTCGCTCCTGAAATTGGGTCATGCCGAAGCGGTTGGTATCCATCATTTCAAACCCTGCCACCGAACCCTTCGGTAAGCCTTGCGAAGCCAGCTTGAGCCGGGCGTCGTACACCTTGTCAGCGGGCACCAAAATGGCCCCCCCCCCGTCGGCATGCTTGTAGGGCACGTTCATCTGCGTCAACTGGGCCACGATGGCGCCGCCATCTCTGTCAGACAAATTGGAATAGAGCACACGCCACTCCGCCTGACGCCCCATCATCACACCAATGATGCCAATGGCAACCAGCAAGACAATGCCCAGGCCCATGCGCATACGCTGACCCTGATCCAAGCCGGCAAAACGCTGGGATAGTGATGGATTCATGGGAATAGCGGTTGCGGCTTGCATTGTGGGTTCCGGTTGGGCGTGGGGCAACTTAGCACCACCGATGCGAACGATTATTCGACCCCACCGGGAAAACATTAGCCTGATAAGCCCGGCTTTTACCCGCTACTTCAAATTCATGTTTTCAAGCCCAGGCCCTAGCATCGACTCACCCCTCACTTCACCAGGGAAGATGCCTTATGGAACTCCGACTCACACCCAACACCATGCCAGCTGCGGTTCGCCCGACGCTGGCACCGCGCCTACCGGCAAGCCAGGTCATTGGCGGTGCCGAGGGCGGATTCTCCGGCGCCCTCAAGAGTGCACTCAGTTCTGTAAGCGCCGCTCAAAATGAATCAGGCCGCCTGCAACGTGAAGTGCAGATGGAAAACCCCACAGTCAGCCTGGAGGAAACCATGGTGGCGATTCAGAAAGCGCAAATCGGGTTTCAGGCCACCTTGCACGTACGCAACCGCATGGTGCAGGCCTACACGGACATCATGAATATGCAAGTGTGATGGGCAAAGCAACTGTCAACACTTCATGAATTCATGCCAAATCAGCCGCTAGTCAGCGTTTTTATTGGCTTGATTACTCAAATTCAATAGCAAATCAATGCAAAAACTGCTGCGACCCATCAAAATGCTGATCAAAGTTGGCCAGCCATGGCTCAGCGAGGTAGCGAATCTGGGCGTCATTTTGCAAGATGCGTTGCATGATGCGCGTTTTTTCAGAGCGCTGATCCGGCAACAGTTCCTCGCTATGGGACTGAGAACGCAATTGCTCAATCAACACGGCGCAGGCACCCTCAAAGCGAACCACCTGCTCCCAGTCCTCGGCCTTGGCGGCATCAAGCATTTTGAGGCTACTGTCCTCAATGGCCTTGTAGTAGTCGATAAGCATTTGTGACATTGTCAACGCTCCTTAGTTGCGGTAAGACTTAACCGCTGCATCGCCTTTGATTTGCTGCCATCCATCGCAAACCGGGTTTATCAAGCGAATAACTTCATCAATGATCGCCGCATCGCTCCGGAAATTCGCTTCGGTCAGCCGGAGGATGCAGATGTCGTAAACGGCCAGCAAATTCGCAGCAATCTCGCCACCTCGATCGGCATCCAGACCCGCCTTCAACCCTTCTTCAAGAATTCGAACAGCTTTGCCAATCGCACGACCCTTGGCAGGTATGTCGCCACACACGATCGCCCCCCTGGCAGCTGCCAATGACTGCTGCAACCCGTCAAACAACAAGCTCACCAGCTGGTGCGGGCCTGCTCCCAGAATGGAGGTTTCCAGCCCGATGGATTTGTAGGTATTTGCTGAACGCATGCTGACTGGGGTAAACATTTGACTAACTCCTTGAATGCCTGATGTTTTATATATCGGCAAACCAGCGCAAAAATCAAATGATTAACGGGATGAATTGTTCCATTGCGCCAATTGAGCGGTGACATACGAGCTCAGGCCATTCATTTGAGCCATTTGCGAGTCCAGCGCAGTGTATTGCTTGAGCAATTGCGACTCCACTCGCGTGGCGCGTTCATTCACCCGATCTTGGTCTTTTGTGTTTCTGGTGATCGACCCCTGCAATGCCGTTGATTTGTTGCTCACCAAGCCATCAAAAGCAACCAATCCGCGTGCAAAGTCGCGCACCTTCAACCCGAATCCATTCGTGGCGGTGTTGCCGTTGTCAGCGGTGAACAAATTCTTCAGGTTGGAGAGATCCTGCTGCGCGCTGGTGAGCTTGGTGGTGTTGATCTTCAGTGATCCATCCGTTTGACGCTCAATCCCCACGTCCGAAAGGTAGGAATACGTCGATCCCGCGCTGGTCGACCCCAACATGGACCTCAATGCGTTTTGCAACCCCAAGGTCGTGGCGTCTCCTTGCAAAGCCCCCGCCGTCTTGGTCGCGGCCGTGTATTTGGTCGCCTCCGCCAAAGTCGAATTCAACGCGTTGTAGCTATCCACAAAACCCTGGATATTTTTTTGTACGGCGGCCTCATCGTTTGCCACAGATACATCCACGGCCGAGGTGGTGACCTGATTCAGCTGCAAGGTGACGCCCGCAACAACATCCGACATCTTGTTGGTGGCGGATGCCACAGCAACGCCGTTGATCTTGATCTTAGCGTCCAGCGCCGTTTGCCCGACAAAACTCGCACCGTCCGAGGGATTTGTGAAACCCAAGTCGGACCAACCGGTTCCTGCGGGGGTGTTAAGCTGAAACCCGGAAGACTGGCCTGTGGTCGTTGACTTGAGAACCAAACGCTCGTTGGGACCATCGCGCAGCACGGTAGCAACAACCCCGGCATTGCTCGCATTGATCTTGCTGGCGATGTCACCGACAGTGTCGTTGGCTGCGATCGTCACAGGAACCGCAAGGGCACTCCCGGGGGTAAACAGGGGCGGTAGGTCCTCCGACCAACTCCCCAATCTGATTTGCATGGTGCCTGTGGCGCCCGCGGGCACATCTTTGAGAATGCCAAGTGACGCGGATGTCTGCGCGCGCGCGAGTTGCTGCACGTCAACCGAAAACGCCGTGTTGGCCGCAGTTGTGCTCGCCGTCACACCCACTGCCGCGGCATTGGACGAGCTTGCCTTCTGGGCATTCCAGCCGCCGGCCCCCGCCAGCAGGGCTGCAGCGTCGCCCAGCGTGGACGTCTGGGACTTGATCTTGCCATAAAGACTCAGCTGGGTTTGAAAAGCCGTCGCCTTGGTCTGGAGCTGTTTCAAGGGTTGCTTTTCGATCGCAACCAGTTGCGAAACAATGCTCTGGACATCCAGCCCACTGCCGACGCCTGCTGCTGAAATTGCCATGATTTACTCCTTCGATTCATTGACCCAAACCAACCGACCCAGAAACACAAAATGGCGACGCAGGCTTGTCGCCCGTCGTCGCCAAAGAGATTATCGACTTCTAAACCAAATCGAGATCCTCTTTTTTGCTTTGCCCTGTCCCTACAACCCTACCTTAGCAGGGCCAGCACACTTTGTGGCGCCTGGTTGGCTTGAGCGACCATCGCCGTGCCAGCCTGCTGCAGCACCTGGGCCCGTGACAGGTTGGCGGTCTCCATGGCGTAGTCTGCATCCACAATCCGGCCGCGGGCGGCGGCCTCATTTTCTGCCCCGACCCGCAGGTTGGAGATCACGGTGTCAAACCGATTTTGCGTCGCACCCCAGGTGGACCGCGCCGTGGAGACCGCACTGATGTCGGCATCCAGCTTTGAAATCTCGCCCAGAGCAGTAGCTGTAGTGGAGCCAAGGGTCGTACTGGTTCCACTGAACGAGGCTGAGGTCACGCTGATCTGATCAAGGGTTGTAGTGGCGTTGGCACCCACCTGGAAGGTGAAGGTGGCCGCAGCCGAGCCAATCACGGTGTTGCCATTGAATTTGGTGCCCGTGGACACCCGAATGTTTTCATCCGACAGCAGTTTGAATTCGGCATTCAGCGATGCGATGTCGGTCGATGAATTGGTTCCGTTGGCTGCCTGTACCGCCAGTTCCCGCATCCGCTGCAGGTTGTTGGAGATCGAGCCCAAAGCGCCCTCTGCGGTTTGCGCCAAACCAATTGCATCGTTGGCATTGCGAATCGCCACATTCATGCCGCGGGTCTGCGCGTTCATACGCTCTGAAATTGCCAAGCCTGCCGCGTCGTCTTTGGCGCTGTTCACCCGCAAGCCTGACGACAAACGGCTCATGGATGTTGCCAGGGAATTTGCCGAGGTGGACAGGTTGCGCTGGGCATTCAGCGAGCCGACGTTGGTGTTAATTGAAGACATGAGAAGCTCCTTTAAAGCTGAATAAATCCGGCATTGCTGCCAATCCAAACGCTAGCCCAGGGAGCTAGCCGCCATGACCGGAGCACTTCAGGGCGCTTACCGGACGACGAGCCCATGTATGAACCCGTTGGTATTCTTTTCGGATGACTCGCCTCATAACTTAAGTGCTTTTTTTGAAAGATGGTCACTTGGCGGCCATCCAAAGACAAGAACTGGCCAATTTTTCACGCGTTTATCGGACTTACGACAGGAAGCTCTTTCATCACAATTTGTTCACTGCTCAGGTAGGTCAGCGATGTGCTGACATTAATCGGCAGAAGTGCCGAGTTCTTTCAGCTTCACAGGAGATTTCCATGTCAACCATCAACACCAACATCAGCTCGCTGAATGCCCAACGCAACCTGTCCACCTCAGCCAACACACTGACCACGGCGATGAGTCGTTTGTCATCAGGCTTGCGGGTGAACAGCGCCAAAGACGACGCGGCGGGCCTGGCCATTGCCGAACGCATGAACGCGCAGACCCGCGGCATGAATGTCGCAGTTCGCAACGCCAATGATGCTATCTCGCTGGCACAAACCGCAGAGGGTGCGCTAGGCTCGATCTCCAACAACCTGCAGCGCATGCGCGAGCTGGCGATACAGGCAGCCAACGGGACCAATTCTTCGACCGACATGGCATCTCTGGATGCCGAATACAAACTACTGGCGGATGAAAACACACGGGTGTCCACGGGCACCAAATTCAATGGCAACACCGTGATTGGCTCGGCTGCGGCCACCTTCACCTTCCAGGTGGGTTCCAACGGCTCTTCAAGCCTTGACCAGATCAGCGTGACCTCGGCCTCTTTCAGCGGAACCAGTACGACCCTTGGCTCCACAACATCCAGCGCTCTGGGCGAGATTTCAAAGCTGGATGCAGACATCAACAGCATCACTTCGGCACGGTCCACCTGGGGTGCGACGCAAAATCGGTTTGACACCGTGATTGCCAACCTGCGGGTGGGCTCGGAGAATTCCGCTGCTGCCCGGGGACGCATCATGGACGCAGACTATGCCATGGAGACCGCCAACCTGTCACGGGCCCAGGTGTTGCAGCAGGCTGGCACGGCGATGGTCGCCCAGGCCAATCAGCTGCCGCAAAGCGTGCTTTCCTTGCTGAGGTCGTAATTTCAAAACCCGGGCTGAGAACAAGACATGAAGCGAAATCGTCCCCAACCGAGCGAGAGTGACCTTGGAAAACTGACCCGCCTTTTTAAACAAGGTCTCTTCGGCGAGGCCGAACAGCTCGCGGTTGATTTGACAGCCCGCTTTCCAAAGCATGGCTTCGCTTGGAAAGTCTTGGGCGTTATTTACCTCGAAAGCAACCGTCTTCAGGCAGGCTTGCCATTAGCCAAGACAGCCGTTGATCTGCTCCCAGATGACGCGGCGGTGTACAACAATTTGGGCAACATTTACTTCAGACTGGAGCGACTCGACGAGGCGGAATCGAATTTTCGCAAGGCCTTGGCCATTGCCCCCGATTACGCGAAGGCTCTTTTTAACCTGGCCACCCTGTTGCGACTTGACCACAGGCTCGAAGAGTCCGAGAACTGCTGCCGACGCGCGCTCGCGACCGACCCCAATTACACCAACGCCCATATCGCATTGGGCTGCGCGCTGGAACTGCAAGCCAGGCTGTCTGAAGCCCGGGCAAGCTACAAGGCTGCATTGACGCTCTCGCCAGACATGGCGGCTCTGCATACCGACATGCTCCACCTGATGAGCCTGGATGCTGGGGTGACTCAAGAGCAGCTTTTTGCCGAGCACGTGGCCTTCGGCGACCACTTCGAGGCCCCGTTTCGGAGGCAATGCCGGGAATATGTCAACACGAAGGACCCGAGTCGCCAACTTCGAATTGGTTTTGTAACCGGTGACCTGAACAACCACGCCCTGGCTAATTACCTTGAGCCTTTGTTCCATCTTTTAGCTCAAAAGTCATCGCTCAAACTGCATATCTATTACACCAAAGCCATTGAAGATGAGGTTACCCGGCGCTTCAAAGCAAATTTGCCCAAT
>CALRWE010000061.1:0-21993 GCA_943371745.1 Rhodoferax sp. OV413
GTATGCGCTGGGGCTTTGGCCTCAAGCAAGGCCCGTTTGAGTTGTGGCAGGAGGCCGGCTGGTTGACCGTGGCCAATATGGTCAAGGAGGACATTGATGCGGGCAAAGCTTTGTGCAATGCGCCGCTGCCCGATTGGGTGTTTAACGGCCCGGTGGCCGAAGCTGGTGGCGTGCACACGCCAGCGGGTTCATGGAACCCCAGCACGGGCCAGTTTGTGGCACCGCGCAGCCTGCCGGTGTACCAACGCCAGCATTTCCCCGAGAGCGTTTTGGGTGCCAATGCGGTGTCTGCCGCCACGGCGGGTACGACGCTGCATGAAGACGAAGCGATTCGCCTGTGGACGCTGGATGACGAGGTTTTAATTGCCAGCATCAAGACCAAGATGCACGCCATCGGCGCGGGCGTGATTGAAGGCCTGGACGCTGCCATTGACATGGCCGAAAAAGACTATCAAGGCCTGGTGATCTGGTCGCCTGATGACATGTTCTCAGCTGGGGCCGACTTGCAGTCCATGTTGCCGGCCTTTGTGATGGGCGGCGCCAAAGCCATTGACGGCGCAGCGGCCGAGTTGCAGCGCGTCATGCTCAAGCTGCGTTATGCCAACGTGCCCACCATCTCGGCGGTGCGCGGCCTGGCACTGGGTGGCGGTTGCGAGATGGCTGTGTACTCCGCCAAGCGAGTGGTGGCCATGGAAAGCTATATTGGTTTGGTCGAGGTGGGCGTGGGTCTGGTGCCGGGTGCCGGTGGCCTGACCTACATTGCGCGGCGAGCCGCCGAGAACGCGACTGCCTCCACCGGCAAAGACCTGCTGCCTTTCCTGACTGAGGGCTTCACGGCGGCAGCCATGGCCAAGGTCGGCACCAGCGCGCTGGAGTCTCGCAAGCTGGGCTATGTGCTTGAGAGCGACGTAGTCGTGCCGCACAAGGATGAGTTGTTGTTTGTGGCGATCAATGAAGCCAAAGCGATGTTTGCCAGCGGTTACCGCGCGCCGCACAAGCGCTCCTTTGTGGTGGCAGGTCGCAGTGGTACCGCCACCATCAAGGGCTCGCTGGTCAACATGCGCGACGGCGGTTTTGTCAGTGCGCACGACTTTCACATCGCCAGCCTGATTGCCAACGTGGTCTGCGGTGGGGACGTGGACGCCGGTAGTCTGGTGACCGAGGAATACATGATGACTTTAGAGCGTCAGGCGTTTTGTGAGCTCCTCGTCCACCCAAAGACCCAAGAGCGGATCATGGGAATGATGTCCACCGGCAAGCCGGTTCGTAATTGATCAAGCTATTGCGCGCTCGCCATGCGTCGTTGGGCGGTGCTCGGAATCCTCACGTACAGGAAGTACGTTCCGGTTCCTGCGCTCCGTCCGCTTGGCCTGACGAGCGCTCGCTACGCTTGCTCAATCACGAACAAAGCTCAGTTAAAGAATTGATCTGAAAGTCAAAAATGAAACAAATCCAAGAAGCTTATATCGTTGCCGCCACACGCACGCCCATTGGCCGTTCGCACCGGGGGTTTTTCCGCAACACGCGTCCGGATGATTTGCTGGTCAAGGCTTTGCATGCGGCACTGGCCCAGGTGCCCAGCCTGGACCCGGCCATGATTGAGGATCTGATATGCGGCTGCGCAATTCCCGAGGGCCAGCAAGGCTTGAATATTGCGCGCATTGGCGCCGTGCTGGCGGGCTTGCCCACCAGCGTGGGTGGCATCACGGTCAACAGGTTTTGTGCCTCGGGCCTGAGCGCCGTGCAAATGGCGGCGGACCGGATACGTGTGGGCGAGGCCGATGTGATGATCGCCGCCGGTGTGGAGAGCATGAGCATGGTGCCCATGATGGGCAACTCTCCCTCGCTGTCTCCCGCCATGTTCAACAACGACGAGAACATCGGCATTGCCTACGGCATGGGCCTGACTGCCGAGAAAGTGGCCTCGCAGTGGAAGGTCAGTCGTGACGCACAGGATGCATTTGCCGTGGAGTCCCACAAGCGCGCCCTGGCCGCCATGGAGGCGGGCCATTTTGCGGATGAGATCACCCCCATTGAGGTGATTGATCGCTCACCCAATCTGGAGACCGGCGGTGTCACCGAGAAAAAACGCGTGGTGAGCCTGGATGAAGGCGCCCGCTTTGACACCACCCTGGAAGGCTTGGCCAAGCTGCGCACTGTATTTGCCGCACGCGGCTCGGTCACCGCGGGTAACAGCTCGCAAACCTCGGACGGCGCGGGCGCCCTGATTCTGGCCAGCGAAAAAGCCGTCAAGCAATTCGGCCTGAAGCCGCTGGCGCGGTTTGTCAGCTTTGCCTCCAAGGGCGTGCCGCCGCACATCATGGGCATTGGGCCCATCGAGGCGATTCCCGCCGCGCTGCGTTACGCCGGCCTGAAGCAGGACGATATCGACTGGATCGAGTTGAACGAGGCATTTGCCGCGCAGTCTTTGGCGGTGATCAACACCCTGGGTCTGAACCCGGCCAAGGTCAACCCCATGGGCGGCGCCATCGCTCTGGGTCACCCTTTGGGCGCCACCGGTGCCATCCGATCCGCCACGGCCATCCACGCGCTGCACCGCAACAACTTGCGCTACAGCATGGTGTCCATGTGCGTCGGCATGGGCCAGGGCGCAGCAGGTATTTTCGAACGGGTGTAACGCAGACCCAATAAATGGCCCGGCCGCGCGCCTTGCTGCGGGCCGGGCCTTTTTTTGCCTCCTTTCGTCACGCATAGGACAGGCAGGCAGGGCAATCGCCGGCACACTGTGGGTATGAATAATCATCCCTTCGATCAGGCTTTGCAACTCACATCCGCTGAGCCCGATGTCTACACCGGGGCCAGTGCCCGCCCTTACTGGAATATGGTTGGCCCCTTTGGGGGCATGACGGCTGCCACCGCCCTGAATGCTGTGCTTCAGCACCCCGCCTTGCTGGGTGAGCCCATCGCGCTCACCGTCAATTACGCAGGCCCTGTGGCAGCGGGGCCATTCAAAGTCACGGCCACGCCGGCACGCACCAACCGGTCCACCCAACATTGGGTCATCTCCCTGTCGCAGAGCAACGCTGCTGGCGTGGATGAAGTCATGCTGACCGGCACCGCAGTGACCGCCGCACGGCGCAGCACGTGGAGCCTGAATGACGAGGCCATGCCCCAGGTTCCCGGCCCCGAGCAGTTGCCCGCCAGCCAAAGTGTGAGCGGCCTGGAGTGGCTCAATCGCTATGACATGCGCTATGCGCAGGGCGGCATGCCTGCCGAGTGGCGTGGCGGCGGAGAAGCCAGCCTGAGTCAGCTCTGGGTGCGGGACAACCCACCGCGTCCGCTTGATTTTTGTTCGCTGGCAGCCATGGCCGACGTATTCTTTCCCCGCGTCTACCTTCGTCGGGCTTTGCTGGTGCCCGCGGGCACAGTGTCCATGACCGTCTACTTTCACGCCAATGGTGAGCAGCTCACCCAGTCGGGTGGTGGCTTCCTGCTGGCGCAGGCCCGGGCACAAGCCTTCAGCGATGGCTTCTTCGACCAGACTGCCCAACTGTGGAGCGAGGCCGGTGCCTTGCTGGCCACCAGCCACCAGATCGTCTACTTCAAGGAGTGAGCAGGATGACCACACCCACCACGCACCAACCCGTGGCCCTGGTCATCGGGGCGGGTGACGCCACCGGTGGTGCCATTGCCCGACGCTTTGCCCGCGAAGGTTTCGTCGCTTGCGTGACCCGGCGCAGCCTGGACAAGCTTCAACCCCTGCTGGACCAGATTCAACAGGATGGCCATGAGGCGCACGGCTTTGCCAGCGATGCGCGCAAAGAAGAGGAGGTGGTGGCGCTCGTTGAACACATCGAGTCGACCCTGGGGCCCATAGAGGTGCTGGTGTTCAACATCGGGGCCAACGCGCCCAGCAGCATCCTGGACGAGACCGCACGCAAGTACTTCAAGATCTGGGAGATGGCCTGTTTTGCCGGTTTCCTGAATGGGCGCGAGGTGGCCAAGCGCATGGTGCAGCGGACCGACCCGCAGCGCCGCCAGACCATCATCTTCACGGGCGCCACAGCGTCGCTGCGGGGTGCCGCCAACTTTGCCGCGTTTGCGGGGGCCAAACACGCGTTGCGGGCGCTGGCACAAAGCATGGCACGGGAGTTGGGGCCCCGGGGCATTCATGTAGCCCACAGCATCATCGACGGTGCCATCGACACCGCTTTCATTCGCGACAATTTTCCGGAACGTTACGCCCTGAAGGCGCAGGACGGGATTTTGAACCCCGATCACATCGCCGACCAATACTGGATGCTGCACGCCCAACCCCGTGACGCCTGGACCCATGAGCTTGATTTACGACCCTACCTGGAGAAGTTTTGATGCAAAAAACCGTGGATTTTTACTTTGACTTTGGCAGCCCGGCGGCTTACCTGGCCTGGAGCCAGTTGCCCATAATCTGTGCTGAAACCGGCGCCCGTCTGGTGCCCAAGCCTGTGCTGCTGGGCGGTGTATTTCAAGCCACAGGCAACCGGGCGCCAATGACCGTGCCGCTCAAGGGCAGCTACCTCTTTGTGGATCTCGCCCGGTTCGCACAGCGGTATGGCGTGCCGTTGACGTTCAATCCGAATTTCCCGATCAACACCCTGACTCTGATGCGCGTTGCCGTGGGCCTGCAGGTGCACAGTGATCCCCGTTTTGACGACTACTGCGCCGCCATGTTCAAGGCCATTTGGGTTGATGGTAAAAACATGAACGACCCTGCCATGGTCGGGGCGGTTTGGGCGCAGGCCGGCTTTGATCCTCAGGCGCTGTCGGCTTTGAGCAGCGAGCCAATGGTCAAAGACGCCTTGAAAGCGGCTACTGAAGCCGCTGTGCAACGCGGCGTTTTTGGTGCCCCCACTTTTTTTGTGGCTGACCAGATGTACTGGGGCCAGGATCGACTCGATTTTGTGCGCGACGCACTGGCCGCTTAACCCTGGACAACAACATGACCGACCTCCTGATTGACACCACCGACGGTGTCCTGACCATCACCCTGAACCGGGTGGCCAAGAAAAATTCGCTGACCGCTGCCATGTACGCCGAGATGGCCGATGCGCTGGCGCAGGCCCAGGACGACGGCGCCGTGCGGGCTGTGGTGTTCCAGGGCCATGAGACCATCTTCAGTGCGGGTAACGACATTGGCGATTTTTTGAACGCGCCCGTCAGCGGCCAGGATTCACCCGTATTTCGTTTTTTGCGCCATATCAGCACCTTCCCCAAGCCGGTGCTGGCCGCTGTGTGCGGCCCGGCGGTGGGCATTGGCACCACGCTGCTGTTTCACTGCGACCTGGTGTACGCTGGTGACAACGCCGCTTTTTCCATGCCGTTCGTCAATTTGGGCCTGTGCCCGGAGGCCGGGTCGAGTTTTCTCGCGCCGCAGTTGATGGGGTACGGACGCGCCGCTGAGGCGCTGCTGCTGGGCGAACCCTTCATGGCCGAGGCGGCGATGGAGATGGGGCTGATCAGCCGCATTGTTCCCCCCGCCGAGGCGGCCGCATTGGCGCAGCGCCAGGCCCGCAAGTTGGCGGCCAAACCCTTGAGTTCCCTGATTGAGACCAAGCGCCTGATGAAGCTGAGCCAGGCTGTTACTGTCGCCTCCCGCATGGTGGAGGAGGGTGCCAGTTTTGGCCGCATGCTGCGCGAACCGGCCGCGCGCGAGGCTTTCACGGCTTTCATGGAGAAGCGCAAGCCTGATTTCTCGTCCATTTAAGGTAAATCGGTCTGTGGCCATTGTGATGCATGGGTGTGGTTGTCTATTTTGATAGCGATCATGCGGCAGGTGTAAATGAATATTGATGAGGCCATGCACTGTGTTGGATCAATTCGAGGCTATTTTGGGGCGGAGGTGCACTGATTTGTTGCTTTGCCGCACTATTGTTGTGCATCGGTCATGCAAAATAGGCATGTATTGATGTTATTCAACAAGGTAAGGCAGAGCAAATGAAATACAAATCGTCCGCGGAATTTTTGGGCTATGTGGCAGCGCGCAACCCGGGTCAGCCCGAATTTTTGCAAGCTGTAACTGAAGTGGTTGACAGTTTGTGGCCCTTCATTTCCCATCACACCAAATACGCCGAACATGGTCTGTTGGACCGTCTGGTGGAACCCGAGCGCACCCTCATGTTTCGGGTCTCGTGGGTGAACGACCAGGGCGCCGTGCAGGTCAACCGGGGTTACCGCATCCAGTTCAATTCGGCGATTGGCCCTTTTAAGGGCGGCTTGCGCTTTCACCCCTCGGTCAACCTGTCGATCCTGAAGTTCCTGGGATTTGAGCAAACCTTCAAGAACGCCCTCACCACCCTGCCCATGGGCGGCGCAAAGGGCGGTGCTGACTTTGACCCCAAGGGCAAGAGCCCGGGCGAGGTTATGCGGTTTTGCCAAGCCTTCATCAGTGAGCTGTACCGCCACGTGGGCAGCGACACCGATGTGCCGGCAGGCGATATTGGTGTAGGCGGGCGCGAGGTCGGCTACATGGCCGGCATGTACAAGAAGCTCAGCAATCGCGCTGACTGCGTGTTTACCGGCAAGGGCATCAGTTTTGGCGGCTCCTTGATTCGCCCGGAAGCCACCGGCTACGGCACGGTCTATTTTGCTGAAGAAATGCTCAAGCAAATAGGCCGCAGCTTTGACGGCCTGCGGGTAAGCGTCTCGGGTTCGGGCAATGTGGCCCAGTACGCAGTTGAAAAAGCCATGGCCTTGGGAGCCAAGGTCGTCACGGTCTCCGACTCCAGCGGCACGGTCATTGACGAAGCCGGCTTCACCCCCCATAAATTGGCTGAACTCATGGAAGTCAAAAATCACCTCTACGGCCGCGTCAGTGACTACGCCAAGCGCACGGGCACCGCCTTTCATGAAGGGGTGAGTCCCTGGCATGTGCCGGTGGACGTGGCTTTGCCCTGCGCCACCCAGAACGAGCTGGATGGCCAGGATGCCGCCACGCTGGTCAAGAACGGGGTGATGTGCGTCGCCGAGGGCGCCAACATGCCGTCCACCCTGGAGGCGATCAAGGTGTTTGAGGCAGCAGGCGTTTTGTATGCGCCCGGCAAAGCCAGCAACGCCGGTGGCGTCGCCACCTCGGGCCTGGAAATGAGTCAAAACGCCATGCGTTTGTCGTGGCCCCGTGAGGAGGTGGACGCCCGCCTGCACAGCATCATGCGCAGCATTCACGATGCCTGCTTGCAGCATGGTCGCCGGGCCGATGGTTCCGTGAGCTACGTCAATGGCGCCAATGTGGCCGGGTTCGTCAAGGTGGCCGACGCCATGTTGGCCCAAGGCGTGGTTTGACCGGAATTGAAAGTCGGGACGGCATCTGTCGGTTCCGGGTCAGGATCAGGATCAGGGTGGTCTATTTAAAGTGACTTTGGCTCGCAGCCGCTATATCTATTGGTCTTCATTAATAAAAAAAGGAGCAATCGGGTGCGCCTATTTTTACCAAGCGTGCGCTTGTTATAAATCGGTAATTTGGGTATGCTGCGCACCCATGACTGTTGAAGCTTTGCCCATCCCTCCCAAGCGGCCGCGCGGTCGTCCGAGAAAAACCGAGGACGAGCGCGACGACGGCAACCGCCGCCAGGAGTTGTTGAGCGCTGCGGCCCGTTTGTTTCGTGACAAGGGCTTTAACGCCACCAGCACACGCGACATTGCAGCCGCCGTGGGCATGCACAGCGGCTCGCCCTTCTACCATTTCAAAAGCAAGGATGCCCTGCTGTTGGCGGTGATGCAGGAAGGCATGCATACCGCCATTGCCCGTCAGGCGATTGCCTTGCAGGCCGATGATCCCGACGCACCTGATGCGGTGGCGCCGCAAATTCATATCCGGCGGCTGATTCGCGCGCACTTCGAGACCCTGCTGGGCCCGGGCAACGACTTCGTGCCGGTAATGTTGTACGAGCACCGCTCCCTGAGCCCACGCCAGCGCATGGTGCTGGCCAAGTTGCAGCTGGACTACGAGGCGGCCTGGGTGCCCGTATTGGAGGCGCTGCACGCCAATGGGCAGCTCAAGGCGCCGGTCAAGCTCGCAAGGCTGCTGATTTTGGGTGCCCTGAACTGGTCGGTGCAGTGGTTTGATGAAAAAAAGTCTGCATCACTCGATGACCTGACCGATGCCGCCCTGTCTTTGTTTTTGAAGGAGTCCTGATGAGTTACGGTTCTGTATTTGCAAGTGGCCTGTTCGCAGGCAAAGTCGTGATCGTGACCGGGGGCGGCTCCGGCATTGGCCGCTGCGTGGCGCATGAGCTGGCGGCCCTGGGCGCCCACACGGTGCTGGTGGGCCGCAAGGTTGAAAAGCTGCAAACGGTCATGGACGAGATCACCGCCGATGGCGGGGCTGCCAGTTTTTGGGTGTGCGACATCCGCCAGGAAGAGGTTGTCAAACAGACCGTGGCGGCGGTCGTGGCTGCACACGGCCGGGTGGATGGGCTGGTGAACAACGCCGGCGGCCAATACATGATGCCTTTGGAGGCTATCAGCGCCAAGGGCTGGGAGGCGGTGATCAACACCAACCTGACCGGCGGCTTCCTGATGGCGCGCGAGTGTTTTCTGCAAAGCATGAACAAGCTGGGCGGCAGCATCGTCAACATCGTGGCTGACATGTGGGGCTCCATGCCCGGCATGGGCCACAGCGGCGCAGCGCGCGCCGGCATGGTGAGCTTTACCGAGACCGCCGCGCTGGAGTGGGCGGGCCGGGGCGTGCGCGTCAACGCGGTGGCGCCGGGGTACATCGCGTCCAGCGGCATGGACAACTACCCGCCCGAGATGGCGCCCATGCTGCGTGACATGAGCAAGACCATTCCGCTGGGCCGCTTTGGCACCGAGGCTGAAGCGGCCGCCGGTGTTGTGTTCTTGCTCAGCCCGGCAGCGTCTTTCATCAGTGGCAGCACGCTGCGCATTGACGGCGCCCGCCCGCAGGTGCGCATGGGCTGGCCGATGCAGATCGCGAGCGAAAAAGCCCGCCAGCGCGATGCCATCAAGCCGTTTGAAGGCTTTCACCGCGCCACCACTCCCAAGGTATTTTTATGAACTACACCCACGAACACCTCGAAATCCAGAACACCCTCAAGCGTTTCATTGACGCCGAGATCAACCCCCATGTGGACGAGTGGGAGGCGGCCGAAGCTTTTCCGGCCCATGAGCTGTTCAAGAAGATGGGCAAGCTGGGTCTGTTTGGCTTGACCAAACCGGAAGCCTACGGTGGCTTGGGCCTGGACTATTCGTATGGCATGGCCATGGCCGAGACCCTGGGCCACATTGACTGTGGCGGCATCCCGATGGCCATTGGCGTGCAGACCGACATGTGCACTCCGGCGCTGGCCCGTTTTGGCAGTGAGGAGCTCAAGCGCGAGTTCCTGGCCCCCGCCATTGCGGGCGAGGCGGTCGGGTGCATTGGCGTGAGCGAGCCGGGCGCCGGCAGCGATGTGGCCGCCATCAAGAGCCATGCCCGCAAAGACGGGGATGACTACCTGATCACCGGCCAGAAGATGTGGATCACCAACAGCCTGCAGGCCGACTGGATGTGCATGCTGGTCAACACGGGTGAGGGGCCTGCACACAAAAACAAGAGCCTGGTGATGGTGCCCTTGCGTGAGAACGGCAAGCTGCTGCCGGGCATTGAGGTGGCCAGCAAGATCCGCAAGATCGGCATGCATTCCAGCGACACCGGGTTGCTTTATTTTGACAACGTGCGGGTGCCGCAGCGCAACCTGATCGGCCAGGAGGGCCACGGCTTCATCTATCAGATGCAGCAGTTCCAGGAGGAGCGCCTGTGGTGTGCCGCCAGTTGTCTGCAAAGCCTGGCCAACTGCATTCAGTGGACGGTGGAGTGGGCGCAGGAGCGCAAACTGTTTGGCGCCACGCTGGCCGACCAGCAGTGGGTGCAGTTCAAGCTGGCGGAGATGAAGACCGAGCTGGAATCACTGCGTGCGCTGACCTACCGGGCCTGTGAGTTGTACGTGGGCGGGCAGGACGTGCTCGAGCTGGCCTCCATGGCCAAGCTCAAGGCCGGGCGCCTGAGCCGTCTCATCCCCGACGGTTGCCTGCAGTTTTGGGGCGGCATGGGCTTCACCTGGGAAAACAAGGTCTCACGCATGTACCGCGATGCCCGGCTGGGCTCTATCGGCGGTGGGGCCGACGAGGTCATGATGGGCATCATCGCCAAGACCATGGGTGTGGCCAAACGCCCGGCGCGCAGCTGAACCCCCACAGGTCATCCAACGCAGGACCACACCATGCTTCACACCGATATTGCACAGGAAGACATTGCCCTGGTGGAAGACGCCGCCCGCCGGTTTATTCAGACCGAAGTGGCCCCGCATCTGCAAAGCTGGGAAGACGCGGGCGAGTTCCCCCGCGAACTTTACGCCCGCGCGGCGGCACTGGGCTGGTTGGGCCTGGGTTACCCGGAAGAGTTTGGCGGTACGCCCAGCCCCTGGCGCCTGCGCAATGCCATGACCATCGCGCTAGCCCGCTACGGGGGTAGCGGCGGCCTGATGGCCAGCCTGTTCAGCCACAACATTGGCTTGCCGCCCGTGGTGCGCCATGGCAGCGCGGCCTTGCAGCAAGAGGTGATTCCGGATGTGCTGCAAGGCAAAAAAATCGCCGCCCTGGCCATTACCGAGCCCGGTGGCGGCACCGATGTGTCTGCCCTGCGCACCACGGCCCGGTTGGACGGAGATGCCTATGTGGTGGAGGGTGAAAAGGTGTTCATCACCTCCGGCATGCGCGCCGACTGGATCACGGTAGCTGTGCGCACCGACCCCAAAAACAAAGGCCCCATGGGCATCTCGATGCTGATGGTGCCCGGCAATGCCGCCGGTCTGAGCCGCAGCCCCCTCCAAAAGATGGGCTGGCTGTGCTCTGACACAGCGCATTTGCGCTTTGACGGTGTGCGGGTGCCCGCCCGCTACCTGGTGGGCGAGGAGGGTGCAGGGTTCAAGATGATCCTGACCAACTTCAATGGCGAGCGCTTGTCCATGGCGGCCATGGCGCTGGGGTTTGCCGAGTGCTGTTATGACGAGGCTTTGGCCTGGGCACGCCAGCGCAAAACCTTTGGCGCCGCGTTGGTGGACCACCAGGTGATTCGGCACAAGCTCATGGACATGAAGATGCGCATCGAGTCCACGCGCGCCTGGCTTCAGTCAGTATCTGACCGGGCTGACTCGGGGAATAAGTCAGATAAAGGCGCAGAGTGGGTCGCGCAAGTGTGCCTGCTCAAAAACCACGCCACCCAGACCATGCAGTTTTGTGCGGACCAGGGCGTGCAGATCTTGGGTGGCATGGGCTACATGCGAGGCACAGCCTGTGAGCGCATTTACCGCGAGGTCAAGGTGATGATGATTGGCGGTGGGGCCGAAGAAATCATGAAAGAGTTGGCTTCGCGTCAGTTGGGCCTGTGAAGATCATCGGTTGGCCATATTTTTTGTAGTCCCGCCAGACGCGCAAAACATTCACTTGCAATAGTTTCTTTTATCTTTTGAAGCTATCCAACCACCCGTTTGGGTCATGAAAACGGCTGGTCTCAGTTTTAAGTCTTTATGCTTGATTTAAGTCAATTTAAGTCGAACCCTTTTTCCGCTTAGGTTGAAAGCTACTTTCTTGATAGCATTCTTCTCTATCCCTCGAAAATTTTCAGCTGCAGATCGTTTTTTTGTGTGATGATCGCGCCGTCCATATAGTTGTAACTCGCACCTTCGGACGCGCGAGTCGGTGAAGCTGGTTCGTGTACCACCAAAGGTCAGTCATGACATCAACACACGGCGACTCCCTGCCAGTCGCTGGTCAACAGACTTTGGCTAAATCCATCGCCTTGCTTGCCAGCGCCGCCTTGTTATTGGCTCTGGGGGTTGCGCTGACTTTCTGGTCTTTTCGACAGCTTGAAGCGGCCGCCCAGCAGCGCCAGCACACGCACGACGTCATAGTGGCGGCCGACGATTTGTTGACCAAAATAATAGATGCAGAGACCGGCCAACGTGGCTATCTGATTACAGGTGACAAGGCCTTTCTCGCGCCCTATCTGGCGGTGCGTGAAAACATCAGCGAGAGTTTGGCGCAACTGAGGCAACTGGTAGTGGTCGACCAGGCTGTTCAACACTTGGACGAAATGGCTCCGTTGGTCACCGAAAAACTGGACGGGTTGGCCCTGGTCATTGAGTTGCGCAGCAAGGGGGATGTGTTGGCGGCCCAGCAGCTGGTGAAAAGCGGGGAGGGCAGGTTGCTAATGGATTCGATTCGGGCCGAGATAAAAAGCTTCATCGCGGTTGAAGAAAAGGTTCTGGCCCGGTACGAGGCTGAGTTCGAGTCGAACATGCGCCGCTTATTCATGAGTGTCTTGTGGGGGTGCGTGCTGATACTTCTGATGGCCCTGGGGTTTGCCCGGATGATTTATCAGCAAGTCCAGCAGCGGCTCAAGGACCAGCAGCACCTCAACACCTTGCGTTTGCTGGATCAGCAAGAGGCTGCCAATCAGCAATTAATTCGTACCAACGACGAGCTGCGGGTCAGTGAAGAGAAGCTCGGCGTCACACTCCATTCAATTGGCGACGGCGTGATTGCCACCGACTCCCTGGCTTGTGTGACGATGCTAAATCCGGTTGCAGAGCAGCTCACCGGATGGACGCAGGTGCAAGCCATGGGTCGCCCAGTGGATGAAGTCTTCAACATCATCAACAAGGAAACTCGCCTTCCAGCCAAGATTCCCGTGGCCGACGCCTTGGCACACGGCACGGTACAGGGGCTTGCAAACCATACGGTGCTGATCGACCGCGATGGCCACGAGTGCGATATTGCAGACAGCTGTGCGCCTATTCGGGATAACAACGGACAGGTGGTGGGTGCGGTGCTTGTTTTTCGCAATGTGACCGAAGAATATGAAGCGCAGCAGGGCCTGCGTGACAGTGCAGCTCTAATTCAGACCATTTTGAACACTGTGGTGGATGGCGTCATCACTTTGCGCGCCAGTGACGGTTTGATCGAGACCGTCAACCCGGCGGTCGAGAAAATGTTTGGCTACAGCGCCGCCGAGCTCATCGGACAAGGCTTCAGCCTGCTGGTTCCTGAACAGGTGCCTGATGCGATTGTCAGTGCGCTTGCGTCAGAGGGTGCCAGCGAGGATGAGGACGAGCGTGAGGTGGGGCGCGCCCGCGAGGTGCAGGGCCGATGCAAGAACGGCCGCATGTTTGCGCTGGAGATGACACATAGCGAGATGTGGCTGGGTGGCGAGCGCCACTTCACTGGCATCTTGCGCGACTTCACCGCGCGCAAGCTGGCCGAAGAGGTGTTGCTCAAGGCCGGCGCGCTACAAAAAGCAATTTTTGACAGCGCCAACTTCTCCAGTATTGCCACAGACGCCAAGGGCGTGATTCAGATTTTCAATGTGGGTGCCGAGCGTATGCTGGGTTATACCGCCCTTGAAGTGATGAACCAGCGCACGCCGGCCGACATTTCTGACCCGCAAGAAATTATTACCCGTGCCAAGACCCTGAGTATTGAGTTGGACACCCCGATTGCCCCTGGCTTCGAGGCGCTGGTGTTCAAGGCCTCCCGCGGCATTGAAGACATTTATGAGCTGACCTACATCCGAAAGGATGGCAGCCGCTTCCCGGCGGTGGTGTCGGTCACGGCGCTGCGCGACGATGACAACGACATCATTGGCTACCTTTTGATTGGCACTGACAACACTGCGCGCAAACAGGCTGAAGAGGCGTTGCTGAAGGCCGGTGCATTGCAAAGAGCAATTTTTAACAGTGCCAACTTCTCCAGCATCGCCACAGACGCCAAGGGTGTCATCCAGATTTTCAATGTGGGTGCCGAGCGCATGCTGGGTTACGCCGCAGCGGACGTGATGAACAAGATCACGCCCGCAGATATTTCTGACCCGTCAGAGGTAATAGCACGGGCGAATGCTCTGAGCGTCGAGCTAGACACCCCGATTGCCCCCGGCTTTGAGGCGCTGGTGTTCAAAGCCTCGCGTGGCATTGAGGACATTTACGAGCTCACGTACATTCGCGAAGACGGCAGCCGCTTTCCGGCTGTGGTGTCAGTCACTGCGCTGCGCGACGCCCAGGAAACCATTATTGGTTACCTGCTGATTGGAACCGACAATACCGCTCGCAAACAGATTGAAGCCGAGCAGCGCTTGCTGGCGCAGCGTTTGCGCGACCAGCAGTTCTACACGCGATCGCTGTTTGAATCCAATGTTGATGCGATCATGACCACCGACCCGTCGGGCATCATCACCGACGTCAACAAACAGATGGAGGTGCTCACCGGTTGCACCCGTGACGAACTTATTGGCGCCCCATTCAAAAACCACTTTACCGACCCGGAACGGGCAGGGATGGGCATTGAGCGGGTGTTGAATGAGAAAAAGGTCACTAACTACGAGCTCACGGCCCGCTCCCGAGACGGCATGGAAACCGTAGTGTCTTATAACGCCACCACTTTTTACGACCGCGAGCGCACATTGCAAGGCGTGTTTGCTGCAGCCCGCGATGTCACCGAGCACAAACGGCTGGGCCAGGTGCTGCAGGAAAAAAACATTGAACTGGAGAGTGCCCGCTCTGTGGCCGAAAAAGCTAATCTGGCCAAATCGGATTTTCTTTCCAGCATGAGTCATGAACTGCGCAGCCCGCTCAACGCGATTCTCGGCTTTGCCCAGTTGATGCAGTCGGATCGTCAGGTGCCGACAGTCTCGCAAAAAGAAAGCCTTGCACAGATTCTTCAGGCCGGCTGGCACTTGCTGAAACTGATCAACGAGATTCTGGATCTCGCCAAGGTGGAGTCGCGGCAGGTGCCGCTGTCAGAAGAACCGGTGCTGTTGGCCGATGTCTTGTTGGAATGCCAAAGCATGATTGAGCCACAAGCTCAGCAGCGCGGTATCCGCATGGCGTTTCCGCCACGTGGCACGCCACATTTTGTGATGGCTGATCAAACCCGCCTCAAGCAGGTGGTGATCAACCTGCTGTCCAACGCTATCAAATACAACGTGAGCCAAGGGATTGTGGAGGTGACCTGCACGCAGGGCATGCTGGGGCGACTTCGCGTGAGTATTCGGGACACCGGCGTTGGACTGTCGCCAGAGCAACTGGGGCAGCTTTTTCAGGCCTTCAATCGTCTCGGGCAAGAGGCGGGTCTGGAGGAGGGAACCGGTATCGGTCTGGTTGTGGCCAAGCGGTTGGTGGAGTTGATGGGCGGTGTGATCGGGGTGGAGAGCACGGTGGGGGTGGGTAGTGTGTTCTGGTTTGAGCTGGTTTCGGTGGCCGCGCCACTGCTGGCGCAAGAGCAAGAAGCGCAGTCGCTTTTGCCAGCGCCAACGCGGCGTGAAGCTCGGCGCCACACCCTGCTGTATGTCGAGGACAACCTCGCGAACATGCGACTTGTTGAGCGGATCATTGCGCGCCATCCGGATATTTATCTGCTCAAAGCGGTGAACGGAACTTTAGGCGTGGAGCTGGCCCGGGCCTCCCAGCCGGATGTGATCCTGATGGACATCAACTTGCCTGGGATCAACGGCTTCGACGCCTTGAAACTATTGCGTGCAGACAACCTGACGGCTCATATTCCTGTGATTGCCATCAGCGCCAATGCCATGCTGCTGGACATTGAGCGGGGGATGAAGGCGGGTTTTTTCCGCTACATCACCAAGCCAATCATCGTCAATGAGTTTGTGGAGGCGTTGAACATGGCGCTGGAGTTTGCCAGCGTTCAAGACCACACTCACCCATAGGAACCGCAAGTCATCATGATTGATAAATCGGCAATTCTCCAAGCTTCCATACTGATCGTTGACGATCTGAGTGTGAATGTGCATCTGCTTGAACTGATGTTGAGCGCGGCCGGTTATATGGACGTCTCCTCGACGACGGAGCCTCAAGAGGTCTGCGAGCTGCACCGCAACAACGGCTATGACCTGATCTTGCTGGACCTTCAGATGCCCGGCCTGGATGGCTTTCAGGTGATGGAGAGCCTGAAGGAGATTGACGCCGACGGCTATTTGCCGGTGTTGGTCATTACGGCCCAACCTGACCATAAATTGCGTGCCCTGAATGCCGGCGCCAAAGACTTCATCAGCAAACCATTTGACATTGTGGAGGTGCTGGCGCGAGTCCACAACATGCTGGAAGTGCGCCTGCTCCACAAAGCCTTGACTAACCAAAATGCCCTGTTGGAGCATCGCGTCCGAGAGCGCACCGCAGAACTGCAAGACGGTTATGTTGAAACCATTTTCACCATGACCCGCGCGGCGGAGCACAAAGACGAAGACACTGGCGCGCATGTGCAGCGCATCAGCTATTACAGCCGTGTGTTGGCCGAGGCACTTGGGCTGGATAAAGATTTTGTTGAATCCTTGTTTTTCTCAAGTCCGATGCATGATGTAGGCAAGATTGGTATTCCAGACCATGTGCTGCTCAAGCCGGGCGGCTTTACGCCCGAGGAGTGGGAAGTCATGAAAGGACACGCCGCCATGGGTGCAAAAATTCTTGGAAACAGCAAGTCGCCCTACCTCAAAATGGGTGCCGAAATTGCTCTCAATCACCATGAGCGCTGGGATGGCAGCGGGTATCCGTCTGGAAAAAAAGGGGAGGAGATTCCGCTGGCGGCGCGGGTCATGAATATTTGCGATATTTACGACGCGCTCAGGAGCAAGCGGCCCTATAAACACGCTTTTGACCACGAGAAGACGGTCCATATCATCACTGTGGGCGATGGGCGCACGCTGCCTACGCATTTTGACCCGCTGATCCTGGCTGCGTTCACGCAAAACCATATGAGCTTTCGTGACATCTTCGAGAAATACACAGACTAAGTTCTCGTTAGACTCAAAGCTCATGCGCTGCATGCAGCGCCCTGCTGGTTTTACTTTTTTGAGGATTTCCGATGACCCCAACCGCTGCTGCACGCACCGAGATTGTGTTTGAAGAGGAGTTTGTCACCGGGTTGAAGAAGATATTTGAAGAAATGATTGTGTTCAACCAAGTGCTGGGCTTGAAGATCACGTCGCTCAAGCCCACGCAGGTCATCGGCCGCATTGACATGAAGCGCGATCTGATCGGGCATTTCAGTTTCAATCGGATCCACGGCGGCGTGATCAGCGCTGGGCTGGACGCCATGGGCGGCCTGGCCGTGATGGCTGCCATTGGCGCACGCCACATGAACGAGACCCCCGTCCAGCGCCTGCACCGCTTTGGCAAGCTCGGCACGATTGATTTGCGCATTGACTACCTGCGCCCGGGCATTGGAGATTTCTTTGAGCTGCGCGCGGAGGTCATGCGTCTGGGCTCGCGGGTGGCCTCCACCCGCATGGAGTTTTTGGGAGCCGACGGCAAGCTGCTGTCCACGGGAGCGGGGGCTTACATCGTCTCCTGAGGTGTATTGCGGCGTCATAAGCCATGGCGCATCAGCAAGACTGAAGCCCTGTTTGGGAGTGACTGTCATCCTCTTGACCCCTGCTCAGGCAGGACCCGTTTCGACCCAGGGAGACTCTGCAGCAATCAGCTGAGAAACTTTTTTGAGTTTTTTTGACTCCGGTCGACTACTTTATTGACTTTATAGCTATATAAATAATAGCAATTTTGGTGCGGGGAACCTCACCTTTGGTATGCACAAGTAAAAGTCGAAATGTCGTGACCCATGATTGATTCCAATTGAATATTGGCATCAATATTTGCCGTTCCTCCCAGGGACCCTTGCCCAGATTTTTTTTCCAACGGTGTCCCATCGCACAGACGCTGGCAGTCCCGTGACTTAAATTCATCTTTCCGATCTGAATGCGAATCCCGCGTGCGCTGGGTCGCAACCAGCCGTGTCGAGCCGGATGTCCTGCGTTGATTGGCAGTGCAACTCCCAATTCGTTTGTTTGGAGAATACGATGAAAAACTTGCATGCATGTGTTGTCGGCGCCGCTCCGCTGCTAACCAGCGGTGCGGCCTCGGCGCAGACAGGAACCATGATGGGCGGCGAGCACGCCAGCTTTGGCTGGATGGGCGGCTATGGTGGGGCCTGGATGCCGTTGCTACTCGTCGTCGTTGTCGTTGCCCTTGTGGTGCTGGTTATCCAGCGCAAGGATAAGTGACCAAGCCTTGGCCGCTTGTGCAGCGGTCTCTGACCAAGATTCCCTGATCAAGCGGCCCGAAACAGCCGCTGTCGACTCAGGCCTTCAACAGCCCGAGTAGGTCGGAGCTACCCGTCTTTATCCGCTATTGGCGGCCCATTGTTTGAAATCCTCCAACCAGATTCTCTGCCCCTGGAGGCAATCCGCGTGGCAGTGAACCTGCACCTGCGCTTGGCACGCCGCCTCGGCAATCCCGAGAGCGCCCTCGCTTTTTTCATCACTTTTTACTTGGAGTTGACCATGTCACACCTTCGTCAGGTTGTTCTTATTCTTGCCCTTGCTACTACCGGCATCGGCGCCTTGGCCCAAGCCGCTGCGCAAGTCGATGCGCAGCAAAAACAACATCAAGCCCACGTATTGGCCACCGAGCAATCATCCACAAATCAGCCTGCTTCACCCGCCGCTCCGGTAAGCACCGGGCAGATGACTGCAATGGACAGCAAGATGAAGGCCATGGACGAGATGCACAAAAAAATGATGGCTGCCGAAACGCCGGAAGAAAAGAGGGCACTGATGGCCGAGCACATGAAAACCATGCAGGAAGGCATGAAGATGACGGGCAACGGCATGGCCAGCATGCAGGGCAAGGACCCGATGCCTGGCGCTATGGGCCAACATTGCCGGATGATGGAAAAACGCATGGCCATGATGGAGTCCATGATGCAAATGATGTTGGACCGGATGCCAGCGCCTGCTGCCAAATAAGGGCTGCCCCAGCACGAGCTGCGTCGTGTGTCGCATCGCGGACGGCAGTCCGATCAGTTGCTGCCTTGGTTGGCGACGCGGGCGTCTGAATCCATCAATGTAAAGAAGGGAAAACACCAATTTTTGAACTGGTGCGAAACCTCCAGTTTGGGGTATTGAAATGAAACACTTCTCCCATTCGAACTGTTCGGCACCCAAAATGCATTCATCGAGCCAGCGGGTCGACGGTGCAAAGTTGACTGCGCCGGCGCTGGCCAAGGCGGATGTGGGCGTCGCCATGGGTACAGGCACAGACGTGGCCATGAATGGCGCACAACTCACGCTGGTGAAGAGAGATTTGCGCGACATTGCCGTCGCACGCGCGCTGTCGGAGGCCACGGTCGCCAACATGAAGCAGAACCTGTTGTTTGCGTTGCTTTACAACGCGCTGGCCATCCCGATCGCCGCGCTGACCATGAGCTTCAGTTCGGTGTCAGTCATTGGCAACGCCTTGCGCCTGCGGGTCGTCCGAACCCTGCCGGGTGCGCCACAGCAAAGCCATTGAGCATGGACATCTTGGCACACGGTCTGTGGGTGGGCGTTGGCGCTGCGTGGATGCATCGCCACCAACGCGTGGACCGCCGCACCACGGTGCTGGCGGTGGGTCTGGCCGTGGTACCCGACCTTGCACAGTTATTGCCTTTGGTCTATCTGGCACTGTTCTCGCCTGACGGTTGGACCGTCCTGCTGGCCTACGCCAATGCCCTCCCGGGGTATGAGCCGGCGATGTCCCCGATCGTCGCGGAACTCACTCACCACCTGCATTGTGCGATGCACAGCGCCTTGGTGGCCGGTGTGGTCACCGCCATCTGCTGGATGTGGCTGGGCCGGTTCTGGGTTCCCTTGTTGGGTTGGTGGTCGCACATCGTGATCGACGTCTTCACTCACTCCGCTGACTTTTATCCGTCCCCCATTTTCTATCCGGTGACTTATTGGGGTTTTGATGGTATTGCCTGGAACACGCCGTGGTTTATGGTTGCCAACTACCTGGCGATATTGATCGTTGCGATTGTTTTGTATCGAAACGAATGACCAGCAGATCTTGACGTCCGCCAAGAACGACCCTTGACGGGCGATGAGTTGGGCAACCCGTAAGCTGACTGTCGTGACCAGCGCAACGGGTTTGAACCGCGCCTTTGAAAATAGCCCGAAGCTGTGCCAGTGGTGGGTGCGAAAGACATCTTGAATCGAGCTTGTGGCAGACCTCTCGCGCAGTAAAAAAACCACCCGCAGGTGGTTTTTTGTCAGACTGGATTCAGTCTATTTGGCTGCTACATCGGTGATGTAAGGTCCCACCACCGTCCATTTGCCGTCCTTGATTTGCGACAAACGCGAGGCGTCGCTGCCCAGTCGCTTGGTGGGCGAGAAAGTGGCTTGAGCGCTGCCAAAAATATCTGGCGGGATCGTCATGGTGTCCATGACCTTGATGAAGCTGTCAGTGGTCAGGTTTTTGCCTGCCTTGTTGGCCGCATTGGCAAAGGTATTGATGATGGTAGAGCCATAAACCGAGAAAACAGTGGGGTCTTCGTTGAACTTGGTTTTGTATTTGTTGGCCCAGAAGCGGATGGGTTGTGATGTTTCGTCCGTGTAGGGGTTTTGCACGGTCATGGTGGCGTACAGGCCATCCATGGCTTTGCCGCCGAGCTTGTGGATCAAATCAGTGTAGGCCGCACTGGAGCCAACAAAGGTGGGGTTGAACCCGGTTTTGCGGGACTCGCCGATGGTGCCGATGGTCTCGCGGATGATGGTGCCCAGCACGACCAAATCGCAACCCGAGGCCTTCATTTTGGCGACTTGGGATGAGAAGTCGGTTGCGCCACGCTTGAATGAGGTCTTCTCGGCAAACTCCATGCCCAGCGTCTTCAGGCCGGTCTCGCCGCCGCGCATCACCTCCAGGCCAAAGTCATCGTCCTGGTAAATGGTGCAAGCCTTCTTGGCATTTTTTTCCTTGACCATCTGGGGCACGGCCCGGCGCATTTGGTCGTAGTAGGTGGCTGCAAATGAATACTTGAGCTTGTGAAAGGGCTCGTACATTTCTCGTGCGGCCGTGATCGGAAAGAAGTTGATGACGTTCTTGTCAAATTGCACCGGCATGGCGGCCATATTCTGGGCCGTGCCAATGTGACCGAGCATGATGAAAATCTTGTCCTGGTTCACCAGTTTTTGGGCTGCCAGAACCGCTTTTTTTGGGTCGTAGCCTGAGTCTTCCACCAAAAGCTTCAGCTTGCGGCCATTGATTCCACCGATTTCATTTATTTCGTCCACAGCCAGCATCATGCCAAGGCGCGCCTGCTTGCCGAAGCCGGCCAGCGGGCCTGATAAATCCTGAATCGAGCCCAGCGTGATCTCGGTCGCGCTGACACCCTGCTGGGCGTTGGACACGGCGCTGGCCAGGGCCAGTGTGGCCAGTGCCGCAGTCGTTTTGAATTTCATGTGTTGTCTCCGTTTGGGTTGAGAAAGTCTGATGTGAAAAAAGCAGATTAGACCCACTGCATTTTTGACTTGATGGGAGAAATGTCAAGCTGTCGCAAACCCGCAAGGGAAATTACTGAGGCTTGACGTGGTCCGGGACGACTTTCCATTTGCCGTCCTGAATTTGCGAGACACGCGACAGATCACTTCCCAGTCGCTGCTGCGCGGTGTAGGTCAACTGCGGCGCACCAAACATGTCGGGTGCCACCGTCATGCTGCCCATTGACTTGATGAAGCTGTCGGTGTTGGCAGCCGCGTTCATTTGTACATGGCCTCAATTTGGTCCGCATATTTCTTTTCGACGAGCTTGCGCTTGAGCTTCATGGTGGGGGTGAGTTCTTCGTCTTCCGCGGTGAGCTGGTTTTCAAGCAAAAAGAACTTCTTGATTTGCTCCACCCGGGCAAACTTCGTGTTGACCCGGTCAATCTCGCCCTGAATCAGCGCCTGCACCTCGGGTGAGCGGGTGAGTGATGCGTAGTTGCTGAACGGAACATCCGCGTCCTGTGCGTATTTCTCGACGTTTTCCTGGTCGATCATGATGATCACGGTGAGGTAGGGGCGTTTGTCGCCAATGACCACCGCGTCCGTGATGTAGGGCGAGAACTTCAGGTCGTTTTCAAGCTCGCTTGGCGTCACGTTTTTGCCACCGGCAGTGATGATGATGTCCTTCATGCGGTCGG
>CALRWE010000062.1:0-21667 GCA_943371745.1 Rhodoferax sp. OV413
AGGCTCGCGCGGATCTCGGGGACGACCCATCGTCAACATGTTCCCCTTGGCTGAGGGCGAAAAGATCACGGTGGTTTTGCCGCTCACAGGTGAAAAGCGAAGCTTTCCGGCAGACCAGTATGTGTTCATGGCCACCAGCATGGGCACAGTCAAGAAGACGGCCCTCAACGAATTCAGCAACCCGCGCAAGGCTGGCATCATTGCAGTTGACCTGGACGAAGGGGATTTCCTGATCGGCGCTTCGCTTACCGACGGCTCCCATGACGTGATGCTCTTCAGTGATGGGGGCAAGGCCGTTCGTTTTGATGAAAACGATGTGCGTCCAATGGGCCGTCAGGCCCGCGGTGTGCGCGGCATGATGCTGGACGAAGGACAAGGTGTCATTGCCATGCTGGTCGCCATGGATGAACAACAAAGTGTGCTGACTGCGACCACCAATGGCTTTGGCAAACGCACCAGCATCACCGAGTACACCCGTCACGGGCGTGGCACCAAGGGCATGATCGCCATCTCCCAGTCCGAGCGCAATGGCAAGGTGGTTGCTGCCACTCTGGTCCATGCAGATGACGAAATCATGCTGATCACCGACAAAGGCGTGCTGGTTCGCACCCGGGTCAGTGAAATCCGCGAACTCGGACGTGCCACTCAGGGCGTGACCTTGATCGGTCTCGATGAAGGCTCCAAACTCAGCGGATTGCAACGTATTGTTGAAAATGACGCCATCCCCCCGTCAGAAGAGACGCCAGCCGAAGACGACGGCGAGGCAGATGTCGCGGAATAAGCGCTATTCTTTTAGACATAAAAAACCAATAAATACGCTGGCTAAAGACCTATTTTATTAAAAAATAATGCTGATGAACCGACCTTTTAATTTCTCCGCCGGACCAGCGGCCATGCCGCAAGAGGTTTTAACGCAAGCGGCTGCAGAGATGCTGGACTGGCACGGCAGCGGCATGAGCGTGATGGAAATGAGCCACCGGGGCAAGGAGTTCATCTCCATTTACGAGCAGGCGCAGGCTGACTTGCGTGAGCTGCTCACAATACCGAAAAACTACAAAGTCCTGTTCATGCAGGGCGGTGGCCTGGCCGAGAACGCGATTGTTCCCCTGAATCTCTCGCGGGGTGGAACCGTCGATTTTGTGGTGACCGGGAGCTGGAGTCAGAAGTCGGCCAAGGAAGCAAGCCGGTTTTGTACCTCGCATGTCTCGGCCAGCAATGCAGCGGATAGCCACACCAGCCTGCCAGATCCCGCAAGCTGGAAATTGAGCCAAGGCGGCCAATATGTCCACATCTGCACCAACGAAACCATCCACGGTGTTGAGTTTCATCAACTACCCGACCTGAAGGCGCTGGGGCACGATGCACCGCTGGTGATCGATTTCTCATCTCACGTGGCCTCGCGTCCCGTGGACTGGAAGCGCGTGGGCTTGGCATTTGGTGGCGCGCAAAAAAACCTGGGCCCCGCCGGGCTGACCCTGGTGGTGGTGCGCGAAGACCTGCTGGGACGCGCCCTGCCGGTGTGTCCCAGCGCGTTTGACTACCGAGTAGTGGCTGACAACCAGTCGATGTACAACACCCCGCCGACCTACGCCATTTACATGGCGGGTCTGGTGTTTCAGTGGCTCAAGCGCCAAGGTGGCATTGCGGCGATGGAATTACGCAATCAGGCCAAGGCAGCGCTGCTCTATGGGGCCATCGACAGCTCCCAGCTTTACCTGAACAAGGTCGCACCCGACTGCCGATCGCGCATGAACGTACCCTTTTTTCTGCGCGACGTGAGCCTCAACGAGGCTTTTTTGACCGGCGCACGAGACCACGGATTGCTGCAACTCAAGGGCCACAAATCGGTTGGCGGCATGCGTGCCAGCATTTACAACGCCATGCCGATTGAAGGCGTGCAAGCGCTGGTGGATTACATGCGCCATTTTGAGACAACCCGAGGCTGAACCATGACCGACTCCTCCACCCCCCTGCCCTCCCTGTCTGAACTTCGCGTCGAGATTGATGCCATCGACCAACAACTGCTCACCCTTCTCAATGAGCGCGCCTTGGTGGCCGAAAAGGTGGGGGAAGTCAAAAAACGGGAAGGCACCGCGTTTTTCAGACCCGACCGCGTGGCCCAGGTCATCGACAAAATACAGCAGGCCAACCCGGGGCCGCTCAAGGACAGCCATGTCGCGGCCATCTGGCGTGAAATCATGTCGGCCTGCCTGGCGCTTGAGGCGCCTCAACGGGTCGCGGTCTTGGGACCTGCGGGCACTTTTTGTGAGCAGGCCGCCATCGAGTTCTTTGGCGGGGCCGCAGACTTGATCTATTGCGCCAATTTTGACGAGGTCTTTCACGCCACTGCAGCCGGCAGCGCGCAGTACGGCGTGGTCGGCATTGAAAACTCCTCGGAGGGCATGGTGACCCGGTCGATGGACCTGTTCCTGCATTCACCGACGCATGTCATCGGTGAGGTGACGCTGCTGGTGCGGCACAACCTCCTGCGCCTGTCCAACTCGCTGGAGGGCATTGAAGTCGTTCTGGCGCACCCCCTGGCGCTGGCCCAGTGCCAGGCCTGGCTATCCAAACACCTGCCCCACGCAGAACGTCGACCTGTGTCCAGCAACGCTGAAGGCGCCAGACTCGCCACCACCAACCCCGCCTGGGCGGGCTTGGCAAGCGAACGTGCCGCAACCCAGTTTGGGCTGCACATTGCTGCACACGCCATTCAGGACGAGGCCTACAACCGCACCCGCTTCGCCATTATTTGCCTGCCGCAAACGGTCGACACGCCCCCGCCATCAGGCAAGGACTGCACCAGCCTGATCGTGTCGGTTCCCAACCGTCCGGGTGCTGTGCACGATTTGCTGGTGCCACTGAAGAATCACGATGTCTCCATGACGCGGTTCGAATCCCGACCCGCGCGCACAGGCCATTGGGAATACTATTTCTACATTGATATCCAGGGCCATCCATCCCAACCCAACGTCACGCTGGCACTCAAGGAACTGCAGGCACTGTGCGCGTTTTACAAGGTGCTGGGCACCTACCCGGTGGGCGACTGATGCACCCCACCTCAAGGACACCGGATGTTTGAGCAACTGGCCATCATCGGTTGCGGGTTGATGGGCGGATCGTTTGCCTTGGCACTTAAGCGCGCCGGGTTGGTCAAGCAGGTGGTTGGCTACAGCAAATCACCTTCAACCACCGAGCGGGCCCGCCAGCTGGGCGTGATTGATGTGGAGGCGCCCTCAGCTCTGCTGGCTGCCTCGGGGGCAGACCTTGTGCTGATCGCCGTCCCTGTGGCGGCCACCGAGTCCACCTTGAAGTCCATCAAACACCTCGTCACGCCGCAAATGTTGGTCATGGACGTGGGCTCCACCAAGCGTGACGTCATTGATGCAGCTCGCAGGGCCTTGCGCGAACACATCGGATCCTTCGTGCCGGCGCACCCGATTGCAGGCAAGGAAGTCTCAGGCGTGGAGCATGCGGATGCTGACCTTTACACCGGCAAACAGGTCATCTTGACTCCGATCGAGGGCACCCCGACTATCCAGTTGCAAAAAGCAGTGGATGTCTGGACCGCGCTGGATTGCAAGGTGGTCAAGATGTCACCTGAGTCACATGATGCGGCGTTTGCTGCCGTCAGCCATCTACCGCACCTGATTTCATTTGCCTTGATGAACGCTATTTCCGGCCAACCCCAAGGCAAGGACTATCTTTCATTGGCGGGCCCTGGCTTCAGGGACTTCACCCGCATCGCGGCCAGCGACCCCAAGGTGTGGCGGGACATCATGGTCTCCAACCGTGAAGAGTTGCTGGCTCAATCCCGTATATTTCAGCATAACCTGCAGGCGCTGGAACTGATGATCTCCAGCGGCAACACCGAAGC
Organism: Rhodoferax sp. OV413; assembly: GCA_943371745.1. Classification (GTDB taxonomy): domain Bacteria; phylum Pseudomonadota; class Gammaproteobacteria; order Burkholderiales; family Burkholderiaceae_C; genus Rhodoferax. Next base: position 3,878 of record CALRWE010000062.1, read on the forward strand.
CCTTGAGAGCCTGATCGAACAGGCCAGCCAGACCCGCGCCACTTGGCGCATGTCCCAAAACCAAAAATAATGTTTGCAACCGAGTTTCTCGATATTCCGCACCTGACTGGGGCGGGTGGCACCGTCGTTTTGCCAGGCTCCAAGAGCATCTCCAACCGTGTTCTGCTGCTGTCGGCCCTGAGCCAGGGCACCACGGTGCTGCATGACCTGCTGGACTCCGACGACACCCGCGTGATGCTGGATGCTCTTCGTGCCCTGGGATGCGGCGTGCGCCAGGTTGGCTCCGGCCTTGAAATCGACGGCCTGGGGGGTCAACCCTGCAACAAGCAGGCCCAGCTGTTCATGGGCAACGCGGGCACGGCTATTCGGCCGTTGACAGCGGCTCTGGCGCTGATGGGTGGCAACTATGAGCTTCGCGGTGTCCCCCGCATGCACGAACGCCCCATTGGGGACTTGGTGGATGCACTGCGCCAGATCGGGTGCAGCATCGACTATTTGGGCCAGGAGGGATTTCCCCCTCTGCGCATTGGCGAGCCGAGCCTCTCGATCAACAAACCCATCCGCGTACGCGGCGATGTCTCAAGCCAATTCCTCACGGCGCTGCTGATGGCCCTGCCCTTGGTGGCCAAACAAGACATCGTCATCGAGGTGGTGGGCGAACTGATCTCGCGTCCCTACATCGAAATCACGTTGAACCTGCTGGAACGTTTCGGAATCCCTGTGGTTCGGGAAGGCTGGCAACGCTTCACCATTCCGGCGGGCAGCCAATACAAGTCACCCGGCGCCCTACACGTTGAAGCCGACGCCTCATCAGCTAGCTATTTCATAGCATTAGGTGCAATAAATACGTCGACTAGAGGCCAAAAAGGCTTAAAAATTCAGGGTGTAGGCGAAAACTCCATTCAAGGTGACATCCGCTTCATTGACGCAGCCAGAATGATGGGGGCACAGATCACCAGCGGCCCCAACTGGCTTGAGGTCGCCCGCGGAGAGCCTGGCAAGGGATGGCCTCTCAAAGCCATTGACCTGGATTGCAACCACATCCCGGATGCAGCGATGACGCTGGCCGTCATGGCGCTGTATGCCGAGGGCACCACCCGGCTTCGCAACATCGCCAGCTGGCGCGTCAAGGAAACAGACCGCATTGCCGCCATGACCTGCGAGCTGCGCAAACTGGGTGCCACGGTAGAAGAAGGTGCCGATTACCTGTACGTCACACCGCCCGGTTCTCCTGCCGCCTGGAAGGCCGCCAGCATTCACACCTATGACGACCACCGGATGTCCATGTGTTTTTCTCTCGCTGCGTTCAATCCGGCGGGTTTGCCAGTTCGCATTGAAGACCCCAAATGCGTCGCAAAAACCTACCCGGATTACTTCGAGGCACTTTTTTCTCTGGCTGAGACACCTGCGGCGTCCATTCCCGTGATTTGTGTCGATGGCCCCACCGCCTCGGGCAAGGGCACGCTGGCTGCCGTTCTGGCCAAGACCCTGGGCTACCACTTTCTGGACTCTGGCTCCCTGTACCGCATCACCGCACTCGCGGCGCTGCAATCCGGCTTGTCGCTGGAAGTTGGGGATGAGGTGGCCATCGCCCACATGGCCAAAGGCCTGTCGATTGAATTCGCAGGGGGGCGTGTGTTGCTCAATGGCACAGACGTCAGTGACGCCATCCGAACCGAAGCGGCTGGCATGAATGCCTCAAAGGTGTCGGCCCTGCCGAAAGTCAGGCTAGCGCTGGTTGATCTTCAACATGGCTTTCGTCAATTGCCGGGGCTGGTCGCTGACGGTCGCGACATGGGTACAGTGATCTTCCCGGATGCGCCTTTGAAGGTTTTTTTGACCGCCAGTGCCGAGCGGCGGGCACAGCGAAGATACAAACAGTTGATTTCAAAAGGCATTGCAGCTACACTCGACGGTCTTCGCGCTGATCTGGAAGCTCGCGACGCACGGGATTCAAACCGTAGCGCTGCGCCTTTGAAACCAGCACAAGACGCGCTGTTGCTTGACAACTCCGACTTGACGATCGACCAATCGCTCAAAGTGGTGTTGGACTGGTGGCAGGGCAAACAGTCTTTCAGCAAAATCTGAAAGCAAACCCGCAGCGGCTTCCAAGTTGCTGCAACGGCCCCCACAAGCCTTTTCGCGCATCACGCGCACTGCCTGTGGGGTTCACACTACTAAACCCGCGGGTAAAACCGCAAATAACCTGCGGTTAATGCCGCATCAAAAATGACCGAATCTTTTGCCGCCCTGTTTGAAGAGTCCCTACAACGCACCGAGATGCGCCCAGGTGAAGTCATCACTGCTGAAGTGATCCGTATCGAGCACAGCTTTGTGGTCGTGAACGCCGGCCTCAAGTCTGAAGCCTATGTGCCGTTGGAAGAATTCAAAAGCGACAAGGGCGAAATTGAAGTCCAGGTTGGCGACTTCGTGTCGGTGGCCATTGGTTCCATCGAAAATGGCTACGGCGACACCATCCTGTCCCGCGACACCGCCAAGCGCCTCGCTTCGTGGATGAGCCTGGAAAAAGCCCTGGAAACCGGCGAATTCGTGACCGGCACCACCAGCGGCAAAGTCAAGGGTGGCCTGACTGTGTTGGTCAACGGCATCCGCGCGTTCCTGCCCGGTTCGCTGGTTGACACCCGTCCTACCAAAGACCTCTCTCCGTACGAGAACAAGACCCTGGAATTCAAGGTCATCAAGCTCGATCGCAAGCGCAACAACGTCGTTCTGTCACGCCGTGCCGTGGTGGAAGCATCGATGGGCGAAGAACGCGCCAAGCTGATGCAAAACCTGAAAGAAGGCGCAGTGGTTCAAGGTGTTGTCAAGAACATCACCGAATACGGTGCGTTCGTGGACCTCGGCGGCATCGACGGCCTGCTGCACATCACCGACATGGCCTGGCGCCGTGTGCGTCACCCCTCCGAAGTGGTGACTGCGGGTCAAGAAATTACCGCCAAGATCCTGAAGTTCGACACCGAGAAAAACCGCGTGTCGCTGGGTCTGAAGCAAATGGGCGACGATCCATGGATGGGCGTGAACCGCCGTTACCCCCAAGGTACCCGCATGTTCGGCAAGATCACGAACATTGCCGACTACGGCGCATTTGTGGAACTGGAGCCCGGAATCGAAGGTTTGGTGCACGTCTCCGAGATGGACTGGACCAACAAGAACATCGCACCGAGCAAGATCGTTGCTTTGGGCGACGAAGTTGAAGTCATGGTTCTGGAAATCGACGAAGACAAGCGCCGTATCAGCTTGGGCATGAAGCAGTGCAAAGCCAATCCATGGCAAGAATTTGCTCAGAACACCAAGCGCGGCGACCGCGTGAAGGGCCCGATCAAGTCGATCACCGACTTTGGTGTGTTCGTTGGCTTGGCTGCCGGCATTGATGGCTTGGTTCACCTGTCTGACCTGTCCTGGAACGAGCCCGGCGAAACCGCTGTGCGCGAATACAAAAAGGGCCAGGAAGTCGAGGCTTTGGTCCTGGCCGTGGACGTGGATCGCGAGCGCATCTCCCTCGGGATCAAGCAGTTGGATTCAGACCCGTTCACGACATTCGCCACCATCAATGACAAGGGTCAAGTGGTTACCGGCAAGGTCAAGACCGTGGATGCCAAAGGCGCTGAAATCGACTTGGGCGATGACATCATTGGTTACCTGCGCGCCAGCGAAATCTCCCGCGACCGCGTGGAAGATGCCCGCAACGTGCTCAAGGAAGGCGACGAAGTCACGGCTGTGGTCGTGAACGTGGATCGCAAGACCCGCAACATCCAGTTGTCCATCAAGGCCAAGGATGCGGCTGATCAAAACGAAGCCATGTCCACACTGAGCCAGCAATCGGCTCGTGAGAACGCCGGCACGACAAGCTTGGGTGCGCTGTTGCGCGCCAAGCTGGATAACAACAATTAATTGTTGAACTTCCTGTAAAAGGATGACCGGTCGCGTAGCGCACCGGTCTTTTTTTTGTCATAACCCACTCACCACATGACCCGCTCTGACCTTGTTGAAGAACTGGCGGCCCGCTTTGGCCAGCTGACTCATCGTGATGCTGAATTTGCCGTCAAGACGATTCTTGACGCGATGAATGACGCCTTGGTGCGGGGTCACCGCATTGAAATTCGGGGATTTGGCAGCTTTTCGGTCACTCACCGGCCTCCACGCATGGGGCGCAATCCACGCAGTGGTGAGAGTGTGGCCATCCCCGAAAAGCGGGTACCCCATTTCAAACCCGGCAAGGCCCTGCGTGAAGCGGTTGACCAGCGTACCGCCGAACTCGAAACCAAGGCGAAACCTTGACAGGGCAACGTTAGAATCAAGTCCTCTTGGGGGTCATTGATGAAACACTTGATGTGGTTGCTTAGGTGGGTACTTAAGGCAGCCATTTTTTTTACCCTGTTTGCTTTCGCGCTGAATAACCAGCAGGATACGACTGTGCATTTTTTCTTTGGCACCCAGTGGCGTGCGCCGCAAGTGCTGGTGGTGTTATCGGCATTCGCCCTCGGGGTGGCCGTCGGCGCGCTGGGCATGGTTCCTCGTTGGTGGAAGCAGCGCCGCGCCGGAGCTCAAGGAACAGCAACCAAAAACTCAGCAGACACCCACGAAGCTCAGTTGCTTCCCACGCATGGACTTTGACCTGAGCTGGATACTGCTGGGCCTGCCTCTTGCCTTCGGCTTGGGCTGGATCGCCTCCCGTCTGGACCTGCGCCAGTTGCGCATTGAAAACCATCAGGCGCCCAAGGCCTATTTCAAGGGGCTGAACTTCTTGCTCAATGAGCAGCAAGACCAGGCGATCGATGCTTTCATTGAAGCAGTCCAAAATGACCCTGACACCTCGGAGCTTCACTTTGCACTGGGCAACCTGTTTCGCCGACGCGGTGAATACGAGCGTGCCGTGCGCGTGCATGAGCACCTCCTGTCGCGAGGAGATCTGAGCCTCAAAGATCGCCAACGGGCACAGCATGCCTTGGCGTTGGACTACCTCAAGGCCGGCCTGCTGGACCGCGCAGAAGATGCCTTGGTCAAACTGGAAGGTACGCCCTTTGAAGCCCAGGCACGGCTGGCCCTGCTGGCCAACTACGAACGCAGCCGGGACTGGGAGCACGCCGCACAAGTGGCGTTGAGACTGGCGCAATCCGACCAGGGCAACTTCGATGGGCGGCTCTCACATTACCTGTGCGAGCAGGCGATCGGCTGCCTCGCCAACCAACAATCCGACAAGGCAGAAAGCCTGTTGCACGCTGCAATACAGACTGCGCCCACAGCAGCCCGCCCGCGCATGGAGCTTGCCAAGCTTTTTTCTGGCCAGGGCGAGCAGGCGTTGGCTTACGAGTCCTTAAGGGATGGCTTTGAAGCGTCGCCCGCTTCGATTCCCCTCATCGCCGGGCCGCTTGCGAAGCTGGCCATCATTTGCGCACGGGAATCGGATGCATTGACTTTGCTCAAGACCAATTACGACGCCTCACCGTCGCTGGATGTGCTCGATGCCATTGTGACGCTGGCTGACTCCAGCGGAAACGACTCTCCCAGCGCGCGCGACTGGTATGTAAGGCATTTGGAACGCGAGCCCTCGCTGGTTGCGGCCGCCAAGTGGATCGCCGGCGAAAAGCTGGAACACGAGCAGTTTCACCCCCAGGTGCAACGTGCGTTGGACCATGCCGTCAAGCCGTTGACACGCTATCGCTGTGCTGCCTGCGGTTTTGAAGCCAAACAGCACTTTTGGCAGTGCCCCGGCTGCCAGGCCTGGGACAGCTACCCAGCCCGCCGGGTGGAAGAACTCTAGATAACGCCATGACCAATTCACTTGATGCCTTGAAAGTTCCCAGAGACGCACTTTCCCAAGCTCGCGTTCTGGTGGTGGGCGATGTGATGCTGGACCGCTACTGGTTTGGCGCCGTCGAACGCATTTCGCCTGAAGCACCCGTTCCGGTGGTGCGCATCACCCGCGAAGAAGATCGCAACGGCGGTGCTGCCAATGTGGCCTTCAATGTTGTCACCCTGGGCGCGCAGTCTTCCCTGCTGACGGTGGTGGGCGATGACGAAGCCAGCCACAAACTGGAAGCGCTGGTCAGCGAAACCGGCATTCGAGCCCATTTCGGCCGGGATGCCGACCTGAAAACGACCGTCAAGCTCCGGGTGATCGGCCGTCAGCAACAGCTTTTGCGGGTGGATTTTGAAAACACGCCCAAAACGGAGGTCCTGGCCTCCCAAACAACCGCGTTTGCCAACCTGCTTCCGCTGCATGATGTGGTGCTTTTCTCGGACTACGGCAAAGGCGGCCTGGCCCATGTCAGTGACATGATTTCTCGCGCCCGTGCCCAGGGCCGACCCACGCTGATCGACCCCAAAGGCAGCGATTACTCACGCTACAAAAACGCGACAGTCATCACCCCCAACCGGGCCGAATTGCAACAAGTCGTCGGTCCTTGGGCGGATGAGGCCGATCTTCAGGTCAAGGTCCAGAACCTTCGCAAGCAGCTCGATCTGGATGCGATTTTGCTGACCCGCAGCGAAGAAGGCATGACGCTGTTTGATGCCGCCGGCCAGCTCAGTGTGAGCGCGCAAGCACGCGAGGTATTTGATGTCACTGGCGCGGGCGACACCGTCATTGCCACGCTGGCGGCGCTGGTGGCTGCGGGTCTGAGCCTGCGTGACGCCCTGCCCTGGGCCAACCGGGCCGGTGGCCTGGTTGTCGGTAAATTTGGCACCGCCACCATTTCTTATGAGGAGTTGTTTGCATGACCCGAATCGTTGTCACCGGCGCCGCCGGTTTTATTGGCAGCAATATCGTCAAAGGGCTCAATGCCCGCGGGTTCGATGACATCATCGCCGTGGATGACATGACGCAAGGCGACAAATTTCGCAATCTTGCGGATTTGAAAATCGCTGACTACGTGGACGCAGACAAGTTCTATGACCTGTTCGCTCAGGGGTCGTATGGACAGATTGAGGCTGTATTTCACGAAGGAGCCTGTAGCGACACCATGGAGACCGACGGCAAGTACATGATGGAGAACAACTACTCCACCTCTGTAGCCTTGTTTCAGGCTTGCCAAAAGCGGGGTGCACGCCTCCTTTACGCCTCTAGTGCAGCCACCTACGGCGGGTCGGACACCTTCAGGGAAGAGCCCGCCTTTGAGCGCCCGCTGAATGTGTACGGTTACTCCAAACTGCTCTTTGACCAACGCATGCGGCGTGAATGTGGGGTCAGCTTCCAGCGCTCCAACGCAGGCAAAACCGGGCAGGTCGTTGGCTTCAGGTATTTCAACGTTTACGGCCCCAGGGAACAGCACAAGGGACGCATGGCCAGCGTGGCATTTCACCAATTCAACCAGTTTGCGGCCGATGGCAAAGTGAAGTTGTTTGGAGAGTACGGAGGCTATGGCCCCGGTGCGCAAATGCGTGATTTCGTTTTTATTGACGACGTGGTGGCGGTCAATCTCTGGTTCTTTGACCACCCCGGTGTGTCTGGTATTTTCAATCTCGGGACCGGGCGGGCTCAGCCCTTCAATGATGTAGCCACCTCGGTGGTGAATGCAATGCGAAGCCTTCGTGGCGAGTCGCCTCTGCCGCTGACGGAGTTGATCACCGAGGGCTCGATTGAATACGTTGGGTTTCCGGACGCCCTGCGCGGAAAATACCAGTGCTATACGCAAGCGGATTTGGCGGCTTTGCGAGCCGCGGGCTGCCATCACACATTTGCCGACGTGCAGACCGGTGTCACCCGTTATGTACAGTGGATGGCCGGCAAAGCCTGACAGCGCCAGCCCACAATTTTTCAGGCATTTTTTTGATGAACGTCAACGCCTCCGTCATAAATGGCGTTGTGGGGCGGGGTCCAACAGAGTTTGTGTCCCAAGCCTCTTTTCAATTTTTAACCCTCAGGAGTGACTCATGTTGAAGAAAATTCTAGCCATAGCCGCTATGTTGTGCGCTGCAGCAAGCTTTGCTGCTGTTGATGTGAACAAGGCTGGTGCTGCCGAGCTTGACAGCATCAAAGGCATTGGTCCGGCCATGTCGACCAAAATCCTGGACGAACGGAAAAAAGGCAGTTTCAAGGATTGGAACAACTTCATCGAGCGCGTCAAAGGCGTTGGCGAAGGCAATGCCGCCAAGTTCTCCGCTGAGGGTCTGACCATCGGCGGCGCCGCGTTCAAGGCAGCAGCTGCTGCACCTGCTGCGAAGAAGGATGAGAAAAAAGACGCCAAGGCTGAACCGGTCAAGCCGGCCGCCAGTGCAGCCAAGAAGTAATTCGCCGCTGACAAAAAAACCCGCCCAGGCGGGTTTTTTTATGGCGGCCAGGGATAAGGTTCAGACCCCGAATCCTCCGCCCCCGGGCGTGGAAATCTCGAACACATCACCGGGCTGCATCTCGGCCTGTCCAATATGACCTAGCTCCTCCACCTGACCATCGGCACGCCACACACGATTCAATCCGACATCCCCGGCTTGTCCACCGGCCATGCCAAACGCACCGTGCACGCGGCCGTTGGACAAAATACTGGCCGTCATGGGCTCCAGGAACTTCACCCGCCGCACACCACCGTTGCCCCCTTGCCACTTGCCGACGCCGCCCGAACCCTGACGAATTTCATAGCTTTCCAGGCGCACCGGAAAACGGAACTCAAACACCTCGGGGTCAGTCAGCCGCGAATTTGTCATGTGGGTTTGGACCACACTGGTGCCATTGAACCCATCGCCCGCCCCCGAACCACCGGAAATAGTCTCGTAGTACTGGTAGCGTGCATTGCCGAATGTGAAGTTATTCATGGTGCACTGGCTGGCAGCCATCACACCCAGCGCACCGTACAGGGCGTTGGTGATGCAACTCGACGTCTCCACATTGCCGGCCACGACCGAGGCAGGAGGATTCGGATTCAGCATGGAGCCCGCAGGGATGATGACCTGTAGCGGCTTCAGACAACCCGCATTCAGCGGAATGTCGTCATCCACCAAGGAGCGAAAGACATAGAGCACCGCTGCCATGCAGACGGCGGTTGGCGCATTGAAATTATTGCGCTGCTGCGGCGAGGTCCCGGTGAAATCGATGATCGCGCTGCGCTCAACTGCATTGACACGAATGGCCACCTGGATCTGCGCGCCATTGTCCAGCGGAAGCGTGAACGCACCGTCTTTCAGGCGCGTAATCACGCGGCGCACCGACTCCTCGGCGTTATCCTGGACGTGGCGCATGTAAGCCTGCACCACCGGCAGACCAAAATGCGCCACCATCTTGCGCAGCTCCTGCACGCCCTTCTCGTTGGCCGCGATTTGCGCCTTCAGGTCCGCCATGTTTTGCTGGGGGTTGCGCGACGGATATTCACCACTTTGCAGTAGCGCCACCATCTCGGCCTCGCGCAGCACGCCCCGGTCCACCAGCTTGAAGTTGTTGATTTGCACGCCCTCTTCTTCAATCCGCGTGGAGAACGGAGGCATGGAGCCCGGCGTGATGCCGCCCACATCGGCGTGGTGCCCACGCGAGCCCACATAAAACGTCGCTTGCCCGTCCAGATACACCGGCGTGATGACGGTGATGTCCGGCAAGTGCGTGCCGCCGTGGTAGGGATCGTTCAGCACATACACGTCGCCGGGGTGCATGGAAGCGGCGCCGGATCGAAGGTCCGTTTCGGCCTGTCGCACCACCGTCTTGATGCTCTCGCCCATGGAGCCCAAGTGCACCGGCATGTGCGGCGCATTGGCAATCAGGTTGCCGGCGGCGTCAAACAGCGCACAACTGAAGTCCAGGCGCTCCTTGATGTTGACCGAGTAGGCTGTATTTTGCAGCTGCAGCCCCATCTGCTCGGCAATATTCATGAAGAGGTTGTTGAACACCTCCAGAAGCACCGGATCTACCGTGGTGCCCACCGCAAATTGAATGGCGCGCTCGGTCCGTCTCACCAGCGCCAAGTGGTCAAACGCTGTGAGCTCGGCCTCCCAGCCTGGCTCCACCACCGTGGTGGCGTTTTTCTCGGCAATGATGGCGGGACCGGCAATGACATCACCCGGGCGCAGGTCCTCTCGGACCACCAGGGCAGCGTCCAGCCATTGCCCCTCTGTGAACATGCGCACCGTTTCACGGCGTGGTACATCCCGCGCCGGGTGAACAGCGTGGCGGGGTTCAGCGGGCGCATCACCGGCCACGACCGCCTCAACCGACACGGCCTCCACTACCAGCGCCTTGCCTTGCATGAGGAACGAATAGCGCTGGCGGTAGGCGGCCTCGAAGCCTGCTTGAATCTGTGCCAGCACATCGGCCAACTCCGGGGTATCCGGGTAAGGCACTACCAGAGCAGCGTCGCTACCTTCGTAACGCACATGCACGCGGCGGTGCACCACAATGGCGCCGCTGCTGACCTGTTGGCGCATCAACTCGTCCTGCGCCAAAGCCGACAGGGACACCAACTGGGCCAGCATGCCGGGCAAGCAAGCCAGGCTCAATGGAGCCTCTACCGCTTGTTCGCGAATCACGGCCTGGTCGGCCAGGCCCATGCCGTAGGCACTGAGCACGCCCGCCAGCGGGTGCACAAAGACGCGTGTCATGCCCAATGCATCAGCCACCAGACAGGCGTGCTGACCACCGGCACCGCCAAAACACTGCAAGGTGTAGCGCGTGACGTCGTAGCCGCGCGCGACAGATATTTTCTTGATGGCGTTGGCCATTTGCTGCACGGCGATGTTGATGAAGCCTTCCGCCACCTCCTCGGCCGGCCGGGCAGTCTGGCGGGCCAACTCGTTAAACTTCTGCTCTACCGCCTCGCGGCTCAGCGCCTCATCAGCGCCCGGGCCAAACACCTTGGGGAAATAGTGCGGCTGAATTTTTCCCAGCATCACATTCGCATCCGTCACAGCCAGGGGGCCGCCACGGCGGTAACTGGCGGGCCCCGGGTTGGCACCCGCACTTTGCGGCCCCACCCTGAAACGAGAACCATCGAAAGTCAGCAACGAGCCCCCACCAGCAGCCACGGTGTGGATGCTCATCATTGGTGCGCGCATGCGCACACCCGCCACCTGAGTCTCGAACTCGCGCTCAAACTGCCCGGCGTAATGAGAGACATCGGTGGAGGTCCCACCCATGTCAAATCCGATCACCTTCTTGATGCCGGCAATCGCGGCCGTGCGCGCCATGCCCACAATGCCCCCTGCCGGACCGCTCAAAATAGCGTCTTTACCGGCGAAGGCATGGGCATCGGTCAGTCCCCCGGAGGACTGCATGAAAAACAACTTCACCCCCGGCATTTCACCCGCCACCTGTTCCACATAGCGGCGCAGGATGGGCGACAAATACGCATCCACCACAGTGGTGTCGCCACGGCTGACAAACTTCATCATCGGGCTGGTTTCATGCGAGGTGCTGACTTGAGTGAAACCCACCTCCAAGGCAATGCGCTTGGCTGCCAACTCATGCGCGGTGTAGCGGTAACCATGCATAAAAACAATCGCAACGCTCCGTAGCCCGCGTTTATATTGCTCTGACAGGTCTTGTTTTAATAGCACTTCATCCAGCGGTTGAAGGGTGTCTCCATGGGCGCCCACCCGCTCCTGCGCCTCCACGACAGCGCTGTACAGCAGTTCCGGCAGCTGGATGTTGCGGTCAAAAATGCGGGGGCGGTTTTGGTAAGCAATGCGCAGCGCGTCCCGAAAGCCGCGTGTGGTCACCAGCAGCGTGGGCTCGCCCTTGCGCTCCAACAGGGCGTTGGTGGCCACGGTGGTGCCCATCTTGACGCAGGCCACCTGCTCGGGGGTCACGGGCTCACCCGGCTTCAAGTCCAACAGATGACGAATACCTGCCACGGCCGCGTCTCGGTACTGCTCCGGGTTCTCGCTGAGCAGCTTGTGCGTGACCAGACTGCCATCGGGGCGCTTGCCCACCACGTCGGTGAATGTGCCGCCCCGGTCGATCCAGAACTGCCAGCGGTTGGTGCCATTGATTTCCATGAGGTCTCGCAATCAGAATTCTTCAGTCGTAGAAAGGGTCGTCACAGGCTCGCCGCTGAACGGGCCGCCTGGTCGTAAATGCCGGACAACAGACGCAGCAAGCGCGCCAACTCGCCGATATCGCGGTTCAACGCGTCATCAGCGTTCAAGGCGTTGATCAGACAGGACTCGCGAATCTCGCGGTAGCGGTCAACATACTGGCGACCCAGCTCCGTGCTGGCATATGTCACCTCCTTGCCGCTTTTACTGGAGGCCACCACACCGAGGTTTTGCAACTTCTTCAACGAGTAGTTGATCAGGTGCGTGTCTTCCACGTTCATGATGAAGCAAATGTCGGCCAGTCGTTTGTCCCGGGCGCGGTGTGTGACGTGGTGCAGCACCAGGACATCAAGCGGTGTCAGGTCTTTCAGGCCTGCTGCACTCATGCAGTGCGCAATCCAGCGGTGAAAGGCATTACCAGCCACGATCAACCCGAACTCAAACTCGCTCATTTCGGCGCTGCGGGGCGATACCAGATGGGCCGAGGACACGATTGGTGGCGACTCCACCAGAGTGGAAGTCCCTGCGGGGGACTGTGATGGCTTTGAAGTGATGGGCTTGGTCATGAACAGACTCCGGGTTGGCACCTTTGTTGCATGAAGCGGATTGTAGGCATTTAGATAACAAATCATCAACAATTTGTCAACGATTAGGGAAAACACCAAGCCAACACCCGCCAATCCGCACTACATTTAGTAACCCGTTTTTTCACCCCACCCAACCGGAGTTTTTATGAAACGTCGCCAATTTGCATTGACCACCACCGCCACCCTGCTGGGTCTTACCCTGACTGCGGGTACAGCATCTGCCCAGACCAAATGGGACCTGCCCGCAGGCTACGGCGCTGCCAACTTTCACACGGTCAACCTGACCGAATTCGCGGCTGACGTGGACAAGGCAACGGCCGGCAAACTCAAGATCACCGTGCACGCCAATGGCTCACTCTTCAAGGCGCCTGAAATCAAACGTGCTGTGCAAGGCGGGCAGGCCCAAGCAGGCGAGATCTTGCTGGCCAACTTCCAGAATGAGTGGCAACTGTTTGGCGCCGATGGCCTGCCGTTTCTGGCCGACAGCTACGACGAGTCCATGAAACTTTACAAAGTCCAAAAGCCGTTTCTCGAAAAGAAGTTGGCCGACCAAGGCATGGCCCTCTTGTACGCTGTGCCCTGGCCACCCCAAGGCATCTATGTCAAGAAGCCGATTAGCTCCGCCGCTGACTTGAAGGGCGTGAAATGGCGTGCCTATAGCCCTGCCACAGCCCGCATTGCCGAACTGGTGGGCGCGCAACCCGTCACCGTGCAGGCGGCCGAGTTGTCGCAAGCCATGGCCACCGGCGTCGTTGAGTCCTACATGTCATCGGGCTCCACCGGGTTTGACACCAAGACCTATGAACACATCAAATACTGGTACGACACCCAGGCCTGGTTGCCCAAAAATGCGGTCATCGTCAACAAGGCTGCCTTCGATGCGCTCGATGCACCCACCAAACAAGCTGTGATGAAGGCCGCTGCCGACGCTGAAGTGCGCGGGCTGGCAGCTTCCAAGAAGACCAACACCGACTCTCTGGACAAACTCAAGGCCAACGGCATGAGCGTCGTCACCCCGTCGGCACAACTCAAGGCAGACATGAAAAAGGTGGGCGACGTGATGCTCAAGGAATGGCTGGACAAAGCCGGCCCCGAAGGCGTGGCCCTGGTCGATGCATTTCGCAAGCCTTGATTGAACTGTGAGCCTCATGCGTAAAGCACTTGACGCGCTCTACAACAGCGCGGCCGCTCTGGCTGCGCTGTGTCTGGTGGGCCTGCTGATCATGGTGATGCTCTCCATCGTGGGACGGCAACTGCACTTCCATGTGCCTGGCACCGATGCCTATGCAGGCTACCTGATGGCGGCCAGTGGTTTTCTGGCGCTGGCGCACACCCTGAAACGCGGTGAGCATATCCGGGTCACACTGCTGCTGGCCCATCTCACAGGCGCTTGGAAAAAAGGGCTGGAATTATGGTCGCTCGGCTTTGCAACCGCGCTGAGCAGTCTTTTTGCCTGGTACTGCTGTCGTTTGGCCTGGCAATCCCACACCTTTCACGACATATCCACCGGCAGCGACGCCACCCCGCTGTGGATTCCCCAAATCCCCATGGCGGTAGGCGCCATCATCCTGGCCATTGCCTTTATTGATGAACTCGTGCTGGAGATCACGGGGCAACGCCGAGACAAGCTCAGCGATGAACCCCTCCGCAGCGAATAAGACGCCCATCCCCAACCGACCCTGACATGAATGACCTTTACATAACCGCAGCCCTGCTGCTCTCCCTGCTGTTGATACTGGGCAGCGGCGTCTGGGTCGGCCTCACGCTGACCGGTGTGGCCTGGATGGCCGTCACCTTGTTTTCCAGCCGGGCCGCCGGCGATGCCATGGCCGTGACGGTCTGGGGTTCCTCGTCGAGCTGGACGCTGACCGCCCTGCCCCTGTTTGTGTGGATGGGCGAAATTTTGTTTCGCACCCGCTTGAGTCAGGATATGTTCAAGGGACTGGCACCCTGGGTGCAAGGCCTGCCGGGCCGGCTGCTGCACACCAACGTGATCGGTTGCACCATCTTTGCCGCCGTCTCAGGCTCCAGCGCGGCCACCTGCGCCACCATCGGCAAGATGACACTGCCTGAACTCAAAAAGCGGGGCTACCCGGACCACATGGTCATCGGCACACTGGCCGGGGCCAGCACGTTGGGGCTGCTGATCCCGCCGTCGATCATCATGATCGTGTACGGCGTGGCCGCCGAGGTGTCGATCTCCAAGCTGTTCATCGCCGGTGTATTGCCCGGCATTTTGCTGGCGGCGCTGTTCTCCGGCTACATCATGCTGTGGGCCTTGCGCAACCCGCACCAAGTGCCAGCCTCGGCTGAGAAATACACCTTCATGCAGAAATTGTCGGCCTCGCGCAGCCTGATCCCGGTGGTGAGCCTGATTGCCGCGGTGTTGGGGTCGATCTACTCCGGCATTGCCACCGCCACAGAAGCGGCAGCCGTGGGTGTGGTGGGTTCGCTCATCATCTCGACGCTGCAAGGCTCCATGAGTTGGGGCACGTTTCGGGATGCACTGATGGGGGCCACCCGCCTGTACTGCATGATCGCGCTGATTTTGGCGGGCGCCGCCTTTCTGACACTGGCCATGGGCTACATCGGCTTGCCGCGGCATCTGGCCGAGTGGATCAGCTCGCTGGGTTTGAGCAAGGCCCAGTTGATCATGGCGCTGTCCGTCTTCTTTATTTTGCTGGGCTGCTTTCTGGACGGCATCTCGATGGTGGTACTGACCATGGGCGTGCTCATGCCCACCGTGCAGGCTGCCGGCATTGACCCGATCTGGTTCGGTATCTTTGTGGTGCTGGTGGTGGAGATGGCCCAGATCACGCCGCCGGTGGGCTTCAACCTGTTTGTGCTGCAGGGCATGACCGGACGTCAATTGACGTGGATCGCCAAGGTGACCCTGCCCATGTTTCTGTTGATGTGTGCAGCTGTGGCACTGATCTACCTGTTCCCGGGCATCGTGACCTGGTTGCCGCAAAACATGGGCTAAAGCAGACTTGATGATCTCCGTCTTCGCCATTTGCATCGGTGCCAGCATCGGCGCCCTCGCCCGCTGGGGTTTGGGCTTGTGGCTCAACCCCGGCGGTTTGCTGCCCTGGGGCACGTTGGCGGCCAACCTGATGGGTGGCTATCTGGTGGGCATTTGTGTGGCGGTGTTTCAAACCCTGCCACAGCTGGACCCTGTCTGGCGGCTGGCCCTGGTCACCGGGTTTTTAGGCGCGCTGACGACGTTTTCCAGCTTCTCGGCCGAGGTGGTGGGGATGCTGGAACAACAGCGCTATGCCCTGGCCTTTGGAACGGCTGCGCTGCACTTGCTCGGGTCCTTGCTGCTGACACTGGCTGGCATCAAGACCGCTATTTTAATAATAGCTAGATAGGATTTAAAATATTGGGCTAGAGCCATATTTCATCCATATTTTGACCCGAAAGGCAGAAAAGCCCTCCGTGACTTGCTGCAGTCGGCTAGACCTCGAACCTGATGCCCTGGGCCAACGGCAAGGTGTTGCCGTAGTTGATGGTGTTGGTGGCCCGGCGCATGTAGGCCTTCCAGGCGTCTGATCCCGACTCGCGCCCGCCTCCGGTCTCTTTCTCACCCCCAAACGCACCGCCAATCTCGGCGCCACTGGTACCAATGTTGACGTTGGCAATGCCGCAATCCGACCCACGGGCCGAGGTAAAGACTTCAGCCTCACGCAAGTCTTGCGTGAACACGGCAGATGACAAACCATGGACCACGGCGTTGTTGAGCGCAATCGCCTCGTCAAAGCTGTCGTAGGGCACCACGTACAAAATTGGCGCAAAGGTCTCGTGCACCATGGGCCCGCTTTGGCGGGCCAGTTCCACAATCGCGGGGCGCACATAAAACGCTGCACCGTCGCCCACCGGCTCGCGCGCACCGAAATGCACCAGCGCCCCGGCTTCTCGCGCTTGCGCCAAGGCCAGTTGCATGGCCTCAAAGGCGCGCGCATCAATCAGTGGCCCCACCAGCGTGCCATCCGCCAGCGGGTTACCCACTGGCAAACGCTCGAATACAGAGCGCAAGGAAGCCAGCAAAGGGGCATAGATGGAGCGATGCACGATCAGGCGGCGCAGTGAGGTGCAACGCTGTCCAGCGGTGCCCGCCGCCGAGAAAGCAGCGGCAGGCACCACCAGCGCGAGATCAGCCGACGGGCAAACAATGGCCGCATTGTTCCCCCCCAGCTCCAGCAACGAGCGCTTGAACTGCGTCGCGCAGGCCACATTCACAGCCCGGCCCATGGCGGTGGAGCCAGTCGCGCTCACCAGCTTGACAACAGGGTGTGCCACCAGGGCTTCACCCGCTGCACGCTCACCCATGAGCAACTCAGCCAGACCTTCGGTGTCCAGCCCCTGCTCACGCGCGGTCTGCAGCAGCAGGCCGTTGAGCGCCAGTGCACACAAAGGCGCCTTCTCTGAAGGCTTCCACACCAGGGTGTTGCCACACACCAGCGCCAATGCAGCGTTCCAGGCAAAGACCGCCATCGGAAAATTAAAGGCTGAAATGATTCCAACCACGCCCAGCGGGTGCCAGGTCTCCAGCAGTTTGTGGTCAGGCCGTTCGCTGGCGATGGTCAAGCCATAAAGCTGGCGCGAAAGACCCACGGCAAATTCGCAGATGTCCACCACCTCCTGCACTTCGCCCAGGCCCTCCTGCACGATCTTGCCGGTCTCCAGCGTGATCAGGCGCCCCAGAGGCGCCTTGTGCCGGCGCACTGCCTCGCCAAAAGCGCGCACCAAGTCGCCGCGTTTGGGGGCAGGCACGTTGCGCCAGCTCAAAGAGCGTTGGTGTGCGCGCTCGATCGAGGCGTTTACCTGAGCCACCGGCGTGCTGGCCACCCGCGCCAGCAAGCTGCCGTCAATGGGTGTGTGGACCGACAGCCCCGAGGGGCTATCGGTGGGTGCAGTCAGGCCCAGGGCCTGAAAGATGGATTGAACATCGTTTGAATGGGACATGGTGTGCAGTTACTTTTTTACTTTCTATCGCTCGATGATACGGTTCCAGCGGGCGTTCCAGGCTGGACGGCTTTCGTTGATGGCATCCCAATCCACCACCACCGCAGTCTTCATGTACTCGCCAAACTGCTTGAGCTTGAGCTTGGAGTCTTCGTCCACAGCGGGCGCCTTGGGGTTGGAGGGAATCTGGTTGCCGTGCTTCAGTCCAGCGGACTGGGCTTCTGCGGTAAGCAGGTATTCGGCCAGCTTCTGGGCCAGCACCGGT
>CALRWE010000063.1:0-21636 GCA_943371745.1 Rhodoferax sp. OV413
GCTGCGCTCGGCCAGCTTGCGCACTTCGGCGGCCACCACGGCAAAGCCTTTTCCGTGTTCGCCGGCGCGTGCCGCCTCGATGGCCGCGTTGAGCGCCAGCAGGTTGGTCTGGTAGGCGATGTCATCGACGATGCTGATCTTGGACGCAATCTGCTTCATGGCCTTGACGGTGGCCGTGACCGCGTCGCCGCCTTCGCCAGCTTCCTTGGAGGCCTTGGTGGCCATGCCGTCGGTAACCTTGGCGTTATCGCTGTTCTGCGAGATCGACGCCGACATCTGGTCGATAGACGCCGTGGTTTCCTCGACGGATGCAGCCTGCTCGCTGGCCGCCTGCGAGAGCGATTGGGCAGTCGCGCTGACCTGGCCTGCCGCGCCGGTCAGCGCATGGGCGGCGGCGCGCACGTCCTCGATGATGCCGGCCAGTTTGTCGCAGCTGGAATTGGCGTCCTGCTTGACCTGGTCGAACGTGCCCTCGGCTACACGGGTGATGCGCTGCGACAGATCGCCGGTCGCCAGTCCCGAGAACACCCGGCCCACGTCCTCGATGATGCTGGAGAGCTTGTCGCTGGTGGCATTGGCGTCAGTCTTCAACTGGCCGAAAGTGCCCGAATACTCCCGGTTGATGCGTTGCGACAGGTCACCCGCGGCAAGCGCACCGAACACGCGGCCCACATCGGAGAAGATCACCGTGGTGGTCTCCATCAGGGAATTGACGCCGACACACAGCGACTCGATCGGGCCGCTCTTGCCTTCAAGCGGGATGCGCTGCGTCAGGTCGCCATCCTTGGCTGCGCTGGTGACCTTTTGCGCCTGCTCCACCGCTTCACGCAGCATCGCGTTGGCCAGCACCTCGGCGGTCACGTCAGTGGCGTACTTGACCACCTTGAACGGCTTGCCGTTGAGGTCCATGATGGGGTTGTACGACGCCTGGATCCAGACCTCACGACCGCCCTTGGCGATGCGCTTGTACTGGCCGGCGTCGTATTCACCGCGGCCCAGCTTTTCCCAGAACAGGCGGTAGTCCACGCCGTTGCGGGCGGCGGGATCGATAAACATCGAGTGGTGCTGCCCCTTGATTTCGTTCAGTGAATAGCCCAGCACGGCAAGAAAGTTGTCGTTGGCATTAAGCACCTTGCCGTCCAGACCGAATTCGATAACTGCCTGCGCCTTGCCGATCGCCTGGAGCTGGCCTTCGAAGTCGGCCGCCTGCAAGCGCGACTGGGTGACGTCGGTGGCGATCTGCACGATCTTGGCCACCCGGCCCATTTCGTCGCTGACCGGGGAATAGATCGCCTGGATCCAGACCTCCTGCCCGGTCTTGGTGACGCGCTTGAACACATCGCTTTGCGGCTTGCCGGCGTTCAGGTCGCGCCAGAACTGCTGGTAGGCGGCAGAAGCCGAATACACGGTGTCGACAAACATGCGGTGGTGCTTGCCCCGGATCTCGTCGATCTGGTAGCCCATCAGTTGCAGGAAATTCTTGTTGGCTTCAATGACATTGCCGCCCAGATCGAATTCCGTGAAGGCATAGGACGCATCGATCGCACCCAGGATGCCCTTGGCGTTTTGGCGTTCGATTTCGGCCACGGTGATGTCATAGCGCACGCCCAAGTACTTCATCGGCTTGCCGTTATCGCCCAGGATCGGCGCGATCACCGCGTCCACATAGTAGGGGGTACCGTCCTTGGCCCGGTTCTTGATGATGCCGCGGAACATGTCGCCGCGCCCGATCGTGGACCAGAGCTGCTTGAAAGTTTCCTTGGGCATGTCGGGGTGGCGCGTCGTGTTGTGCGGCTGGCCGATTAGCTCGTCTCGCCGGTACTTGGACACCTCGATGAATTTGTCGTTGATGCTGAGGATGTCGCCCTTGCGGTCGGCTTCCGACACGATGCTCGTGACGTTCATGATGTCGGTGCGCACCTTCAGCTCGGACTCGAGCTCGGTCACGCGGCCCTTGAGGGCTGCAAGTGCGGCTTCGGCTTCGGCGCGGGCAGCTTCCTGCTTTTGGGTTTCCTCGTAGGCCTGCTGCAGTTCAGCGCCGCTGAAAAGGCGCGCGATCCAGGAGGGATTGGGCTGGTTCATGATGCTTGTCCTTGTGATGACGGTTTGGCGGCAGGGCGGTTGTCGCCGGATTGCCACGAGGCTTGGGAAGAATGGGGCGCAGGATGCAGTGAAGGATGCTCGGCCAGCTGACTGAGCGCGGGAACGTCGAAGATCAGCGCCACTTCGCCGTTGCCCAGAATCGATGAGCCCGAAATGCCGCGCAGGGTCTTGAACATCCGCCCCAGCGGCTTGATCACCGTCTGGTGCTGGCCTAGCAGCGCGTCGACCACGATGCCGTAGGGACCGGTACCGGCATTCACCACCACGATGCTCACCCGCTCGGGCGGCTGGGATTCCAGCCCGTACAGCGCGCGCAGGCTCACCACCGGCAGCACCTCGCCACGCAGCTCGACCACGCTGCGGCCGCGCGCGTCAAGTCCGTTGGCGGTGGGCCGGTTTTCGATCACCTCGACCACCGACTCTAGCGGCATGATGAACTTGGAATTGCCGACCGACACCAGAAAGCCGTCAATAATGGCCAGCGTCAGCGGCAGGCGGATATCGATGGTGGTGCCGGCGCCAAACACGCTGTTCACGGTCACCGTACCGCGCAGTGCGGTGATGTTCTTGCTGACCACGTCCATGCCCACGCCACGGCCCGACAGATTGGTCACTGCTTCGGCGGTGGAAAAGCCCGGCGCAAAGATCAGCTTGAGGATTTCAGCGTCTGGCGGCACCACGTCACGCTCGACCAATCCGCGCTCCCAAGCGCGCTTGAGTACCCGTTCACGGTTGATGCCGCGACCATCGTCCTTGATGCGCATCAGGATGCTGCCAGACTCATGGCGCGCGCTCAGCACCAGCGTCCCTTGCGCGGGCTTGCCCGCAGCTATGCGTTCGGCTGGCGTTTCCAATCCATGGTCCAGCGCGTTGCGCACCAGGTGCATCAGCGGGTCGGCGATTTTCTCCACCACTGATTTGTCCATCTCGGCATCTCCGCCGACGATCTCCAGGGCCACATCCTTGCCCAGTGACGACGCAGTGTCGCGCACCACCCGCCGAAAGCGGCTGAAGGTCTCGCCGATGGGCACCATGCGCAGCTGCAGAGTGCCATTCCGGATCTCCTCGATCAGCCGGCCCATATGCTGGTTGGCCTCGATCAGCTCGCCATGGCGAGTCTGGCGCGCCACCAGCGCTGCGCCGGCGCCGGCAATCACCAGCTCACCCAGCAGATTGATCACGTCGTCGAGCCGGTCGGCCTGTACCCGGATGAAGCGGTGGTCGTCGGGAACCGGCGCGCTGTCTCGCTTGGCTTGCTTCTTGAGTGCCGCGGCCACGATCTCAGGCGCTACGCCCGCCTGCTTGTGCAGCACATCACCCAGCCGGGGCGCTTCGCCATTGGCTTCGGCGCGCGCCTGCAGCTGGGTTTGCAGCCCGTTTTCAAGCTGTTCCTGCGTGATGGCGCCGATGTTGACCAGGATGTCGCCCAGCATCGGGCGGTCGGGCATCGCATCGAGCAGCTTCACAAAATGCTCTATCGGCGCCGGCGGCGGCACGATGCGCAACTCGCAATCATCCTTGACGAAACTGAACGCGGATTCGATCGCCTTGCGGTCGGCCGCGGTTTCAAAACCGATCTCAACCGCGATGTGACAGGATTCAGGGTCGATTGCCGATAGCGACGGAATCACGGAGCGGTCGCATTCGATCGCCACCACCGTGCCCATTGTGCCCAGGTAGCGCACGATGCTCAGCGGGTCCATGCCATTGCGGAAGCATTCGGTACCGAACCGCGCTGAAACATGCCATCGGGCAGCGGCCTCGCCCGCGGTAGCCGCCAGGGTGTCACCCGCGCTGTTACCCCCGCCAGCAACTGAACCGTTTGAGCTGGCTGCACGCTGTGTATGCCCGGAACTGGTGTCCGCGCCCATCATGGCATGCAGCTGCGTGATCAGGTCGGCACGGGTTTCGATATGGTCGGCTGTGTCGGCGTTGTCATCGGCAGCCGAATCTACCAGGTGCAGGATTTGGTCGTTGCATTCCAGTAGCAGGGTGCTGAGCCTGGGCCCCAGCGCGATCACGCCTTCGCGCATCTTGTCGAGCAGAGTTTCGACATGGTGGGTGAAGGCCACCACCTTGTCCAGGCCAAAAATTCCAGCTGAACCCTTGACGGTGTGGGCGCAGCGGAACAACGCGTCCAGCAGCTCACGGTCGGCCGGGCTCTCTTCCAGTTGCAGCAGCAGCTGCTCAATGTTTTCGACCTGTTCACGCGCCTCGCTGATGAAGGCAGGCATCGCCTCCATGATGAAGCTTTGGTCAGCGTCCGCTGCGCTGGTGTTCTTGCTCATGCGCTTGCTCCGGTCGCCAGATCACAGGACAACCAGGTGCTACTGCCCAGTACCTGGCAGGCCTCCAGCAGCGTCCGGCTGGGGTCGGTGACTCGCCATGCCACGCCGCGTTGGGACAGTGTTTGTATCAGCGCGCCCAGCAACTGCAGGCCGGCGCCGTCAATGTCCTCGATGTTGGCGCCGCCAATGTCGACCGTCATTCCAGCGTCCAGGTTCTGGCTCTCCAGCCAGGCCAGCAGCGCAGCGCGGGTTTCGGTCACACTGTAAATGGTTAGCTCGGCTGGCAGCTCAAAGCGTTCACGCATGGACGAGCCCTCAGGGAAGAATCAGTTTGGACACCGCATCAAGCAGAACAGGCGGGCTGAAGGGCTTGACGATCCAGGCCTTGGCGCCTGCAGCGCGGCCCTGCTCCTTTTTGGCGTCCTGTCCCTCGGTCGTCAGCATGATCACCGGCGTGAACTTGTAGCGCGGGTTCTGCTTCACCTGGGTTACAAACGTGATGCCGTCCATGCGCGGCATGTTGACATCGCTGACGATCAGGTTGATCTTGCGGCCGTCCAGCTTGGTTAGCGCGTCCATCCCGTCTGCGGCCTCGATCACCTCGTAGCCGGCACGGGTCAACGCCAAGTTCACCACCTGGCGCAGCGAGGAGGAGTCATCAACGATTAGTATGGTCTTGCTCATGGTCGGCTCGGAATCTGCTTGTGAGGTTGTCGGGGCGGTGCAGGGGTATGAAGCGGGGTCATGGTGCGGGCGTCTCAGAAAAACGTCGCTGAAGACGATTCCTGCTTGGCAGCACTACCGCGGCCCGCGCGTTGCTCATCTGTAGTGTAGCCCGCGGACAGCAGGGCGTTCCATTCCTGTGCGTCGGGCAGGTCGTCTTGTCCGGCGGCCTCACCTAACCGAGCTGACGCCGTGCTCATCGACTGCGTGATCTGGTCAAGAATCTGCTGCACCCGGTCCTGGAACTGGAAAGACACCATCATCTGCTCTACGTGTGTTCGCACCATCGCGCCGTGAGCGCCGAGCTCGCTGGCGCGCAGGTTGAGCTCCGTCACTGTGGTATTGACCCGCTCGATCACCGAGCCGATGGTGCGCTCGGATTCGCTCACCAGCGAGCGGTCGACCTCTGCCCGGGCCGAGGCCTCGGCCAGCGTCTGGTGCACCTGCCGCCCAAAATCGCCCACCTGGTCGCCGATGCGCCTGCCGGTCTCGCCTGAGGCCGCAGAAAGGCGCCGCACCTCTGCCGCCACTACCGCAAAGCCACGCCCTGCCTCGCCGGCTCGCGCCGCCTCAATGGTGGCATTGAGCGACAGCAAATTGGTCTGGCGCGCAATCACCGCCACATCCTCCGCCATGCCGCGCAGGCCCGTGGACGCCTGGTCAAGGCCGCTGACGGTAGCCAGCATCTTGTCGCGGGACTCTACAAAGGTGCTGAAGTTACGCACCAGCGCCCGCAACTCCTGCTCGCACTGCTGCAACATTCCCGCACGGTTATCCAGTGCGCGCGCATCGGGCGAATGGCCGTCGAACGTGATTTTGTCCAGCTCATCGAGGATGGCGATAAAGCCCTTGAGTAGTTCATCGGTCGCGTCTCGCATCTGGGTTTGGGCTGACTGGATGTGGGTAGTCCAAAGCTGGGTTGCGGCCTCCACCAGATCGGTGGTGCTGGCGTTCGATACGCCCGCATGGCCGAAGCGATCATCACCATGCCTTGCAGTCTGATGATGCGCGGACAAGCGGTCGGCGAGGGCGCTCGCCAACCCCATCGAGAGCAACCAAAGCCCGATGCCGTTAAGCCAGACCATCCAGGTAATACCCAGGATGAAGCCGACCACGCCGCCACCGAACACCATGCATGGAAGCACGAATTTCAGTGCGATGCCAGTCACGGACCTGTTGCCTCGGGCGGGGATATCCAAAATTTCTTCCATGATAATATTGTAGTGAACCCTATCGAGGGGCGAGCCGAAGTCCCAGTGTTGTCCATCTTAGTGCTGGCTAACCTGCAAATTAGCCGTGTTCTACCGACCAGTTGTAGAGATTGATCGGACGCCAGCATATGCTGGTTTGCACAAATCGGGTGTTTAATCTTTTTCCCTAAAAATTGAAAGGACAAAATATGCTCGTCCGCATGGTTTATGCCAGCACGGTGGTGACCCCCGTCAATGGTGAACTGCTGGAGTCCATTATGAAAGTGGCCCGCAACCGCAACGAAATGCGTGACCTTACAGGCATGCTGGTGTTCGACCACCAGCACTTCCTGCAGGTCATCGAAGGCGGACGGGATGCCGTCAGCTTGCTTCTGGGCAAGCTGTTCGCCGACACCCGGCACAAGGATCTCATGGTGCTGGAACTCGATGAAACCCCGCAGCGCTCGTTTGCCGACTGGTCGATGGAATTCGTCCCGGCTGCAGCCATCAACAAGACCGTGCTGCTGCGCAACGGCATCAGCAGCCATTTCGATCCGTATAGCTTGAGCAAGGCGGGTGCGCTCCGCGTTTTGACAGAAATGCAGGCAGTGCGAAAGTCTCAGGCTAATTGACACTGCCCTATTCAAGTATTTCGCTGGCTGAACCGCTGGAGTGCGCTGTGGCCGAAATGAACTGCGATTCGATGACCCCCATCCAGGCCGAGGGCATCCCCGTGGCGCTGACCGGCAAGTCCCTGGTGGGCGCTGCCCAGACCTGCACTGGCCGTGTCCATTGCGGGCTTGAGCTACCCGGCGGTTCGCGGCTGCATTGATCTGTTCGATGCAGGCGGCTGGCCTGCCACTCGCCCAGCCTTGCGCGGGCGCAATGCTGGTTTGGGGCGCAGCCTCACCCAGGTTCAAGAAGACAGCATCCAATGCACCATCATGGATAAGCGCCCCGAGCAACTCAAGATGGACTCCTTCCTTTGGAGTCGGGCCGCAGTAGGCCTCCTCATTGAGCAGGAGTACGGCATCAGCATGTGCGCAGTGTGGGCAAATATCTCAAGCGCTTGGGCTTCACACCCCAAAAGCCAATCAAGCGCGCCGATGCGCAAAACCCGGTGGCGGTGCAGGCGCAGCTGGAGGGTGAATGCCCTGGCATAGAGCAGCGTGCTCGCTCAGAAGGCGGCGAAATCCATTGAGGTAATAAGACCGTGCTGGTCAACACCGATGCGCGTGGCAGAAGCTTCGCCCCAGCCGGTAAAACACCAGTTGCATTGGCTGTAGGTGGCACCCGTCAGAAGCTCGCGATGATCGCCACGGTGACCAACCAAGGCAAGACTCGCTGGATGATTATTGACGATGCCTTTCATGCCGAAAAGCTCATTGCATTCCTGGCATCCTTGATCAAGGATGCCAGCAAGAAAGTGTTCCTGATTCTGGATAATTTCAGGGTGCTTCACAGCAAGGTTGTCAAGGCCTGGGTAGCTGCGAGAGTCGAGCAAATTGAGCTGTTCTATCTGCCCAGCTACAGCCCCCAACTCAACCCTGAGGAGCGGCTCAATGCTGACTTGAAGCAGGAGATGGCAGAAAAGTTCCGGTGCGTACCAAGGTCAAGTTAGGCGAGGCTGCCAACGAGCAGATGGCGATGCTCGAAAAAAATCCAGCACGGGTTATTGGCTACTTCCAAGACCGTCGGGTGCATTATGTGTCTTGAGACTTCATCGGCCCGGATCAATAGTGGGGTAAATACGGCGGATGGAAGAGATGATTCTTCGATGGGTGTTTCAGACCCTGACAGGTAGCAGCCGTTTTCGATCTGACTCACCCCAACCGGGCATTGGCTGATACAAAGCGACGGCCAGCTTTCTGGTGACCGCAGCGTGAAACAGGGCACCCGCGCTCGACCAGTTGCGTTCCTTCAGCGTTATCCCCAATTTGGGAGATACTCAAGGTACTGCGATGAGGTGACAAACACTTCCGTTCGCGCGTCATTCGCGCTAACATAAAAACTCAATCTACCGGAACCCCGCGAAAAGCCGCGTAGGCCTTTGATTTCAAACGTTAATTACAAAAAATTCGTTCACAACGATCACAACAGACCATGAATCAACTCAAAGTAGCCACCCGACTCGCCTATGCCTTTGGTCTGATCTTGCTCTTCACCATCATCACGTCCCTGTTGGCCATCAGCAAGCTGGCGGAGATTCAGGAAAATTTGCATGACACCGTCCTGGACAACAACGTCAAGATCAAGCTCAACCATGACATGGCCGAATCGGTCCACACCGTCTCACGGGTGATCCGCAGCGTCATCTTGCTCGAAGAGCAGGCAGAGAAGGACCGCGAGATGGTCAAGCTTGCCAAGGCGCGTGAAGCCTACGACAAGTCGGTAGCTGCCTTGGAAAAGTTTCCTTCCAGTGAGACGGGCAATGCTAACCGCGCCAAGATCGCTGCTGCCTCAGCCATTGCGCGACCAATCAACAACCGGGTGATTGAACTTGCCATGGCCGAGAAAGATACCGAGGCGCGCGATCTGTTGCTCAAAGACGCTGGGCCGGCGGTTGCCAAATGGCAAGAGTCCCTGGACGAAAACATCAAGTTTCAGGAAGCGAACAACCTGAAACAATACGAAGAGTCGGTAGCGGACTACGAGCAGGCGCGCAATCTGCTGATTAGCGCCGGTCTTTTCAGTGCCATATTGGCCTTGGTGTCAGGCTTACTGGTCACTCGTTCTATTACCAGCCAGCTCGGTGGTGAGCCCGGCGACGCTGTGCAACTGGCCCAGCGCGTGGCTGAGGGCGACCTCAGCACCCGCATTGACCTAAAAGCCGGTGACACCAGCAGCTTGATGGCACAGCTCAAAGCCATGCAGGACAGTCTGGTCCAGGTTGTCTCATCGGTCCGGGCTGGCTCCGAGAGTGTTGCTGCTGCCAGCAGCCAGATTGCCCAGGGCAATAATGATTTGTCGCAACGCACCGAAGAACAGGCCAGCGCCTTGGAGCAAACTGCGGCTTCCATGGAAGAAATGGGCGCCACCGTCAAACAAAATGCGGATTCAGCCCGCCAAGCCAACCAGCTCGCACAGAGCACATCAACAGTGGCCATCTCTGGTGGTGAAGTGGTCAGTCAAGTGGTCGAGACCATGAAAGGGATTAACGACGCCTCGCGCCGCATCAGCGACATCATCAGCGTCATTGATGGCATTGCTTTTCAAACCAATATTCTGGCGCTCAATGCTGCTGTGGAAGCCGCTCGTGCTGGCGAGCAGGGCCGCGGCTTTGCCGTGGTGGCATCCGAAGTGCGCTCTCTGGCGGGCCGCTCTGCCGAAGCGGCCAAAGAAATAAAAACACTCATCAACGCCAGCGTGGAGCGTGTGGAACAGGGCACCGCACTGGTGGATAAAGCCGGCGCGACCATGACCGAGGTGGTGAGCAGCATCCGGCGAGTGACCGACATCATGGGCGAAATCAGTGCATCCAGCAACGAGCAAAGCCAGGGCGTGGCGCAAATTGGCGAGGCTATCAGTCAGATGGACCAGGTCACGCAACAAAACGCCGCACTGGTGGAAGAGATGGCAGCCGCGGCTTCTAGCCTGAAGAGCCAAGCCCAGGACCTGGTGCAAACGGTAGCGGTCTTCAAGCTGGACGGAAATCAATATACACCGCAGGTAGCTCAGCGAACCCATTTGCCGCAATCTAAACCCATGGCTGGCGCCATGCGCCGACTACCACAAGCCGGCAAACCTGTAGCCAAGGCACCAGCCGCAAAATTCCTTGGAGGCAAGCCCACGCCCAAGGCGTTAGCCAACCCTGCAGCAGCCGCCAAGTCAACACCTGCCAGTGCAGATGACGACTGGGAAACCTTTTAACAGTGCTATTTGAATAGCACGGTGCTGAGCCGCAATATACGCCGCTGCGAAGCAGTCAAAGTTTTTGCACGACAAGTCGCCTGAACGCCACCTCTCAACCCGCACCCACCCCCGCCACCTCCCATAGCCGCGCCCCCGACGTTTCCAGGTGCGTCAAATACACCCGCACCTCAAATTCGAGCTGGTGGTAGCTGGGCTCCATGTAGGTGCACAACTGATAAAAGGCCTTGTCATGGGCGCGCTCCTTGATGTGGGCGAGCTCATGCACCGTGATCATTTTCAGAAACTCGGGTGGGGTGTCCTTGAATAGCGACGCAATGCGGATTTCCCGCTTGGACTTGAGTTTGCTGCCCTGCACGCGCGAGATGGTGGTGTGGGTGCCCAGCGCGTGGGCTACCACCTGCAGTTTGCTGTCAAAAGCCACCTTGTTCAGCGGCTCGGTGCCACGCAAATGGGCCTGCTTGAGCGTCTGCACATAGTCATACAGCGCCTTGTCGGTGCGCAGACCGTGGCCGCTGGGGTACTTTTTTACAAGCCAGGCGCCGAGACCCTGGCCGTCAATGATCTTTTCAACCTGGGCCAGCGTGTCGCTTGAATAACCCTGCAGGTATTTCAAGGACTTATTTGCTATTGAATTCATACGGAAAAGCCAATGGATACGCTGGCCAGAAGCTGAATTTCCTTAAGATTCCCGGCGCAGGGCCGGAAACAGGATGACGTCGCGGATGCTGCTGCTGTCGGTCAGCAACATCATCAGCCGGTCCAGGCCCACGCCGCAGCCGCCGGTGGGGGGCATGCCGTATTCCAGCGCGCGGATGAAGTCATGGTCGTAGTACATGGCTTCGTCGTCACCATCGTCCTTGGCGGCCACCTGGGCGTGAAAGCGCGCGGCTTGTTCTTCGGCGTCGTTCAATTCAGAGAAGCCGTTGCCGAATTCGCGGCCGGTGATGTACAGCTCAAAACGTTCGGTCACGCCGGGCTTGTGGTCGCTGGCGCGGGCTAGCGGCGAGATTTCGACCGGGTGCTCGCAGATGAAGGTGGGCTGCCACAGCTTTTCCTCCACGGTTTCTTCAAAGTACATGACCTGCAGGCTGGCCAGCGAGCGGGTGGACAGCTTGTTTTTACCCTCGCTCAGGCCCAGCTTGCGCAGGGCGTTGATGAGCCAGCCGGCGTTGTCGACCTTCAGCCCGGCACTGCCGTCCAGTGCCGCGCCGGCCTCGGTGTATTTGCAGATGGCCTCATGAATCGTCAGGCGCTCGAACGGCTGGGTCAGGTCCACCGCTTTGCCGCCATAAGTGAGTTGGAGCGTGCCCGCAGCTTTTTGCGCGGCGTCGCGGATCAATGCCTCGGTGAAGGTCATGAGGTCCTGGTAATCCCAGTACGCTGCGTAGAACTCCATCATGGTGAATTCAGGGTTGTGGCGCACCGAGATGCCTTCGTTGCGGAAGCTGCGGTTGATCTCGAACACGCGATCGAACCCGCCCACGATCAGGCGCTTCAGGTACAGCTCGGGCGCGATGCGCAAAAACATCTGCTGGTCCAGCGCATTGTGGTGCGTGGTGAAGGGTTTGGCATTGGCGCCGCCCGGAATGGGGTGCAGCATGGGCGTCTCCACCTCCAAAAACTGGTGCGCCACCATGAACTCGCGGATGCTGCTGACCGCCTTGCTGCGGGCCGTGAAGCGCTTGCGGGCGTCTTCGTCCATCATCAGATCGACGTAGCGCTGGCGGTACTTGACTTCCTGGTCGTTGATGCCGTGAAACTTGTCCGGCATCGGGCGCAGGCTTTTGGTCAGCAGGCGGATGGAGGTGGCGTGAATCGACAACTCGCCGGTTTTGGTCTTGAACATGGTGCCTTCGGCAGCCACGATGTCGCCCAGGTCCCAGTGTTTGAAGCTGTCGTAAAGCTCGGTGCCGATGTCTTCGCCCTTGATGTAGATCTGGATTCGCCCAGTGCTGTCTTGCAGGGTACAGAAGCTGGCCTTGCCCATGACGCGCTTGAGCATCATGCGTCCCGCCACTTTGGCCACAGCGTGCTGTTCGACCAGGCCTTCAGGTGTTTGGCCGGCATGTGCGGCAAACAAGTCGGCGGCGTGGTCTGCAGGCTTGAAATCATTGGGGAATGCAACCCCCTTGCCTTCTGCCTGCTGCTGGCGGATGGCCTTGAGCTTCTCGCGGCGCTCCAGGATCAACTGGTTTTCATCAACGGGAGCGGGAGCGGTGTGTTGGTCTGACATGGGGGCGCTGTAATAGGTTGAGGTGCAAAAATGAGATCGGGTGGCAAGCAGGCAGTTTGGCCGAAACCCCCGATTTTAAGTGGCCGGGAGTGGTCGCTATGATTCGGTAACTTTTAAACACCTGTGCCATGCTGTACCAAATTTTTTCACTCTTGCTCGAAGTGGCTGTTGGCGTGCTGGCCGGCGCTTGTTTGTTGCGCTTGTACATGCAGTATCAGCGCATTCCCATGTCGGCCCGCTCCGGCAACCCGCTGGGGCGATTTTTGTTTGCACTGACTGACTGGCTGGTGTTGCCGCTGCGGCGTGTGGTGCCAGCGGTGGGTCGCTGGGATCTGGCCAGCCTGGCGGGGGCTTTTTTGCTTCAGCTGGCGCAGTTTGTGTTGTTGTGGGCGATCTCGGGCGCGGGTGACGGATTGTTTGCTGTGCCTGTTTTGTCGGCTTTCGGCGTGCTGCGCATGGCAATTTCAGGGTTGACCGGCTTGGTGATTGTTTATGCGGTGCTGTCCTGGGTGCAGACCCAATCGCCCATGGCCGATCTGATCGGACGTTTGGTCGCACCGCCGCTCACGCCCATACGGCGCTTGGTGCCGCTGGTGGGGGGCATCGATCTCTCACCTCTGGTGTTGCTGGTGCTGCTGCAGGTGGCGTCCATCGTGCTGGGCCATCTGCAAGGCTTGGCCCTGCTGGCGCTTTGAACCTTAACTAACTGCGTCTGCAGGCTGGCGTTGCAGCATGGCCAATGTGTTGGCCACGGTTTTGCGCAGCTCCCGGCGGTCACAAATAAAGTCAATTGCCCCTTTGGTCTGCAAGAATTCGGCGCGTTGAAAACCCTCGGGCAGCTTGACTCGCACGGTCGATTCAATCACGCGCGGCCCGGCAAAGCCGATCAAGGCCTTGGGTTCAGCAATCACTACATCGCCTAAAAACGCAAAACCGGCGCTCACACCCCCCATGGTGGGGTCTGTCAGCACGCTGATGTAGGGCAAGCCTTTTTTCGCCAGACGGGTCAGTGAGGCATTGGTCTTAGCCATTTGCATCAGGCTCAGCAAGCCCTCCTGCATGCGCGCTCCGCCCGTGGAGGTGAAGCAGATGAAGGGCACTTTTTGTTCAATGGCGGCGTGAACACCACGCACAAAGCGTTCGCCCACGACCGAACCCATGCTGCCGCCCATGAAGTCGAATTCAAAACACGCAGCCACCAAGCCGATGCCGTGGACGGATCCACCCATGACCACCAGCGCGTCGGTCTCGCCGGTGTTCTCCAGGGCTTCTTTCAGGCGCTCGGGGTATTTGCGGCTGTCCTTGAACTTGAGGGCGTCCACCGGGAGCACCTCTTGCCCGAGCTCGAACCGGCCTTCGTTGTCCAGAAACACATTCAGGCGCGCCCGGGCGCCAATGCGGTGGTGGTGGCCGCAGGTGGGGCACACGTTCTGGTTCTGCTCCAGATCGGTCTTGTACAGCACGCTTTCACAGCTGGGGCACTTGATCCACAGCCCTTCGGGCATGGCGCGGCGCTCCGCCGGGTCGGTGTGCTGAATTTTAGGAGGAAGAAGTTTTTCGAGCCAACTCATGGGCGTGTCCTTGGTGTGTTGCGAGCGTTCCGGATTATGAATCCAAGGCGGTGCGGATGTCGCGCAGAAAATCCCGGGCCACTGGCGCGACTTGATCGCGGGGCTGCCCGTCAATCAACTGAATGATCTTGCTGCCAATGACCACGGCATCGGCGACCTTGCCGATGGTTTTGGCGGTGGCGGCATCCCGAATGCCAAAGCCCACACCCACCGGCACACTCACGTGCTGGCGGATGCGGGGCAGCATGGCTTCCACGGCGTCGGTATCCAGGGCGCCGGAGCCTGTCACCCCTTTCAGCGACACGTAATACACATAGCCGCTGGCAACCGCCGCCACCTGCTGCATGCGCTCATCGGTACTGGTGGGTGCCAGCAGGAAGATCAGGTCCATGCCGTGGCTTTTCAGCTCGGCGGCAAATTCCACGCATTCCTCTGGCGGATAGTCCACGATCAACATGCCGTCTACGCCGGCTGCAGCGGCATCCACCACAAAGGCGCTCTGCGCATCGGTGCGTTTGTGCTTCTGGTTGTAGCGCTCCACCGGGTTGGCGTAGCCCATCAGGACCACGGGTGTGGCCGCGTTTTGAATACGAAAGCTGCGCACCATGGCCAGCACCTGCACCATGCCGATACCAGCGGCCAGGGCTTTGTCACCGGCCTTTTGAATCACCGGGCCGTCTGCGCTGGGGTCCGAGAAGGGTACGCCCAGCTCGATCACGTCGGCGCCGCCCTCAACAAAGGCATGCATCAGCTCCGGGGTGACATCGGGGAACGGAAAGCCTGCGGTCACGTACGGGATGAGCGCCTTGCGGCCGGTGGCTTTCAGCCCTGTGAAGGTGGCAGCAATGCGGCTCATGCGCGTGCTCCTGCGCTGGACAAGGCGTCCGAGGCACCCACCAGTTTGATAATCTGCTCGTTGCCGCCTTTGACCGATTGCCCTTTGCAGCTGGGGCGGCAGTAAAAGTCGGCGTTGCTGAGGTCTGCCACCGTGCCAATGTCTTTGTCGCCTCGCCCGGACAGGTTGACCAGAATCGACTGGTCTGGCCGCATGGTCTTGGCCAGTTTCATGGCGTAGGCCACGGCATGGCTGGATTCCAGGGCAGGAATGATGCCCTCCGTGCGGCACAGGTAGTGAAACGCGTTGAGCGCTTCGGAGTCGGTGATACCGACGTATTCAGCACGGCCGATGTCTTTCAGAAAAGCATGTTCAGGGCCGACGCCGGGATAATCCAGACCGGCGCTGATGCTGTGGGTCTCGGTCACCTGGCCGTTGTCGTCTTGGAGCACATAGGTGCGGTTGCCGTGCAAAACGCCGGGGCTACCCAGCTGCAGTGAGGCTGAGTGTTTGCCTGTGTCCAGGCCTTCACCGGCGGCTTCCACGCCAATCAGACGCGTGGCTTCATGGGCAATGTAGGGGTGAAAGATGCCCATGGCATTTGAGCCGCCACCCACACAGGCCAAGACGGCATCAGGCTGATCGGCTTTGCAGCCGACTGCAGCCAGCATTTCTGGCATCTGCACCAGGCATTCCTTGCCTATGACGCTCTGGAAATCACGCACCATCATGGGGTAGGGGTGCGGGCCGGCCACGGTGCCAATGATGTAGAAGGTGTTGTCCACGTTGGCCACCCAGTCGCGCATGGCTTCGTTCAGCGCGTCTTTTAGCGTCTTGCTGCCGGATTCCACCGGCACCACGGTGGCGCCCAGCAGCTTCATGCGGTAGACGTTCGGGCTCTGGCGTTTGACGTCTTCACTACCCATGTAGACCACGCATTCCAGCCCGTAGCGGGCGCAGATGGTGGCGGTGGCCACGCCGTGCTGGCCGGCCCCGGTTTCAGCAATCACACGGGGCTTGCCCATGCGCTTGGCCAGCATGGCTTGGCCAATGGTGTTGTTGATCTTGTGGGCGCCGGTGTGGTTCAGGTCTTCGCGCTTGAGGAAAATCTGCGCACCGCCTTGTTCGCGGCTCATGCGGGCAGCATGGTAGACAGGCGAGGGACGGCCCAC
Source organism: Rhodoferax sp. OV413 (assembly GCA_943371745.1). Taxonomy (GTDB): domain Bacteria; phylum Pseudomonadota; class Gammaproteobacteria; order Burkholderiales; family Burkholderiaceae_C; genus Rhodoferax. Next base: position 15,989 of record CALRWE010000063.1, read on the forward strand.
AAAATGAGCCAATTCGTAGTTGAATTCAGCGACAAAGGCCGGATCAAACTGATACTGCGCGTAAGCGGCCTTGAGTTCATTGATGGCATGCGTCAGCGTTTCTGACACGAAGCTACCGCCATAGATGCCGAAATGGCCGCGCGGATCGGGTTGTTGGTACTCAAACATGGTGTGATAGTTCTGCAAGTTGTTGGTCAGCGGCGCGAACAGCAGCGACAAACTGGTTGATTTTTTCGGGATCCTTGATGCCTTTGTTGCCCGGGCCGGAGACTTCTACCCCTGAGCTGACATCGACTGACAGCGTTTTACAACGCGGGCGTACCTGCAGGATGCCATCGGTGACGTTGGCAGCATTCAACCCACCACTCAAGACGAGGTGAGCGTTGACGTTTTGTGGAAGAAGTGACCAATTGAATGTTTGTCCGCCGCCGCCATAGCCGTCGACATGGGCGTCGAGCAGGATGGCTTGGGCTGTTGAATAATCAGATGCAAATTTTACGAGATCAAAGCTGCTGCCTGCTGCCCCAAGGGGAATGCGGGCTGCCCTGATGAAGGGGCGCGCACCATGCTGGGCGGCTGTCAGGCAGTCCTCAGGGCTCTCTTCACCATGAAATTGGGCTGTAGCCTTCGTAACGTAAGCATATGCTGCTATTATTTTTGATATTGGTTCGTTGACGAACAATAAAACTGGAGTCACGAAGGGAGGCAGGCGTCGGGCCAGTTCGGCGGCACGCTCGGGCGACACGTAGCGTGGGCTCTTCTCATACAGCACAAAACCAATCGCGTCAGCACCTGCGGCCACGGCGGCATCCACGTCCTGTTCTCGGGTGAGGCCACAGATTTTGATGCGCGTGCGTTGGGCAAAAGGGGGGCTAGAAGTCATGGCAATCCATCAAAAGCAGCGGTCCGTTCGGGCAAGCCCCAGTGGGCGGCATACCGGGGACCCAAAAAATAGAGTCCGTTGGGTGAGTAAGTTGGTGCCGCAGCGTCGCGGTCTCGCGCCAGCAAGACGTCTTTGACCCATTCTGGTGGATACTTGTGATAGCCCACCGCAATGAGGCAGCCCATGATGTTGCGGATCATGTGGTGCAAAAACGCGTTGGCTTCAAATTCAAAGCGCCAGTAAGCACCGCGCTGTGAAATGTCGATGCGCTGCAGCGTCTTCACGGGACTCAAGGCCTGGCAGGCCGATGCCCGGAACGAGGTAAAGTCGTGCTCGCCCAGCAAGTGCAACGCGGCGGCTTGCATGACCAGCAAGTCCAAGGAACGGAAAGACCACCCGACACGGCTGGCATCCAGGCTGGGGCGCACGGGAGACTCCATCACGATGTAGGCATAACGCCGGGAGAGGGCGCTGGCCCGGCAATGGAACTCCTGAGGCATGACCTGCGCCCACTCGACAGCCATGTCCCGGGGCAGGAAGGCGTTGGTGCCGCGCACCCAGGAATTCGTCTCTCGCTCCAGCGCAGTGTCGAAGTGAACCACCTGCATCAGACCATGAACGCCTGCGTCGGTTCGACCGGCACACAAGGTCGATACCCGCTGGCCCGTGAATTTGCCCAAGGCCAATTCCAGTTGGTCCTGGGCGGTTTGTCTGGACAACTGGCTCTGCCAGCCTTGGTAGGCTTGCCCGTTGTAGCTGACTCCGAGTGCTAGCCTCACGATGGCGAGTTTGGCGATGGGTTGCCGTTTCCGTTATCGTTGGATGACGAAAGGAAACGTGATCACAATCTGCTCAGGGCGCGTTGCGCCTCGATCTTCATATCGCCCGTCGCCTCCGCGATCACTTCATCGATCAGGGCCCGGGCACCATCATCGTCACCGATCGCCCTGAACTCCTCAGCCAGCGCCAACTTGGTAACCAAGGGATCTTCGTGCATGTCGATTTCAGGATCCTCCTGGATGATCGAGGCGCTGGAATCCCCTAAGTCGAGGGAAAGGGATTCAAGGTCAAAGTCCAGCATGCCCGCATCTGAAGAGGACTTGTCCGGGACAGCCAACTCCAGCGGTGGCATCTGTTCAGGGCCAGTCTCAATAGAACTGGTTTCTGCCTGCTGCTCGGGTGCTTCGGTGGCTGGCGACGGTTCGTTGATGTCAAGATCTGGCAGCATGAATTCGACAGGATTGGGATTCGCCTCACTCGGCGTGATGTCCGGGCGCTCAAACTTCCCGGTATCTATTTCGAAGTCGAGCTCAAGGTCCTCGGGCTCCGGCGCCATATCGATGTCCTCTGACACCGACTTGCTGGGGGTCATTTCGTTGATGGCACTGCCCGGCTCGTTGTCAATGGAGAAATCGAGATCAAGATCCAGGTCCAGGTCCACAGCACCATCCTGCGCGTCTGTCGGGGACACAGCCGCCAAGGCCGCGCTATCTTCCAGCGGCAACTTGGCGTTGTCCAGTTCGGATTGACGCGATCGACTTTCATCGGAATCGTTTGATTCGCCGCCTGGCTGGTACAACATGTTGTCTGGGTCGATGCTCAGGCCCAACACACAAATACGCTCCCACTCTGGTAAATCACCGTTGCAGGCTTTGAATGCCTGCCGGGCGATGCTCTCAAAAGCATGGGTGTCTCGCCGTTTGGCGTAAATTTCCAGCAGTTTGTGATGAATGGCCAGACGGCCAGGATTCGTCAGGAGGGCATCTTTCAAGATCTCTTCTGCCTGGATATCTCTGCCATAGGCCAGATAGACATCGGCTTCAGCTACTGGATCAACGTCATCCACAGCATCCAGCTGGCTGGGCGAATACAGCATTGAAGATCCGGCTGCCGAGTTGTCACTGGTATTCACGCTTTGGCCACCACTTGCTCCGAAGAATGAGTCCGCGCGTGAATGACTTTCCTGGAAAACACTGTCGGCTTGGTCTCTGTCCTTTTTCCTCTGCCTGATGCGATAGATACTCAGGCCGGCCAGGAGAGCTATCAATCCGACAGCTCCTGCGGGAGCCAGCGGGTCTTCAATCAAGCCATCAAGCATACTGGGTTCAGGAGGCGGTATTTGGGCGGCCGGCTTTGGCGAAGATGAACCAGTCAGAGGTGCAGGCGCTACCACGCTTGCCACCGCCGGTGCAGAGACGGGTATCAGCGGAATGCCAGCAAGCGCTGCGCTGGTTTCGGGCGCTGGCGGGGTTGCTGATGTCGGTTGTACTGCGGCGACCGGGGCTGCAGCGCTTGAGACGGCACTCAGCTCGCTGATGTTGCGTGCGATCTCGGCAGCGCGGTTGGCTGCCTCCAAGGTGGCGCGCTCTGCAGCCAGCCGTTCTTCAGCGGCCTTGCCCTCAAGCGCTCCCTTGGTCAGGGTGAGTTTGTCCGGCGTTGTTCCAGCCGGTTTTTTGTCTTCGACCCGCGCTTGCAATGCGCCACTGACTCTCCGATCTGTAGCTGTCACCGGAGTGTCCAGGGCATTGGTGGCCAGCTTTCTGCGAAAATCGTTGAAGTCCTTGCTCTGGGCAACGATGATGCGTGTGGCCTCCGTCGCCGAAGTGGCTGCTGCTTGTTCCTGCGTCGGGATGTTGATGACGGTGCCCGCTTTGACCCGATTGATATTGTTGCCAATGAAGGCATTCGGGTTGGCCCGCAGTATGGCAACCAACATTTGGTCGAGCGAAACACTTGCCGGCTTGACACTGGCGGCAATTTTTCCAGCGGTGTCTCCACGATTGACCGCCACGGTAGGAGCGCCATTAGCCCGCTTCTCTTCAGTTTTGAGCGGGCTGGTTTTGAGGCGCTCCGTTGGGCTGGCAGCTGGGGTGACTCCAACTGGCGCTGCTGCCGTGGTGGCAGCAGCAGGGCGAGCGGGCGCCTGCGCCGTGACTTGAGCCGGCGTCGGCGCGCTGGGTGCGGCTTGTCGAATCCTGGGGGGATCAAACAACAGGGTGTAGTCACGAACAATCCGGCCTAACGCCCAGCGGGCTTCCAGAATCATGTCGACAAAGGGGTCGTTGATCGCCTTGTCACCACTGATTCGAATGTAGGCGCTCCCATCAGCCCGTTTCTGCAAGCTGACTTGCAGGCTGGCCATGGCAGGGTTGTAATCTAGCCCGGCTGCCCGGAATGCCTCCGGCAAAGCGATCGATGCCTTGAGCGAAGATGCCTCATCGGCGTTGATTTCCGGAATCTCTATCTCGGCGCGCAACGGCTCACCCAGGGCTGACTGGACAGTGATTCGACCCAGAGACAAAGCAGCTGCATTTGAGCTCCACAAGCAAAAAACTGCTGCGGCCGCAGCCATCACAGATTTTTTCCAGCGGTGTGACTTATCAATCAATTTATGAACTCCGGTGTTCGGACGACTGGAAAATTTCTTTGGTGCGGACTTGGGTTGAAGCCCCGAAGCCTGGAGAAATGACCATAACAGCAATGTTTAAGCCTGACAAGCTCATGACTCCTGAAGCTTAGGTTTGGAAGCTAAGGACCGGTACCGGACCAGATTCTATGTTGTCATGAGGCAACGACAAAACCTGGCACCCGGCGCTTTGTATCCCACGGAGCCCGGCTTGGCGGAGTCAAGCCGCCAACAAGATCCTCAGCATGCGCCTTAGCGGCTCGGCAGCACCCCAGAGCAATTGATCACCAATAGTGAAAGCGCCCACGTAGTCGGGTCCCATGGCGAGCTTGCGGATACGGCCGACAGGGATGGTCATGGTGCCGGTGACTGCCACGGGCGTGAGGTCATGAATGGTCGACTCCCGGTTGTTGGGGACCACTTTGACCCACTGGTTGTCTGCAGCGATCATGGCTTCAATGTCTGCAACTGGTACATCTTTCTTCAGCTTGAAGGTCAGGGCCTGGCTGTGGCAGCGCATGGCTCCAACCCGCACACAGAAACCGTCCACCGGGATGGCCGGGGTATCGAAACCTTCACCCTGACCCAAAATCTTGTTGGTTTCGGCCATGCCTTTCCATTCCTCTTTGCTCATGCCATTACCGAGGTCTTTGTCGATCCAGGGAATCAAGGATCCACCCAATGGCACGCCAAAGTTGGTGGTCTCAACCGCAGTCAAGCTCCGCTGTTTGGTGATCACCTTACGGTCGATTTCCAGGATGGCGCTCTTGGGGTCATCCAGCAAGCCCTTGACCTCGGCATTGAGCGTGCCGTACTGCGTGAGCAACTCGCGCATGTGCTGCGCGCCACCGCCACTGGCCGCCTGGTAGGTTTGGGTGCTCATCCACTCCACTAGACCCGCTTTGTAGAGCGCTCCGACACCCATCAGCATGCAGCTCACCGTGCAGTTGCCACCTACCCAGTTATTGCCGCCCTTGGCAAGCGCTTGTTGAATGACGGGCATGTTGACCGGGTCCAGAACGATGACCGCATTGGCTTCCATGCGCAAGGTAGAGGCCGCGTCAATCCAGTGACCGTTCCACCCCGCGGCGCGTAGCTTGGGAAATACGTCACTGGTGTAGTCGCCACCTTGCGCGCTCATGATGATGTCGCATTTTTTCAGTGCCTCAATGTCAAAGGCGTCTTTGAGCGTGGTTTCGTTTTTGGCCAGGGCAGGGGCTTTGCCGCCTGAGTTGGAGGTAGAAAAGAACACGGGCTCGATCAGGTCAAAGTCACCTTCCGTTTGCATGCGGTCCATCAACACGGACCCCACCATGCCGCGCCAACCCACCAAACCCACCAGATTGCCAATTTTCACAA
>CALRWE010000064.1:0-21351 GCA_943371745.1 Rhodoferax sp. OV413
GCCGTCAATGCCGGTTCATCGAGCCTGAAGTTTTCCATCCATCCGTTGCGGGATGGGGTGGTGCAGATGAGCGTGCTCACAGGGTCTATCCAGGGGCTGGAGCCCGGCGGCGCGTCGGTGCTGGACTGGACGTTTCGGGGGCAAAAACAGAGCCGCAGGCTGCCTGCCGCCGTCTCGGCTTTTGATCAGGCGCTGAGCAGTCTCAGCGAGTTGCTGACCCGTGACGCCTCCATTCCCGATATTCAGGCCATCGCGCACCGTGTCGTGCACGGCGGCTCCGAGTTCTCAGCCAGCGTGGTGGTCACTGACGCGGTGCTGGGTCGGTTGGCGCAACTCAACTCGCTGGCGCCATTGCACCAGCCGCATAACCTGCAGGGCATTCGGGCCTTTGCCAAGGCATTTCCGACTGTGCCGCAAGTTGCGTGTTTTGACACCGCCTTTCATGCCAGCCTGGCCCCGGTGGATTACAACTTTGCCTTGCCCTCCACCGTGACCGATCTGGGCGTGCGTCGCTATGGGTTTCATGGCCTGTCGTACCAGTACGTCATGGGTGTCTTGAAACAGCGCAGCGGTCGGGCCCATGGCCGTGTGCTGATGGCGCACCTGGGCAACGGGGCGAGCCTGTGCGGCACCCTGGATGGACGCAGTTGCGCCACCACCATGGGTTTTTCGGCACTGGACGGCCTGATGATGGGCACCCGCAGCGGCTCACTGGACGCTGGCGTGCTGCTGTACCTGCTGGAGCGCGGATGGGATCATGGTCGCCTGCAAACCTTGCTTTACAAGCAAAGCGGCCTGCTTGGGGTGTCGGGTATTTCGGCCGACATGCGGCGATTGCGGGCCGACGGCAGCGCGCAGGCCAAGCGCGCCATTGACATGTTCACCTACCGCGTGGTGCGGGAAGCCGGTGCGCTGGCGGCCTGCCTGGGCGGTCTGGATGTGCTGGCTTTCAGCGGCGGTATCGGCGAGCATGATGCGGCGTTGCGGGCCGAGGTGTGCGAGCGCCTGGCCTGGATGGGCGTGAAGATCGATATGGCGCGCAACCAGCAAGCCACGGGTGACGAGATCATGACCGTCCACCACCCGTACAGCCGGGTGGAAGTCTGGGTCGTGCCCACCGACGAGGGGCGTGTGGCGGCGCAAGAGGCTGCGCGGCTGGTGTAGCGCCATCCTACGGGCGATGACGTCTGTCTTGCTATTAATTTATTATCACATTAGGTAATAAAGACGCTGGCTAGAGGCCTAAAACATCTAAATACGCCTCTTTGGGGCCTTTGGGCGGTCTTGGTTGGCTCCTGCCGTGGCTTTTTGGCTTGCGGCCTTGCCGGGGTTCCATAATGCCGCCATGCTGCCGACTCCCTCCCTGCCTGATCACCCGTCCATCGTTCTCGCGACCCTGAACGCCAAATACATCCACGCCAGCCTCGGCTTGCGCTACCTGCTGGCCAACATGGGGGATTTGAAGCCGCGCACGCTGCTGCGCGAATTCACGATTGCCCGTGAGCCGCAGGCGGTGGTGGACGAGTTGCTGGCCGTCCTGGGCGAACCCTGTGAAGGGTCCGTGCAGGTCATCGGGTTTGGCGTGTACATCTGGAACGTGACCCAAACTTGCGAGGTGGTGCGCCTGTTGAAAGAACAGCGCCCGGCGATCCGGGTGGTGCTGGGGGGGCCCGAGGTCAGCCACGAGTTGGACGATCAGGCCATCGTGCAACTGGCGGACCATGTCATCACGGGTTGGGGTGATGTGAGTTTTCCCAAACTGTGCCGTGCGCTGCTGGTCGGCCCCCGCCCGCTCATGAAAGTCATCGCCGGTGAGCAGCCCCCGCTGGACCAGATTGCCTTGCCCTACGCCGAGTACACGGATGCCGACCTGGCGCACCGCCTGCTGTATGTCGAGGCCTCGCGCGGGTGCCCGTTCAAGTGCGAGTTTTGCCTGAGTTCGCTCGACAAGACCGCCATCGCATTTGATCTGGACGTTTTTTTGGCGCAAATGCAGGGGCTCCACGAGCGGGGTGCACGCAACTTCAAGTTTGTGGATCGCACGTTCAACCTGAAGATCGACGCCTCGGTGCGCATCCTGCAGTTCTTTCTGGACCGCTTGAGTCCTGATTTGTTCGTGCACTTTGAGGTCATTCCCGACCACTTGCCCGAGCGTCTCAAGGCCATGATTGCGCAGTTTCCGCCCGGCGTGTTGCAGTTTGAGGTGGGCATCCAGAGCTTTAACGTGGAGGTGCAGCAGCGCATTTCCCGCAAGCAGGACAACGCCAAAACCGAGGCCAACCTGGCCTGGCTGGTCACTGAATCCAACGCCCACCTGCACACCGATCTCATCTTTGGTCTGCCCGGTGAGAGCCTGGAGAGTTTTGCGCTGGGCTTTGATCGACTCCATGCGCTCCGGCCGCACGAGATTCAACTGGGTATTTTGAAGCGCCTGCGTGGCACGCCCATTGCCCGCCACACCGTGCCGTTCCAGATGGTGTTTGATCCCGCGCCGCCCTACACGGTGCTGCAGACCGGTGCCGTGGATGCGGCGACCCTGCAGCGATTCACTCGGCTGGCGCGCTACTGGGAGCTGGTCGCCAACTCGGGGCGCTTCAAGCGCACTCTTGACCTGCTGCTGCAAACCCCTGCGCCGCAGGCTGGCCCGCAGAGTCGTGCACTCGAAGCCTCGCCTTTCAATGCGTTCTTGAGCTTTTCCGACTGGCTGTGGCAGACCACAGGCAAGACCAGCGGCCTGTCCCCCGAGCGGCTGGTCGATGCCCTGTTTGACTACCTGAGCCACCAGCCTGGGTTGTCGGTCGCGGCCGTGCAGCTGACCTTGCTGGCCGACTATGTGGCCAGCGGCGCCCGCGCCAACCCAAGCGCTTTGAAAGGCCTTCTGCCCCGCCGTCAGTCACCCTTGAGTGCCACTCATCGCTCCTTGGTGACGCGCCAGTCGATGCATTCGCAGATGCCGTCCAAGAGCGTTTGACCGGTAGCACAACTTGTTTTCATTGCCGGTCTCTGCGCTTCACGCCATGCCCCCTTTTGAATATTTTTCAGTCCGTTGCAGTTGCCATCCATGGCCTGAGTCGACCGGGTGCTGACTCACTCCCGGGACGGGGCTATTGCCACGGCTCATGTCGCCCGGATTTTCAGCCTGTCGCTGGGCATTTGTTTGAGCGAGTCATTGTCAATTGGACCGGGCCTGGATCGCCTGGCGCCAGGCCAACGTCTTTCATGAAAGCCAGCGCTGAACCAGCGAATGCCGGAAAGCAAAAAGTCCATCGCGAGGGATGGACTTTTGGGGCACATTGGTGCCCATTCCGGGAATCGGACCCGGGACCTCTCCCTTACCAAGGGAGTGCTCTGCCACTGAGCCAAATGGGCAATATGGAGCGGGAAAAGAGGCTCGAACTCTCGACCTATACCTTGGCAAGGTATCGCTCTACCAACTGAGCTATTCCCGCGCTGTGCGCAAATTGCCGACTGGCTCATTGCATTGCTTTGCATGTTGGCGGAGTGGACGGGACTCGAACCCGCGACCCCCGGCGTGACAGGCCGGTATTCTAACCAACTGAACTACCACTCCACACGATCTCAATCACATCAAAATTATGGCTCCTCGACCTGGGCTCGAACCAGGGACCTACGGATTAACAGTCCGGCGCTCTACCAACTGAGCTATCGAGGAATATTTGATTCCAAAGAAAAAGCCCACCGTTGTCAATGGGCTTTTAAATTTGGTGGCCTGGGGCGGAATCGAACCACCGACACAAGGATTTTCAATCCTCTGCTCTACCGACTGAGCTACCGGGCCTAAGCTAAAAATTATAACAGTATCTTTGGCCGGATTTCGGAGAAATCGCTTACCCTCCGTTGCGCTTTCCTCGTGTCAAGTCCACGCCCAATTGTTTTAACTTGCGGTACAGGTGGGTTCTCTCCAGGCCTGTCTTTTCTGCGACCCGGGTCATTGACCCATTTTCTTTAGCCAAGTGATATTCGAAATAGGCTTTTTCGAACTCGTCCCGTGATTCGCGCAAGGGCTTGTCCAACATGAAGCTCTGAAGCGGCTGAAGTCCAATCTCGATCGCGATCGGGTCCATGGGTTGCGGGATCGCCGTGAGCTCCATCACTTGCACGACAGCCGTCGAGATCAAGGGGGCTGCAGTCCTGCGGACTGAGCTGCGCGCCAGACCTTGCTCAACCGCCTTGAGTAATTTCTGTAGGGTGATGGGCTTTTCAAGGAAGGCCAGCGCGCCAATCTTGGTGGCTTCAACGGCGGTGTCGATAGTGGCATGGCCGCTCATCATGATCACCGGCATGGTGAGTGCTCCCGTGCTTGACCATTCTTTAAGCAGGGTGACGCCATCGGTGTCAGGCATCCAGATGTCCAGCAGCACCAGGTCAGGCCGATTTCGCAACCGTGCGGCCCGGGCCTGAGCCGCGTTCTCGGCGACTTCGACGTTATGTCCCTCGTCGTTCAATATCTCCCACAAGAGATCACGGATGCCGAGTTCGTCGTCAACCACCAGAATATTTGCCATTTGTTAGTGAATCCCTTTGATTTTCCGGTGTCGCGTGCTCAGCGCTAGATAACGTTTTCCACAGCGAATGATAGCGATACTTGAGCTCCAACGGTCTTGCCGTCAACCACCCGGTTGACAATGTCGACTCGAGTCCCGTGCTCATCAGCTATTTTCTTCACCACAGCCAGTCCGAGCCCTGTGCCCCGGATTTTGGTAGTCACATAGGGCTCAAAAGCGCGCTTCAGGATGTGCTCGGGAAACCCTGTTCCCCAGTCAATGACACTCAGCCTGACCCGTCCCGACGCCTCCATCCATTGTGTTTTGATGGTGACAGGTTGGGTGTTGCCACTTTGACCGGCAGATTCGGAGGCGTCCTGGGCATTTTGGGTCAGGTTATGGATGACTTGGCGCAGTTGTTGAGGATCTCCCTGGACTTTAGGGCAGTGGGAATCCAGGCTGACTTCGACCGGCACGGACATGGTTTCACTGGCATACAAGTGCATGACATCGGTGACCAAGGCATTGAGATCAACCGGAACCAACTCTGCCGCCGGCAAGCGCGCGTAGTCTCGAAATTCGTTGACCAAGCGTTTCATTGCGTCGACTTGATCAACGATGGTCTTGACGGATTTGGTGAGAATGGCTTGCTCGGCTGGCGCGACTTTGCCTGAGAGCTTCATCTCCAGTCGTTCTGCGGACAACTGAATGGGCGTCAGGGGGTTTTTGATTTCATGCGCCAAGCGTCTGGCGACTTCTCCCCAGGCTTGGGAACGTTGAGCCGAGACGATTTCAGAGATGTCGTCAAAGACCAGAAGCCTTGCGGCGCCGGGTAGTTCGGCGCCTCGGGCCACCAAAATGATGGCTTCGTCCGCCTGTCGACCCGTTAGCGCAGCCGCAGTATTCCCAATCTCGAATGATTGCTGCCAGTGGTCCAGGCCATGCTCGCTGCGGGCGCCTACAAATGAATCGAATTGGGCCTGAACGCCGCGGCCAAAAGTCTGAAGGCCTTCAATGTCAGACAGCCGATGACCCTCATGGGTGGCCATGGGTAGTCTGAGGATCCGTGTGGCGCCTGGGTTGGAGGATTGAATCACGCCGTTGGAGTCCATCACCATGACACCCGAGGTGAGGTTGTCCAATATGGTCTGAAGATTGGCTCTGGAGGAGTTGACCTGGCTCATGCTTATTTGGACGGATTGCCGGGCGTCAGCCAGTTGCTGCGTCATGTCGGCAAATGAACGGGTCAACCCGTCCATTTCGTCCTTGCCCTGCAATGTGGGCTTGGGTGTTAAATCCCCAGCCGCGACCTGTCTGACGCCATCAGCCAATAACAAAAGCGGGCGCGCGATCTGGTTACCAAAAACAACCGCCAACAAGATGGCACCAAACACGGCGAGAAACAGACTGAGCGTGAGCGTGCCAATGTACATGCGCCGCAAGCCATCACGAGCCAGTGCACGTTCCTGGTACTCGCGGTTGGCCTCCGTGACCGCCAGTGCATTGGCGACCAGTGTGGCGGGCAGCATTTGGGTAACCTGAAGAAAGCGGGACTCCCCCAAAGACCCGAGGCTGCTGTTGGACATCATCACCAGTGCGTTGATTCTTGGCTTGTCTTCGGGTTCGGCCAGGGGCTCATCCAGCCCGTCGATCCAGGTAATGAAGCGCTGAGATCTGGCGGCGCGAAGCTGTTGCTGGGTTGGGCGTTGCGGCTTGAGCGAATAGCGTGATTGGCCTGCGGCCGCAATCAATCTTCCGGAGGCGCTCCACAGCACGAGGTCACTCGCGCCGAGTTGCTCGCGCGCGCGCTCAAGTGGCAAGGCGGCGCTGATGTCTGCCGTTTCTGCCAATTGGGATGAGGTGGCGCGTGCCTTGGTTGCCAAGTCGTTTGAAAGGGTTTCCAGCGTGACACGTCCCAGATTGATGCCCGCATCCAGCGCCCCCTCTACTTTGACGTCAAACCAGCTTTCAATGGAGCGCGACACAAATTGGTAGGACACCACATAAATCAAGATCCCGGGGGTAAATCCAGCCAAGGCAAAAACGGCGGCCAGCTTGATCAACAGGCGGCTGCCGAACTTGCCCTTGCGTAAACGAACCACCAAGCGGTAGGCGATCCAGGAGATGACGAGCAACAGCAGGGTGGCCACCACGACGTTGAGCGCAAAGAGTCGCGTGTAGTTGCGCTCGTACATGGCCCGGTTGGTCGTTGCTTGGGTCAACAGGAACAGCAGCACCAGACCAATGGCCACCACCGTGGCCAAGCCAGTGCCTATAGCCCAGCGCAACGCGCGTGATTTTTTTTTGACGTTGAAACGACCAGTGGGGTCGTTCACCTTGGTCGACCCACTCACTTGGTGCTCTCCAGAAGCAACGCTTGCCGGGTGAATGCCGCAATCGTCCAGTCAGACTGGCCCAACGTACCAATTTGAAATGGACGAGGCAGCTGTGAAACATCCAGATTGAAACTGAACTCCACAGTGTGGGATTGCGCAAAGTCGACCTCTGAAATATGGGCAATTTTCCAGCGGGAAATGCGTTGAACCGCCGCCAGCGCATCGGGTAGGGATTCGAATGACTGATTGAGCGCCATGGCCGCAGTCGCTATCAAGTCTGAGGTGACGTTAAGTCGCCAGCGGCGGGTGAGCGGCTGGTACGTCAATCGCATGTGTCGTTGGACATTGGCAACTTTCTTGCTCATCCAATACCAGCGCTGTCGATAAACCGTGGCTTCTGCAACGAAGACCATGGCAACCCCTTTGCGCAGGGCATCCTCCACTGCGCCAGGCAATTCAAAGTCAACTGTTGCAGAAAGCAGGACGCTGTCTTCAGCTCGTTCAAATTTGAGATGCGAAATCCCAGCGACGGTCGTCTGCGCCCGCGCCGTGCCAGCCGGGCCCCACAACAGGCAGGCAAATGCAAGCACGCTGACCAGGTCAAGCCGAGCGTTTTTCCAGTAGTGCGTAATAAAAGCCGTCATGATCGCCATAAGGATTGTCTAGGACTGCAGTGGCCGGAGCGCTATCGCCTGGCAATAAATGTCCGGGCGAAGGCAACAAGTTTGCATCCATGTTGCGTGCAAGAAACGCTTCGACCTGGCCTGCGCCTTCTGCCTTGAAAACAGAGCAGGTGCAGTACAGCAGGCGTCCGCCAGGCCTTAGCGTGCGCCACAGCGCTTTGAGCAGTCGGCTTTGGATACCGGCCAATTGGGCAATATCGGTCTCGCGTCTTAACCAACGTACGTCTGGATGACGCCGCACAATGCCGGCGGCAGAGCAGGGAGCATCCAGCAAAATAGCGTCAAAAAGCTGTCCATCCCACCAGCTCGGCACGTTTGCCGCGTCGGCGACGACCACATTGGCCTCCAGGTTCAGCCGGTGAAGCGTCTGGTGAATTTTTTCGCAACGCAGCGGGTCAAGCTCCAGCGCGGTGACGGTGCAGTTGGCGAACTCCAGCAGATGCGCCGTCTTTCCGCCTGGCGCAGCGCAAGCATCAAGCACATGCAACGGCGCCGTCGAGGCCAAGCCGTCCAGCAGCAAAGGGGCTGCAAGTTGAGCTGCAGCGTCTTGCACGGACACCTCGCCCTCGGTGAATCCAGGGATGTCTTGTACAGGACATGGGTGAAGCAGCGTCACGCCGAACTGCCCTGTCGCGGTGGCTTGCAAGCCGGTGGCGTCCAATTTTTTCAAGAAGGCAGCGACGTTGCTTTGTCTGACGTTGACCCTCAGGGTCATGGGCGCGTGACGATTGTTGGCAGCGAGAACGGCTTGCCAATCGGTAGGCCATTCCTTTTGAAGACGGTCAATCCACCATTGGGGATGGTTCCATACCGCGACAGGATTTTTGTCTGTCTCTGAGACCAGGGTGTCCCGCTCGCGTATGAACCGTCGCAGGCAGGCATTGATGAAATTGGCTTGCGCCTGGGCCGTCGGGCTTCGCTTTGCGGCCTCAACTGTCTGGTTGACCAGCGTGAAAACCTCATAGGGTGCGTCTTGTTCGTGCCACCCCAAGGCCAGGGCAGTACAAAGCAGTGCGTCAGCTGCCGGCGGTGGAGCCCGCTGGGCGAGGAGCTGCCGCAGCGCTTGGGCACGTCCCAGGGACCGCAAAGTCTGGAAGACCAGAGCCTGCACACCAGGGCGCAGTTCGGATGGCACAGAGGCCAACGCAGCAGTTCCCGAGATGCCAGAGCGCACTTGCTGCAGCACGGATGCAGCACCCTGCAACTGCCTCCACAAAGGTATGTTTTGTTCTTTTGTTTCCATCTTCGAACCTGTGGTTGGCTAGGCCAGCGTGAGCCAAGCGCGGCAGCAACTCCAAAATAGATTGAATCCAGTACCGGCCATCAGGCCTGCAATTAAAAACGCCTCAAGACCATATCAAATGGACTTGAGGCGCTATCAATCAAGTAGCATCGGAGAGCTTATTCAGCGGCTGTACCTTCACTGGTTTCTGTCGTCTCGGCTTCAGCTTCGCCTGCGAGCTCAGCAGCCTCTGCATCCGCAATGGCTCGGCGTTCCACATCGTCCATGTTCTCGCGAACTTTGCGGGCTTCGTGGTAGGCCATGCCGGTGCCGGCAGGGATCAGACGACCCACAATGACGTTCTCCTTGAGACCACGCAATTCGTCCCGCTTGCCCATGATGGCTGCTTCGGTCAGAACGCGAGTGGTCTCCTGGAAGGACGCTGCACTGATGAAACTGTCGGTGGACAACGACGCTTTGGTAATACCCAGCAGCAGGTTGGTGAACGTTGCTGCCAACTTACCCTCTGCGCGCAAGGCGTCATTGGTATTGAGCATCTCGGAGCGTTCCACTTGCTCCCCGTTGATGTAGCTGGAATCCCCTGCATTCTCAACCACCACCCGGCGCAGCATCTGACGAACGATCACCTCGATGTGTTTGTCGTTGATCTTCACGCCCTGCAAACGGTACACGTCCTGAACTTCATCAACAATGTAACGCGCCAGTTCTTCCGAACCCAGTAAACGCAAGATGTCTTGAGGATCAGCCGGACCGTCCACGACGCTTTCGCCTTTGTTGACGACCTGGCCTTCGTGCACGATGATGCTTTTCTCTTTGGGAACGAGTTCTTCCCAGATCGAGCCTTCAGGGTCCGTGATTTGAAGACGAACCTTGCCTTTGGTTTCCTTGCCAAACGACACGGTGCCTGTCATCTCTGCCAAAACACCCTTGTCTTTGGGCGAGCGGGCTTCAAACAACTCGGCAACCCGTGGCAAACCACCAGTGATGTCGCGTGTCTTTTGTCCTTCGATCGGGATGCGGGCCAACACTTCGCCGGGACGCACGTCCTGTCCGTCGCGTACCTGCACCAGCGCACCGATCGGGAAGCCAATGGTCACCGAGTGATCTGTTCCTGGAATCTTGACTTCGTTGCCCGTGCTGTCGATCAGTTTGACCTGCGGACGAATGACCTTGGCAGCACCGCGGCGCTTGGGGTCGATGACCACCATGGTCGACAAGCCGGTCACCTCGTCAACCTGTTTGGCGACGGTCAGACCTTCTTCGACGTTCTCGAATTGGGCCTTGCCTGCAAACTCGGTAATGATTGGGCGGGTCAATGGGTCCCAGTTGGCGAGAATCGCGCCTGCCTTGACAGTCTGATCGGCCTTCACCGTCAAAACTGCGCCATACGGCACTTTGTGACGCTCGCGCTCGCGGCCATGCTCGTCCTGAATGACGATTTCACCTGAGCGGGAAATAACCACCAGTTCGTTCTTGCCGTTGGTCACATAACGCATCGTGGCGTTGAAGCCGATGCTGCCGTTGGATTTGGCCTCGACGCTGGCTGCAATCGCAGCGCGCGACGCAGCACCGCCAATGTGGAAGGTCCGCATGGTCAGCTGTGTGCCTGGCTCGCCAATGGATTGCGCTGCAATCACGCCAACGGCCTCGCCACCGTTCACCAGACCACCGCGGCCCAAGTCGCGGCCGTAGCATTTGGCGCAAATACCGAAACGGGTTTCGCAAGTCAGCGCGGTGCGTACCTTGACCTCATCGACGCCCACGGCTTCGAGTTCGTCAATGAGGTCTTCGTCCAGCATGTCACCGGCCTGCGCCAGCACAGAACGATTCTCAGGGTGCAAAACGTCTTCTGCCGCAGTACGGCCCAAGATGCGGTCACGCAAGGACTCGATGACCTCACCGCCTTCGACGATGGCGCGCATTTGGTAACCACCGTGCGTGCCGCAGTCTTGCTCGGTTACAACCAGGTCTTGCGTCACATCGACCAAACGCCGTGTCAGGTAGCCTGAGTTAGCAGTCTTCAGTGCCGTATCGGCCAGGCCTTTGCGAGCGCCGTGGGTGGAGATGAAGTACTCCAGCACGTTCAGACCTTCGCGGAAGTTCGCTGTGATCGGCGTCTCGATGATGGAGCCATCAGGCTTGGCCATCAGTCCCCGCATGCCAGCCACTTGGCGAATCTGAGCCGCTGAACCGCGCGCACCCGAGTCGGCCATCATATAGATGGAGTTGAAGGACTCTTGAGGCACCTGCTTGCCGTGGCGATCGGTCACGATTTCCTTGGAGAGCTGGGCCATCATGACCTTGGAGACCTCATCTCCTGCCTTGCCCCAGATGTCCACCACCTTGTTGTAGCGCTCACCGGAAGTCACCAATCCCGAGGTGTATTGCTGGGCGATTTCCTTCACTTCGGTTTCAGCGCGCTCAATGATGCCCTGCTTTTCGGTCGGCACGAGCATGTCATCGATACAGATCGAGATGCCTGCCTTGGTCGCCAGACGGAAACCGTATTGCAGCAACTTGTCTGCAAAGACAACGGTTTCTTTCAAGCCGCACTTGCGGAAAGAAACGTTGATCAGCTTGGAGATTTCTTTCTTCTTCAGCGCCTTGTTGATGTTCGAGAACGGCAAACCCTTGGGCAGGATTTCGGACAAGAGTGCCCGACCCGCTGTGGTTTCCCATAGCTTGGTTGAAGGCACCAACTCGCCGGTTTCCTTGTCCTTGGTGTACTCGGTCAAACGCACATTGATGCGAGCAGCCAACTCAACCTCGCCCGCATCGAAAGCGCGCTGGACTTCGCCCACGTCAGCGAAGATCA
The DNA here is from genome assembly GCA_943371745.1 of Rhodoferax sp. OV413. GTDB lineage: Bacteria > Pseudomonadota > Gammaproteobacteria > Burkholderiales > Burkholderiaceae_C > Rhodoferax. The sequence continues at coordinate 11,583 of CALRWE010000064.1, forward strand.
AGCCTTCGCCTTTGCCGTTGATGCGGTCCCGAGTGGTGTAGTACAAGCCCAGCACCACGTCTTGTGACGGAACGATGGACGGTTCGCCGTTGGACGGGAACAACACGTTGTTCGAAGCCAGCATTAGCGTGCGGCACTCGACCTGGGCTTCAACCGACAACGGCACGTGAACGGCCATCTGGTCACCGTCGAAGTCGGCGTTGAACGCAGCGCAGACCAGCGGGTGCAATTGAATCGCCTTGCCTTCAATCAGGATCGGCTCAAAGGCCTGGATGCCCAAACGGTGCAGGGTAGGCGCCCGGTTCAGCATCACGGGGTGCTCTTTGATGACCTCTTCCAGAATGTCCCACACCACAGGCGTGCCGGATTCCACTTCCTTCTTGGCCGCCTTGATGGTGGTCGCAATACCCATGGCTTCCAGGCGGGCGAAGATAAAGGGCTTGAACAATTCAAGCGCCATCAGCTTCGGCAATCCGCACTGGTGCAGCTTGAGGGTCGGGCCCACCACGATCACGGAACGACCGGAATAGTCAACCCGCTTGCCCAGCAAGTTCTGACGGAAACGTCCAGACTTGCCCTTGATCATGTCGGCCAGCGACTTGAGCGCACGCTTGTTGGCACCCGTCATGGCCTTGCCACGGCGACCGTTGTCCAGCAACGAATCCACTGCTTCTTGCAGCATGCGCTTTTCATTACGGGCAATGATTTCGGGCGCTTTCAATTCCAGCAAGCGCCGCAGACGGCTGTTGCGGTTGATCACACGACGGTACAGGTCATTCAGGTCGGATGTGGCGAATCGTCCACCGTCCAGTGGCACCAGCGGACGCAAGTCCGGCGGCAACACCGGCAGCACGTCCAGCACCATCCACTCGGGCTTTATGCCTGACTTTTTGAACGCCTCAAGCAACTTGAGTCGCTTGGTGTTTTTCTTGATCTTGAGCTCCGAGCCTGTGGGATCGTTGCGCAGCTTTTCGATCGAGCCTTCAATGTCGATGCTTTGCAGCAGATCCTTGATGCCCTCAGCGCCCATCTTGGCCTGAAACTCGTCGCCGTATTCTTTGAATTTGGCGTCAAAGTCGTCTTCCGACATGATGCTGAATTTCTTCAAAGGCGTCATGCCAGGGTCGGTCACCACATAGGCTTCGAAGTACAGCACCCGTTCGATATCACGCAAGGTCATATCGAGCACGAGGCCCAAACGTGATGGCAGTGACTTCAGAAACCAGATGTGCGCGCACGGTGCCGCCAGGTCAATGTGACCCATGCGTTCACGGCGCACTTTGGTCTGCGTGACTTCAACGCCACACTTCTCGCAGATCACACCGCGGTGTTTGAGGCGCTTGTACTTGCCGCACAGGCACTCATAGTCCTTGATGGGCCCGAAGATCTTGGCGCAAAACAGACCATCGCGCTCGGGCTTGAAGGTACGGTAATTGATGGTTTCTGGTTTTTTGACTTCGCCAAAAGACCATGAACGGATCTTCTCGGGCGAGGCCATACCAATTTTGATGGCATTGAAATGCTCATCAGGCGTGAACTGCTTGAACAGGTCGAGTAGTGATTTCATGTTGAATCCTTTTCTAGTCCGTGTTTAGCTGCGTTCCAACTCGATATCGATACCGAGTGAACGAATTTCCTTGACCAGCACATTGAACGACTCCGGCATACCGGCTTCGATCGAGTGCTCACCTTTCACGATGCTCTCGTAGACCTTGGTGCGGCCTACTACGTCATCGGATTTGACCGTGAGCATTTCCTGCAAGGTGTAGGCTGCGCCGTACGCTTCGAGCGCCCAGACCTCCATCTCACCAAATCGCTGTCCACCAAACTGGGCTTTGCCGCCCAATGGTTGCTGCGTGACGAGACTGTAGGGACCTGTTGAGCGCGCATGCATCTTGTCGTCCACCAAATGGTGCAGTTTCAGGAAGTGCATGTAACCAATCGTGGTTGGGCGCTCAAAGGCTTCACCTGAGCGACCATCAAACAAGTTGGCCTGGGTTCGCGTGGCGGTCAATCCCATCTCTTTGGCGATCTTCTCTGGGTAGGCCAATTGCAGCATGGTGCGAATTTCTGCTTCGGATGCGCCGTCGAACACGGGTGTCGCAAACGGCACACCCGATGTCAGGTTGCTGGCCATCTCGAAAACCTGCTCGTCATTGAGTTGAGACAGATCTTCCTTGCGTCCAGTGCCGTTGTAGAGCTCTTCCATGAAGGTGCGTAGTTCAGCCGCTTTGGCCTCAGCTTGCAGCATGTCACCAATGCGGTGTCCGATGCCCTTGCCAGCCCAGCCCAAATGGACTTCCAGCACCTGGCCCACGTTCATCCGTGAGGGCACGCCGAGTGGATTGAGCACGATATCGCACGGTGTGCCGTCCGCCATGTAGGGCATGTCTTCCACCGGAACAATCTTGGAAACCACACCTTTGTTACCGTGGCGACCGGCCATCTTGTCACCCGGTTGCAGGCGACGCTTGACGGCAATGTAGACCTTGACCATCTTCAAGACGCCTGCGGGCAACTCATCGCCCTGTGTCAACTTCTTGCGCTTTTCTTCGAAAGCGAGGTCAAAGCTGTGGCGGGTTTGCTCCAGAGAGTTCTTGATGCTCTCCAGTTGCGCTGCGGTCTCGTCATCGGCTGGACGAATATCAAACCAATGGAACTTCTCAACCGAGGTCAGGTAGGCCTTGTCGATTTTGGTGCCTTTGGCCAGCTTCTGAGGCCCGCCGTTGGCGACTTTGCCAGTCAACAGCTTTTCAATCCGGTCAAAGGCGTCGGCTTCCACAATGCGCAACTGGTCATTCAGGTCCAGACGGAAACGCTTCAATTCGTCGTCAATGATCTGCTGCGCGCGGCGATCGCGCACAATGCCTTCACGGGTGAAGACCTGCACATCGATCACGGTGCCCTTTGAGCCCTGATCGACGCGCAAGGACGTGTCTTTCACGTCGCTGGCTTTTTCGCCGAATATGGCTCTGAGCAGCTTCTCTTCCGGGGTCAGCGTCGTCTCACCTTTGGGTGTGACCTTGCCCACCAGCGTGTCGCCAGGTTCAACTTCAGCACCCACATAGATGATGCCGGATTCATCCAGGCGATTGAGCTGTTGCTCGCTCAGATTCGGGATGTCGCGGGTAATCTCTTCGGATCCCAGCTTGGTGTCCCGAGCCATCACGACCAGTTCTTCGATGTGGATCGAGGTGTAGCGGTCATCTGCGACCACGCGTTCACTGATCAGGATCGAATCTTCGAAGTTATAGCCATTCCAGGGCATGAACGCGATCAGCATGTTCTGACCCAGCGCCAACTCACCCAGGTCGGTGGACGCACCGTCGGCGATCACATCGCCCTTGGCGAGCTGGTCACCCTTGCGCACGATGGGCCGCTGGTGGATGTTGGTGTTCTGGTTGGACCGTTGGTACTTGATCAGGTTGTAAATGTCCACACCGACTTCGCCAGCTTGCGCCTCGGTGTCGTTCACGCGAATCACCACGCGCGTGGCATCGACGTAATCAACCACGCCGCCGCGGGTTGCGGTGACGACGGTGCCGGAGTCAATCGCTGCCACGCGCTCAATGCCGGTGCCAACCATCGGTTTTTCCGGACGCAGCACAGGAACGGCCTGACGTGACATGTTGGCGCCCATCAGCGCTCGATTTGCATCGTCGTGTTCAAGGAAGGGCACCAGAGAGGCCGCGACCGACACAATTTGCGCTGGGGACACGTCCATGTACTGCACACGCTCTGCACCCACCAGGATCGACTCACCGGCTTCGCGAGCGGAGATCAATTCGCCGCTGAGCCTGCCCTCTTTGTCAAGAGCCGCATTGGCCTGGGCAATGACATATTTGCCTTCTTCAATGGCCGACAAATAGTCGATATCCATCGTGACCTTGCTGTCCACCACCCGGCGGTACGGCGTCTCAATGAATCCATATTCATTGAGACGCGCATACAACGCCAAAGAGTTGATCAGTCCGATGTTCGGACCCTCGGGCGTTTCGATCGGGCACACACGTCCGTAATGGGTTACATGCACGTCGCGAACTTCGAAACCAGCACGCTCTCGTGTCAAACCACCCGGGCCCAGGGCCGAGACACGTCGTTTGTGGGTGATCTCTGACAGGGGATTCGTCTGGTCCATGAACTGGGACAGCTGCGAGGCACCAAAGAACTCCTTGAGCGCCGCCGAAATGGGCTTGCTGTTGATCAGGTCATGAGGCATCAGCGGCTCTTGCTCAGCCTGACCCAAACGCTCTTTCACTGCCTTTTCAATCCGTGCCAGACCGGTGCGGTACTGGTTTTCAGCCAACTCACCCACGCAGCGCACACGGCGATTGCCCAAGTGGTCAATATCGTCCACTTCGCCACGGCCATTGCGCAAATCAACCAGCACCTTGACGACAGCCAGGATGTCTTCGTTGGTCAGGACCATGGGGCCAGTGGACTCAGCGCGGCCCATCTTGGCATTGAATTTCATGCGTCCAACACGCGACAGGTCATAGGTGTCGGGGTTGTAGAACAAGCGCTGGAACAGTGCCTGCACGGCATCTTCCGTTGGCGGCTCACCGGGGCGCATCATGCGGTAAATGGCGACGCGCGCTGCAAACTCATCTACAGTTTCGTCAGTGCGCAGCGTCTGGGAAATGTAGGCGCCTTGATCCAGCTCGTTGGTGTAAATGCACGGCAGATCCTGCACACCCGATGTGCGAAGTTTCTTGAGCAGGGCTTCGGTCAGCTCTTCGTTGGCCTTGGCCAATATCTCACCCGTATCCGTATCCACCAGATTGCGTGCCACTACGCGGCCAACCAGAAAATCCTCAGGTACGCTGATGTGGGTCGTGCCAGATTGCTCCAATTCCCGCGTGTGACGTGCCGTGACGCGTTTGTCTTTGGCAACAATCACTTTACCGCTCTTGTCGGTAATGTCGAAACGAGCAACTTCACCACGCAGGCGCTCAGCGACAAATTCCATTTGGGCGCCGCTGTCCATCAGGCGGAAGTTGTCGTTGACGAAGAAGTTCGCGAGGATGGATTCATGGTTCAGGCCAATGGCCTTGAGCAGAATCGTGACCGGCATTTTCCGGCGGCGATCGACCCGGAAATACAGAATGTCCTTTGGATCGAATTCAAAATCAAGCCAGGAGCCACGGTAAGGAATGATCCGTGCTGAAAACAGCAGTTTTCCCGAGCTGTGGGTCTTGCCCTTGTCGTGTTCAAAAAACACGCCTGGTGAGCGGTGCAGCTGGGACACGATCACACGCTCTGTCCCGTTGATAATGAACGAGCCCTTGCCCGTCATCAAGGGCACTTCGCCCATGTAGACTTCCTGCTCTTTGACCTCTTTAACGACCTTGTTTTGTGACGTAGACGATTCGCGGTCGTAAATGATCAGTTGGACCTTGGCTCGCACCGCCGACGCGTAAGTCAGTCCACGTGTCTGGCACTCTCGGACATCAAAGGCCGGTTTCGCGAGGTTGTATTCGAGATATTTCATCTCGACAAATCCATTGTGCGAAACAATAGGGAAGGCTGCGTCAAAAGCAGCTTGAAGACCTTCGTTTGTGCGCTTTTTGGGCGCCGCATCGGCTTGCAAAAATGCCGTGTAAGCATCTTTCTGCATTTGCAACAGGTAGGGTATTTCCAGCACGCTGTCGCGACTGCCAAAATTTTTACGAATCCGTTTGCGTTCGGTGTATGTGTAAGCCATGAGATCTCCGGGCAAAGACTAAGGAATCCTGGGGTGCGCTTCTTGGCGATTGGCCACTACCAATCATTGGCGGACGGCCGCACATTGCGTGCGACCCGAACCAAGGCGTCTTCTACAGTCGGGGCTAGAAGACACTGAAAAGAAGGCAGGTAAGGCCTGCTTTCCAGTGCACTCTCACAAGCGCCAAAGGCTGGAAGCTCTTTTGAAGCTTCCAGCCCCTTGGCAGCCGTCTATTACTTGAGTTCGGCCTTAGCGCCGGCGTCAAGCAATTTCTTCAAAGCTGCATCAGCGTCAGCCTTGGAGATGCCTTCTTTGACATTCTTTGGTGCGCCGTCAACCAGATCCTTGGCTTCTTTGAGGCCCAGACCCGTGATTTCGCGAACCGCTTTGATCACGGAGACTTTGGCTGCACCTGCGTCGAGCAATACAACGTTGAATTCAGTCTTCTCTTCCACGACAGCAGCAGCAGCGCCACCGGCCGCTGGACCTGCCATAGCAGCAGCGCTCACGCCAAACTTCTCTTCGATGGCTTTCACCAAGTCGTTGAGTTCCATGACCGTCATGCTGTCCAGCGCGGTCAAAAATGCGTCTTTATCAAATGCCATTTTCATTTCCTAACAATATTGGTAACCAAATGCAGCAGGCAATTAAGCCGCCGCTGCCTCAGCAGGTGCTTCTTCAGCTGTTTCTGCCACACCGGCGCCTTTTTTCTCCGCGATGGCCGCCAGCACACGAGCTGTGCGGGAGATCGGGGATTGCATCAAGCCCAGCAACTGCGCCAACAAGACCTCTTTGGAAGGAATGCTTGCGAGTTGTTTAACGCCATTGACATCCAAAGCTTTTCCGCCGTATGCACCACCGCGAATCACCAACTTGTCGTTGGTTTTTGCGAAGTCAGCTACCACTCGCGCGGCAGCTACTGCATCTTCAGAGAAGCTATAGATCAGCGGACCGGTCATCAAGTCGGACACAACTTCAAATCCGCTGCCGGACACAGCACGGCGTGCCAGTGTGTTTTTCAACACACTCAGGCTCACACCATTGCTGCGCGCCGTAGAGCGCAATTTGGTCATGTCAGCGACCGTGATTCCACGGTATTCCGCCATCACGAGCGTTTGAGCTTTTGCGGCGAGCCCAGTCACATCACTGATGACCGCTTCTTTCTCACTGCGATTAAGACTCAAGGTCTACTCCTTAAATTGTGTCTGTTGGCTTACTGCCTTCAAACACGCCACATTGCAGCGACCAACTGTTCAGGAAATTTTTCCGTCAGCAGCGGGATCGCCATCTGCGTTGGCTGTGTCACAAACCCTGTCTGTTACACCTTGATTAAGGGCTCATCTGCATGAAGCAGCTTGCCCGCCAACGGTCTTGGATGACCTGCCCATATTTTTCAATTCAGGCAGCCCACCACTTTGAGTCATCTTTTCAAATGACCCAAATTTTTGCTATCAAGCAGCAATTGTTTGCAGATCCACGCGAACGCCTACGCCCATCGTGGAAGACACAGCCACTTTGCGAAGGTAAACGCCTTTGCTGGTCGCCGGTTTGGCTTTGGTCAAAGCCTCGACCAGTGCAGCCAGGTTACCTTGCAGCTTGTCGCTGTCAAAAGAACGACGGCCGATGGTGGAGTGGATAATGCCGGCCTTGTCGACGCGAAACTGTACTTGTCCAGCTTTGGCATTTTTCACAGCGGTGGCCACATCAGGTGTCACAGTGCCCACCTTGGGATTTGGCATCAGTCCACGTGGTCCGAGAATTTGACCCAATGTACCGACAATACGCATGGCGTCTGGCGCAGCAATCACGATATCAAAGGGCATGTCGCCTGCTTTGATCATGGCTGCGAGATCGTCCATGCCGACGATGTCGGCACCGGCTGCCTTCGCTTCTTCTGCTTTGGCGCCCTGTGCAAATACAGCTACACGCTTGGTCTTGCCTGTGCCGTTAGGCAGCACGACAGCGCCACGCACGACTTGGTCAGACTTCTTGGCATCAATGCCGAGTTGGACTGCCACGTCGATGGACTCGTCAAACTTGGCGTTTGCGCATTCTTTCACAAGCCCGAGCGCGTCAGCCAGAGGGTACAGCTTGTTGCTGTCCACTTTGCCAGCGAAGGACTTTTGTTTTTTAGTCAATTGAGCCATTTACACGCCCTCCACGTTCACGCCCATCGAGCGGGCAGAGCCGGCGATGGTGCGCACTGCTGCATCCATGTCGGCAGCGGTCAAGTCTTTCATCTTGGTCTTGGCAATCTCTTCGAGCTGGGCACGTGTGATCTTGCCTACCTTGACGGTGTGCGGAGTCGCTGAACCCTTGTCAATTTTCACGGCCTTCTTGATCAAAATCGACGAAGGTGGCGATTTGATTACAAAAGTGAAGCTCTTGTCCGCAAACGCGGTGATCACCACTGGCAGTGGTAAACCAGGCTCAATACCTTGGGTCTGCGCATTGAATGCCTTGCAGAATTCCATGATGTTCAAACCACGTTGACCCAGTGCTGGGCCGATGGGTGGTGATGGATTGGCTTTGCCTGCTGGGACTTGCAGTTTGACAAAACCGACGATTTTTTTCGCCATGCTTTTCTCCTTGCGGGTGATAGCGCCCGGGCCGTACTTCTAACAAAGCAGACCCTGGCTCCCCGGGGTTAACGACTCACTGACAACATTCGCACCGAGTCGAAAAGTGCGAAATCCGATCCTGAAAACGACTGTCAGGATCAGGTTTTTTCGATCTGCGAGAACTCAAGTTCCACAGGGGTGGAGCGTCCGAAAATGGTGACTGCAACCCTGACTTTGCTCTTGTCGTAGTTGACGTCTTCAACCGACCCGGTGAAGTCAGTGAACGGACCATCCTTGACCCGAACGAATTCACCCACAATAAATTCGACCTTGTGACGCGGCTTCTCGGTGCCTTCCTGCATCTGGGTCACGATTTTCATGACTTCGGCTTCCGAGATGGGCGCAGGCCTGTTTTTGACGCCGCCAACAAAGCCGGTTACTTTGTTCGTGTGCTTGATCAAATGCCAAGTCTCATCGTCCATGACCATCTCGACCAAGACATATCCTGGGAAGAACTTGCGCTCAGTAGTTTTCTTTTGACCGTTCTTGATCTCGACCACTTCCTCCATGGGAACCAAGACACGACCAAATTTACTTTCCATGCCGGCTCGGGCGATCCGCTCAGCAATGTTTCGCTCAACAGTTTTTTCCATGCCGGAATAAGCGTGAACCACATACCAGCGCATGTCCGGATTCGTCGACGCTGTCGACAATACCTGCGCTGCCGCAGGCAGGGATGTTGATGGGGTTTCTACAGAATCGGTCATTACTTTCTCCACCCCAGGATCAGGTCATAAAACAGCCATTCAAGCGTCTTGTCTGTCAGCCAGAGAAATATGGCCATGACAAGCACAAACACAAAGACATAAGCGGTCATCTGGATTGCTTCCTTGCGAGCGGGCCAAACAACTTTTTTAACTTCTCGCCAAGAGTCCCGGCCAAATGCCAGCAGGGCTTTGCCTGGCTCGGACGTGAAAAAAACCACCACGGCAGCTGCCAGACCGACAAGCAGCGCACCCCATTGCGCCAGCGCGCCTTGACTGGTTAAGATGTAAAAGGCGGCCAACGCCGCGATGACCAAGACGACGGACGCCGCTAGCTTGGCCTTGTCCGCCCCGGTACTGACGGTTTCTACTTGTGTGGTGGCCATTTTTTTCTATCTCGCGCTTTTCAAAGTCAAATCAAAGCAGTTGCCTTAAGGCACTGAAGCCCGCCATATTCATAGCGGGCTTGGTTTTTCCACCTTACTTATAAAAATCAGGTGGCAGGGGCGGAAGGAATCGAACCATCAACCTTCGGTTTTGGAGACCGACGCTCTGCCAATTGAGCTACGCCCCTGCATCAATCAAAAAATTATTACGCGATGATCTTGGCAACCACACCGGCGCCGACAGTCTTGCCGCCTTCGCGGATAGCAAAACGCAGGCCTTCTTCCATGGCGATCGGGTTGATCAACTTGACGGTGATCGACACGTTGTCGCCTGGCATGACCATTTCCTTGCCT
>CALRWE010000065.1:0-21350 GCA_943371745.1 Rhodoferax sp. OV413
GCCATGGTCATGTATGAATTCTTCAGCGCGCTTGAGAAGCACACCACGGGCTGGGCGCACCGCGGGACTCAGGGGGAATAGGGCGTGCAAGGCCTGCCGATGCGCAGTGATCTGATGCCTGCCGCAGCGGTTGCCCGCCACCTGCGGCGGGCCAACGAGGTGGCCCGCCGTGCCCTGGCGCTCGGTCGGCACCCTTTTGGCGCCATTCTGGTGGCACCGGACGGGGAAACGGTGCTGGCAGAGCAGGGCAATGTGGATGCTGTGAACCATGCGGAGTCAACCCTGGCCCGCACGGCCGCGACCAACTTCACTGCCGATTACCTCCGGCAATGCACGCTTGTCACAACGGTGGAGCCCTGCGCGATGTGTGCTGGCACGCAATATTGGGCCAATATTGGCAACCTGGTATTTGGCATGACGGAGCGTCGTTTGCTGGAGCTCACGGGAAATCATGCGGAGAATCCGACCATGGACCTCCCTTGCCGGACGGTGTTGGGAGCCGGTCAAAAAGCGATACAAATCACGGGTCCGGTACCTGAAGTCGAGGCCGAGATCGCAGCGTTGCACCAAAACTTCTGGTGACCCGGCTGGCTAAGAACCCGGGTCCCCGGTGGCGCATGACTTCGATGCGGTTCCCGCGCGCCTTTCAATAAGCCTTGAAGTTGGCCGCTATACGCTGATTGAGATAGTCGCCCGCCGCGATCGCCGGGTATTTCTTGGCTGGCCCTTCAATGAGGGCGTCGCGGTTGGCCTGCGCAAAGAAGGCCATGCTGTAGCGCGATCCCATGTAGTCGCCAGGCACCGGGTTTTTGACCCGGTGAAAGTTCGAGGGCAGCTGGTCGTCGCTCCAGCGCATCAGCATGTCACCAATGTTGCAGGTGATGGCCTCCTCATCGGGTGCCACGGACGTCCAGGCCTGACTGTCCATCTCCTTGCCGGGACAAACCTGCAACCCGCCCTGGCCCTTGCGTTGAAACAACAAGGTCAGGCAATCAAAGTCGGTGTGGGCACCCGCGCGCCAAAGCCCCAGCTGGGCTTGCTGCTCAGGTGGTGTTGCAAAGTAATGCAGCAGCCGCAAAGTGCTTTGGTAGCTGGGGCGGGCCGGGTCATGGGCCCGGGCGAAGAAGTCAGACTCAAAACCCAATTTGTGTGCCAAGCACGACAGCACCTGCATGGCCACATGCCAGCACCGCGCCTCAAAGGCAAGCATCGTCGGCTGAAAGCCGGCCAGTTCATCCTCGGTGGGCCACAGGGCCTCCATGTGAGGGCGCGTGATCTGATAGGACTCCTTTTGATCTGGCGTGCCAGTGGAAGGACGCACCTGGGCGCGGCTCTCCCAACCCACATTCAGGGCCTTGCGCAGCGGGTATTGGGCCTTCACGCCGTCGGGGAGTGCAAAAAAGCGCTCCGTCATGGCGAAGGCTTTATGGACTTCCACCAGGTCAATGCCGTGGTGAATGATCTGGAAAAAACCCACATCCACGGCCGCCTCCCAAAGTTGATCGGCAATCCCGGTTTTTCGGTGTTCGAAGTCCGAGAGGTCAATTTGCCGGATCTCGCGCGTGTCCGTCTCCCGGCCCATGGCGCCCATGCGGGCCTCCGTCTGCAATTCGTCCAACATAAGGGGCGTTTTAGTCATTCAATTCTCCTGAAAAGGGTTGTTTTCAAGAGCAATTTCCAGCCGCTGCCCCGCTGTGCCAGTGGCACTTGGGCAGACGGTGAACGCTTCTACTCTCAGGCCAGACGCACGCAAGAACGGTGCCTGGCACGCCAAATGCATAACGAAAAGACCCACCACCCAAACAGACCCGGGAGAGACCCCATGCGATTGACCCAACTGCCCCCGCGCACGCCACCCGACGAACCGGCTGCACTCAACGCCACAGACAGCTTGTACCTGTGCCAAGTCACCCTATTTGCGCCATCACCTCACCCGATTGAATATACCGGGCCTGCCTTGCTGCAAGAAGCCAGCCCACCTCACCTGGGATTCTGGAAAGCGTGAAACACGGCAAAATCAGCACCCACCACACCACCGGCCCCGCTGATCTGACACCATGAATGAACCCGAAACCGAAGCCGATACCAGTGCCGTGCACAGTCGCACCCGACAAGGGCGTGAGCGCATCCAGAGCGCCATTCGCGCGGCCGCCATCGAGGAATTCAGCCGGCATGGGTTCAAGGGCGCGTCGACCAAAGCCATTGCCGAACGGGCGGGCCTGACCAAACCGCAACTGCACTACTACATCAGCAGCAAAGAGGAGCTGTACGAAGAGCTTCTGTATTCGGTGCTGAACGGCTGGTCGGGCGCCTTCAGCTTTGACAGCGGCAGTGACGACCCCGCAGTGGTGCTCAGCAGCTATGTGCGCAAGAAACTCGACTACGCGCTGGACAACCCGGGCCTGTCCCGCATCTTCACCACCGAGGTCCTTGGCGGCGGACGTAACCTGAACAAGTATTGGCCCATCGCCGTGAAATCCACCAACGAGAAGGTCCAGCTGATCAACCGCTGGATCAGCGAGGGCCGCATGCGCCCGGTGGATGCAAAGCTTCTGCTCATGCAGATCTGGGGCATGACCCAGCACTATGCCGACTACGCCGTGCAAGTGAACGTCATGCTGAATCTGGCCCCCGAACAGGCCATTAACCGTGAGCCCATCGCGCACCAGCTCACCACTTTTGTGCTGCTGGGCTGCGGCCTCGCACCAAACTAGAGGATTTACGCCGCCAGAGCTCGCCCGGGGCAGGCGATTGACTGCCTTTCAGCGTCAAAAGCGTCCTGGCACGCCCCTTGCATTATCTTGACCGATGAATCAATCCAATCGGTCAGATATGCAAACAAGTTCTTCCCCTGCGGCAATTACAGCGCTACTGCCGGTTCGCGAAACCGCGTTCGAATTGATCCTGGCGCGCAGCCAGCTCCGCCTGGCGGTGCAAGCCGGCGACAGCATGGTAGATGTTTTGCACCTGGCCGGCATTCGCATCGACACCGTGTGCGAGCAGGGCGTGTGCGGAACATGCAGCACACCCTGGCTGGCGGGTGAGCCGGATCACCGTGACAGCTGCCTGAGCCCCACAGAGCAACGCACGCACGTAGCGGTGTGCTGCGCCCGCAGCCACAGCCCCACCCTCACGCTCGACCTTTGAAAGGAAACCCGATGCGCGTTCTCGTCATCTATTGCCACCCGGTGGAAACCAGCTTCAATGCGGCGCTGCACACCCAGGTTGTCAACAACCTGCGCAGTGCTGGCCACGAGGTGGACGACTGTGATCTGTACGCCGAGGGTTTCAACCCGGTTTTATCTCGCGAAGAGCGTCTGGGCTATCACGAGGTGCCGAGTAACCAGTTGCCTGTGCAAGGCTACGTGGACCGGTTGATGCGGGCCGAAGCCTTGGTGTTCTGCTTTCCGACCTGGTGCTTTGGCATGCCCGCCATGCTCAAGGGATTTTTTGACAGGGTCCTGATGCCCGGCGTGGCGTTTGATATCAGCGACCCCGAGAACGTCAAGCCGTCGCTCACCCACATCAAGCGGATTTCAGCAGTGGTGACCTATGGTCGCCCGCGCTGGACCGCCATCCTCATGGGTGACCCGCCACGGAAGTCGGTCACCCGCTATATGCGTCTTCTCACAGGCGGTCGGGCCAAGGTGGACTACCACGCTCAGTACCACATGAATGTGGCAACCCCGCCTCGACTGGAGGCGTTCAAAACCCGTGTCGGCCTGGCCATGGCGCGCTTTGCCTGAAAACCAAGGACCGCAACCCCTCATGACACAGACTCCCCACCGCATTGTTCGTGCCCGTCTCCCACGCTGGCTGCTGCCGGCGAGCTGGCCCAGCCGTAACAACCAGCCCGAACTCGCCGATATGGATTTGGTGCAGGGCTGCATCGAGCGCATCACACCGCACGCGCCCGCAGCTGCTGTGCCAATGCCAGCCTGCTGGGATCTGGCCGGTGCCTTGGTGCTGCCCGGGCTGGTCGATGCCCACACCCATCTGGACAAAGCCTTCACATTGCCCCGCATGGGCGTCGTCAAGCCGGGCCTGCTGGGCGCCATCGACGCCATGATGACCGACCGCAAAGACTGGACCGAGGCCGACATCCGGACCCGGGCCAGCCGCGCGCTGCAATGGGGCAGCGACGCCGGCGTGGTGCACCTGCGCACACACTGCGACTGGTGGGAGCCAGACGCCGTGCCCCTGGCCTGGCAGGTCCTGCGCGACCTGGCACACGACTGGGACGATCGCCTCACGCTGGAGCGTGTAAGCCTGATTCCGCTGCATTTGTTTGGCGATCAAAGCACCGCCCTGGCACTGGCAGCCACCGTCGCACGCAGTGGGCCGGGCGCGCTGCTGGGCGGCTTTGTGCATACCACCAACTGGAATCCACAGGCCCTGCGCCACCTGTTCGAAGCAGCCCAACACCATGGCCTGGATGTTGACTTGCATGTCGACGAAGAGCTGCACCCGGGGGCACTGGGTCTGGCCACCACGGCAACCCTGCTACAGGAAATTGGCTTTGAAGGCCACGTGGTTTGCGGGCACACCTGTGCCTTGGCCGCGCAGGACGAAAACGTGGCGCTCGCCACGCTCGACGCCGTAGCGCGCGCGCCCATCACCTTGGTGACGCTGCCCATTACCAACTTGCTGCTGCAGGACGCCACCACGGGCCGAACACCGCGCCAGCGGGGAATCACTTTGGTGAAGGAGGCCCGCGCCCGCAACATCCCGGTGCTGGTGGCCAGCGACAACGTGCAAGACCCGTTTTGCCCGGTCGGCAGTTTCGACCCGCTGGAAGCCCTGGCAACCGGTGTCCTCGCAGCCCAGCTGGAGTCTCCCTTTGATCGCTGGTCTGAAGCGCTGTGCCGCGCGGACTGGCTGCGAAGAGGCAGCGCGCAGCTTCCCCTGCAGGCAGGGTCTGCCGCCAACCTGGTGGTCTTCACGCAAGCCGATGTTTGGGGGTTCCCCTCACGCACCCAGCCACGTGTGGTGCTGCGCAAGGGCCGCGTCACCCGTGGCCTGCCGCCCGCCGAATGGCAGGCTGGCGTGACCACCCACCCAAGGAGCGTCTCATGACCACTGGATCAGCATTTGCCCAGCCACTCGCTCGCTACGCGGCATGGCGCCGGGCCGGAGATTTTGTTTTTTTGTCCGGCGTGATCGCCGTGGACCCCGCCGCCAGCCGGATCGTGCAGGGCTACAGCGATATTCCGGACGATGCCGCCACGCTGATTGGCCGCACAGGCGAGTTCTCCAGCGACATCAAGGAGGGCCCGATCCTGGCGCAAAGTTGGTATGTGCTCAACAGCATCCGCCAGACCATGGAAGCCGCGGGAGGCCAGATGTCGGACATCTTCAAGCTGGTGCAGTACTTCAAACATCTCGATCACTTCCCGCAGTACAGCCGTGTGCGCAAGCTGTTCTTTCCGGGCGAACCACCGGCCTCGACCGTGGTGGAGGTGAGCGCCATGCTGCCCACCGCCGACATCCTCATTGAAGTCGAAGCCACAGCCTGGTTACCGCTGCGCTAACACCCATTCACTCCCAAGGACTCCCCATGCTGCACGGCTACAACCCGCCCCACCGTTTTTTGCCCTACCTGAGCTGGACCGAAATCGCCGACCTGCAGGACAAGGAAAATACCGTCATCGTGCTGCCAACCGGAGCCACCGAGCAACACGGCCCCCACCTGCCCTGTGCGGTCGACACCGTGATTTCTGCTGGCGTCGTGGGCCACGCCCTGGCCCGTCTGGACGCTGCTGTGCCGGCCTACGCCATGGCGCCCATCACCTACGGCAAGTCCGAGGAGCACCTGCATTTTCCGGGCACGATCACGCTTACCGGCGAAACGCTGCTGGCCACCATGAATGAAATTGGTGAGTCGGTGTACCGGGCCGGATTTCGCAAGCTGCTTATCGTCAACGGCCATGGCGGCCAGCCGCAGGTGATGGAAATGGCGGCACGCGAGCTGCGCCTGCGCCATGGCGACTTCATTGTGGTGCCCAGCTTCACCTGGCGAGTGCCCAATGTGGCGGGGCAGTACCTGTCAGACAAAGAGAAGAAGTTGGCCATGCACGCCGGCCACGCCGAAACCGCCATCATGCTGGCCCTGGCGCCCGACACCGTCCGGATGGACCGCGCGGTGACCAATTACCCGCCCGTTTTTGGCTCGCCACTGCTGTCACCCGACGGCCGCCCAGCCTGCGCCTGGAGTGCGCGCGACTTTGGCCCCAGCGGCATCATTGGCGACCCGCTGCCCGCTACGCCAGAGCAGGGCCACGCCATTCTGGACTCCCTGGCGACCAGCTGGGCTGCTGCCATCACCGAACTGCACACCTTGCAGTGGGCCGCGCGCCCAGAGCCGACCTGGGGCCGCGCGCAACACACCGGCCATGTGCAAGAAACCTTGGCCTGAAACCTGCTGTTAGCCAATGGCTTGCTTGCATCCCTGCTTAACTGAATTCCCTCACTCTCCCCCACCACCTCACCGGAGTAACACCATGATGAAAACGTCCTCTTTTCTCGCTGCAACGCCCCGCTTTGGACGCACCGCCGCAGCGGCCCTGCTCGGTCTTGGTGCACTGGGCACCGCCCAGGCGCAGGACAAGTTCACCTACATGACCAACTGGTACGCGCAGGCCGAGCATGGCGGCTTCTACCAGGCTGTGGCCACCGGCTTGTACAAAAAATATGGCCTGGACGTCACCATCAAAATGGGTGGTCCCCAGGTCAACATCGTGCAAATGATGGCGGCTGGCCAGGCTGAATGCGTCATGGGCTCAAGCGATCTGCAAATGATCCAGATGCGAGAAGGCGGCGTACCGGTCACGACGGTGGCGGCGGTGTTCCAGAAAGACCCCCAAGTCCTGATTGCACATGAAGACGTCAAGAAGTTCGAGGACCTGAAAGGAAAAACGATCCTAATCGGCTCGGCGGCCCAACGGGGCTACTGGCCTTGGCTCAAAGCCAAGTATGGCTTCACCGATGCCCAGACCCGCCCCTACACCTTCAACATCCAACCCTTTGTTGCTGACAAAAACATCGCGCAGCAGGGATACCTCACCTCCGAGCCCTTTGCCATCCAGAAAGCTGGCGTGAAGGCCAACACCCTGATGTTCAGCGACCATGGTTTCCCGGCCTATGCCACCACGATTTCGTGCATGGACAAGACAGTGAAGGACCGCAGCGTCGCGGTGGCCTCCTTTGTCAAGGCGTCCATGGAAGGCTGGAAGAGCTACCTGGCCAACCCCGCACCTGCCAATGCCCTGATCAAAAAAGACAACCCCAACATGACCGATGAGCAACTGGCCTATAGCGTGGGCAAGCTCAAGGAAATGGGGATGGCCACCGGTGGCGATGCGGCCACGATGGGCATCGGCATCATGACTGACGCGCGGGCCAAAGCCAGCTACGACTTTTTGGTGGAGTCCAAGCTCATCGATCCGGCCAAGGTGAAGATGGCCGACACCTACACGACCAGCTTCGTCAAAGACCTGAAGATCCTGCCCTGACCGGCTTTGGCCCTGAAACAGCGGCCGATGCCCCTCAGGGGCCCGGCCGCAACCATCGAAAGGCAACCATGACCCACCCACAGGCCTCGCAAGCCGCGCCGGCGGCTCCCCTACACCCTGCCGTCGAAGTGCTGTCGGCTGAAAAAACTTATCCCAACGGCACGCAAGCCCTGTTGGCCGTCGACCTGACGATTCAGGAAGGCGAGTTCGTCACCCTGCTGGGCCCCTCGGGTTGCGGCAAAAGCACGTTGCTCAAAATGGTGGCTGGTCTGCTGGAGCCCACAGATGGACGCCTGCACCTGTGGCGCAAGCCCGTGGCCCAGCTAGACAAGAGTGGCAAAAAGATGGCGTTCGTTTTCCAGTCGCCCACGCTCATGCCCTGGGCCAGTGTGCAAACCAACGTGCGATTGCCACTCGACCTGGCCGGGCTGCCCCGCAAGGAGGGCGATGCCCGGGTGACAGAGGCGCTCGCCCTGGTGGGCTTGTCCAAATTTGCTGCCGCCCTGCCCCGGGCGCTGTCGGGTGGCATGCAAATGCGGGTGTCAATTGCCCGTGGCCTGGTCACCCAGCCTGACCTGCTGCTGATGGACGAGCCCTTTGGCGCGCTGGACGAGATCACCCGTCACAAGCTCGATGCCGACCTGCTCGACCTGTGGCGCAAGAAGAAGCTCACCGTGATCTTCGTCACCCACTCCATCCATGAAGCTGTTTTTCTCTCTACCCGTGTGGTGATGATGGCTGCACGCCCCGGGCGCGTGGTGGAGGACTTCCGGATTGCCGAGCCATACCCCCGCACCGCCGACTTCATGGTGTCGCCCGAATTCAGCCGCTACGCCAAGCAACTGCAGGACAGCCTGCTGCGGGCCAGCGTCGATACCGAAGAGGCCCTCACATGAACGCCACTCTCTC
Organism: Rhodoferax sp. OV413; assembly: GCA_943371745.1. Taxonomy (GTDB): domain Bacteria; phylum Pseudomonadota; class Gammaproteobacteria; order Burkholderiales; family Burkholderiaceae_C; genus Rhodoferax. The sequence goes on from CALRWE010000065.1 coordinate 8,421, forward strand.
AGGCAGCGCACCCAAAGCACGCGGGCTGACCCGGCTCAAACCACGTGTTCCGTTGATGCACCAGCCCAGGGTGCAGCGCGTGGTGTATCCCGTGCTGGTCGGGCTGCTGCTGATGGCCTTGTGGCAGGGCATGGTCACGGCCATGGAGCTGCCACCTTATCTGGTGCCCTCGCCGATTCTCATGTTCAAAACGCTGATGACGGACTGGGCTTCGCTGAGCTTGTCGCTGTGGGTCACGGTCAAAATCACGCTGATGTCCTTCGGTGTGGCTGTGATCGCGGGGGTGCTCATCTCCTTCTTGTTTGTTCAAAGCAAATTGATCGAGACAGCGCTGTTTCCCTACGCTGTGCTGCTGCAGGTCACGCCCATCGTGGCGGTTGCCCCGCTCATCATCATTTGGGTCAAGGACCCCATGAGTTCCATGGTGATTTGCGCGGCACTGGTCGCCTTGTTTCCCATCATCAGCAACACCACGCTGGGCCTCAGAAGTGTGGAGCCTGACTTGCAGAGCTATTTCAAGCTCAACCGCGCCACCCGCTGGCAGACACTGGTGCGGCTGCGCATCCCCAGTGCACTTCCCTTCTTTTTTGGCGGACTGCGCATCTCCAGCGGCCTGGCCTTGATCGGGGCGGTTGTAGCCGAATTCGTGGCCGGAACGGGCGGCACAGGTGCGGGGTTGGCGTATCAGATCTTGCAGGCCGGGTTCCAGCTCAACATCCCGCGCATGTTCGCGGCCCTGCTGCTCATTTCACTCACGGGCGTTGGCCTTTTTGCCCTCATGGCCTGGCTCTCGCGAGCGGCGCTGGGCGGCTGGCACGCCAGCGAAAACGCCCAGGACTAAGCACGGCACACGCGTCTTTTTCAACAGAATCACCGACAGGAATATCACCATGACCATCGAAAAATCCCATCAACTCCCCGATCTCTTGCCCGACCTGGACTGGATCATTGACCCCCTGCGGGTAGGCCGCCTTTCGCAGGATTTCTCCTGGTTCAGTCCGGTGCTCAAGCGAGAGCTTGCGGGCAAGCGGGGCGACATCGCTGTGCGGCCCCGGACCGAGGACGAGATTCGCCAGGTGGTGGCCGCTTGCGCCAAAGGCAGCATCCCCATCACCGTGCGTGGCAGCGGCACTGGAAACTATGGCCAAAGCACGCCGCTGCACGGCGGCCTGATTCTGGACCTGAGTGGCTACAACAGCTTTGGCTGGGTCAAAGGCGGCGTGGGCTGCGCGCAGGCGGGCATCCGCCTGTCGGACTTTGACGAGCAGGCCAAGCCCTTGGGGCAGGAATTGCGCTGGTTACCCTCTACCTACCGCAGCGCGACTTTGGGAGGCTTGTTTGGTGGTGGATTTGGCGGCGCTGGCTCCATCAACCATGGGCCGCTCGCGGCACCCGGCAACGTGCTGGCGGTTCGCGCCATGACGGTCGAACCCGCGCCCCAAATCATTGAACTGCGCGGCACGGAGGCCATGTTGCTGCACCACACGTATGGCACCAACGGCATCGTGCTGGAACTGGAAGTCGCGCTGACCCCCACCATTCAATGGACTGAATGCATCGCAACGTTCATCGATTTTGACGCTGCGCTGGCGTTCGCCGACCGTTTTGGCAGCGCCCCAGGGCTGGAGAAAAAAGAGGTGTGCTTTTTGGCTGCGCCCATTTCTGACTACTTCACCACACTGGCCGAGTACCTGCCCAAGGGCTGTCACGCCGTGCTGTTGCTGGTGGCACCTCACTCCGAGGCGGGCATGCGCGACATGGTGACCCAGCTCGGTGGCCAGGTCACTTATTGCAAGACGGCAGACGAAGTGCGCCAAGGATCCAAGACCCTGCTGGAATACACCTGGAACCACACCACGCTCAATGCACTCAAAATCGACAAAACCCTGACCTACATCCAGAGTGGGTTCAACCCGGCGACGCGTCTGTCACAAGTGAAGGCTTTGGAGGCAGAACTCGCAGGCGAGGTGATGATGCACCTGGAGTTCCTGCGCACCAAGGAAGGCGCCTTCAACTGCAGCGGCCTGCAACTGGTGCGCTACACCACTGAAGAACGCCTGAATGAAATCATGCAGATCTACCGGGATCATGGCGTGCAGATCAACAACCCCCATGTCTACATTGTGGAGGATGGCAAGCAGAACAACCTGGACCCGGCAGTGGTCAGCATCAAGCGTCGTTTTGACCCGCAAGGTTTGCTGAACCCCGGAAAACTGCGCAGTTGGCTGGCGCCTCAAAAACCTGCCGCAGCCGTTTACCAAGTGGCCTGACTGGAATCCAGACCGATGCCCGCAGGCTGACGTTAACTTGGGGCACAATATTTCGTTTAATCAGCAGCAAGGTTGACGCTATGACTTGGCATGCCAGCCTGCAACTCGACTACCGCCTCGAAGCAGACCGCACGGTCGCTCGCCATCAACACAAGGGACCCTTGCGCCTGCTGCAAAGCCTGTACCCCGAGGGCCACTCCATTTGCCACAATGTTCTTGTTCATCCGCCAGGAGGGCTGGTGGGCGGCGACACGCTGGACGTCTCGGTGACAGCCGGAGACAGGGCTCACGGGCTGATCACCACGCCGGGTGCCAGCCGCTTTTACCGGTCTGACGGCCAAACCGCGTTACAGCGAACCACCATCACCTTGAACCCATCAGCGCGCCTGGAATGGCTACCGCTGGAAGCCATCTGCTACAACGGTTGCCAGGCAGAAAACCACCTCAAGCTGAACTTGGCGCCGCAATCGGAGTTTTTAGGCTGGGATGTCACCGCACTGGGTTTGCCGCTGTCCAGTCAACCCTTTGATTCAGGAAGCTACCTTCAGCATATCGAAGTGCCGGGCGTCTGGCTGGAGCGGGGGCACCTTCAGGCCAGCGACCGCCGTCTGATGAACAGCCCGCTTGGCATGGCTGGCCAGCGCTGCCTGGCCTCGCTCTTTTTTGTCTCCGGAACCAAAATTGAACGAGGGCGAAGATCTGGCGCGCTGGATATTGCCCGGAGCCTCATTGCTTCGCACAGCCTGCGCACCACGGCGGGCGCGACCAGCCCGGACGACCAGGTGGTTGTAGTCCGGGTGCTGGCACCCGTGGTTGAACCGGCCATGCACTTGATGCGCGAGCTGTGGGCGGCATGGCGCCAACATTTCTGGCATATTTCACATGCCCCTCCGCGTATCTGGTCAACCTAGTGCTAACATTTCGCACTATTTGATCCGAGGAGGAATGGTATCTTTAATTTAGTCACTGTTGCGCCGATTGGAGCCTCCTGATGGCCCTCCTGTCTGAAGATGATCTGTCTGAGTCGCAAGCCTTGGTCATTGACTGCAACCATACATCCCGGTCCATCCTGGTGGCGCAGTTGCGTGATTTCGGCATGGGAACGATCGTACAGTGCGCGCGGTTGGCTGACGCGCGTCGCCTTTTGGAGTACCGCAAGTTCGATGTCGTCTTGTGTGAAAACTATTTTGAAGCCGAGGCGACAACAGGCCAGGAACTGCTCGATGACTTGCGGCGAAACCAGCTTCTACCCTTCTCAACGATCTTCATCATGGTCACCGGGGAGGCTACCTATGGCCAGGTGGCCGAAGCTGCCGAATCTGCGCTGGATGGCTTCCTGCTAAAGCCCCACAGAGCCGTCGATCTGGGAGAACGCATGCGACAGGCACGCGTTCGCAAGCTGTCACTGAAAGAAATACTCACAGCGGTTGAAGAGGAAGATTTCGAATTGGCTGCCGACCTGTGCCTGGAACGCTTTGAGGCAAAGGGAAAGTTCTGGTTGTATGCCGCTCGGATCGGTGCCGAATTGCTGATGCGAGTCGGCAAGTTTGATCAGGCCCAAGCGCTGTACGAAGCGGTGGTGGCGGCCAAGACGCTGCCTTGGGCCAAATTAGGGGTTGCTCGCGCCTTGCTGGAAGAGGGCCAAACTGCAAAGGCCGAGACCATGCTGGAAGGCCTGATGAACTCCGACCCCGGCTTTGTTGATGCCTATGACGTGATGGGTCGCGCGCAGTTTGAGCTTGGAAACTTTGATCGCGCACTGGCCACCTACAAAATGGCCAGCGACCTCACACCTTCATCCATCAGCCGCCTGCAGAACTACGGCATGCTGACCTTCTACAACGGGGACAAGGCTGAGGCCGAAAAAATCCTGGACCGCACCGCTCGCATTGGCCTGGACTCCAAGATGTTCGACTGCCAGACTCTTGTTCTGTTGGCATTCGCCCGACTGGAAAGCTCGGACAAAAAGGGTTTGCAGCGCTGCCGTGACGACTTCGTGCGCCTGATCGATAAAAACCCGGAGAGTCAACGCCACCAACGTCTCGCCGCAGTGGTGGACGTGTTGTTCTGCATTCAGGACAAACAATTTGCACGCTGCGTCGAGTCTGTGCGCGCCATGATCAAGACGGTGAAGCAGCCAAGCTTCAATTTTGAATCAGCGACCAACATGGTCGCTCTGGTGGCTCAATTGGCCAAGAGGAGCATCCAACTCGAAGAGGTTGAACCCGTTGTTGAAACCATCGGCCTGCGCTTTTGCAGCAGTCGCGCTATCGCCGAGCTTCTCGCTGCGGCCGCGTCAGCGCATGAACCCTACGCTGAAACCATACGTGCAGCGCAGGCGAGGATCCTCAAGTTGAGCTCCTATGCCATGTCTCTGAGCATGGGAGGCGACCCTAGGGCAGCCGTTGAGAATTTGATGACCCATGGTGCGGAAACCTGCAACGGCAAGCTGATCGAGACCGCTTACATGGTGCTGCATCGCTATACCGATAAAATTAGGGATGCACGCGAACTGACAGAGTCCGTTCAAGGCTTGCGAACGCGTTTCAAGACCCACAGCATGCGGCCCGCGTTGGGTGAGGCAAACCGCCAAGCAGGCGGACTCACTTTGCGCACCAATGGCGCAACTGCAGGAACAACTGAGGTGGATTGAACACGTTGCCCGAGCAAAGACGACACCGGCTAAATTGAGACCATTTGACGTACGCCGTCAATCTCCATATTGGCTCCTCGGCCACGAGCCAGCACGGAACCACGCTCCATCACGACATAGTGGTCAGCCAATGCCTGGGCAAAATCGTAATACTGCTCCACCAACACAATCGCCATCGTGCCCCTGTCAGCCAGCGTGCGAATCACTCGGCCGATATCCTTGATGATGCTGGGCTGAATACCCTCCGTCGGCTCGTCCAGCATCAGTAACCTGGGTCCCGCCGCCAGTGCTCGGGCAATGGCAAGTTGCTGCTGCTGGCCACCAGACAGGTCGCCGCCGCGACGGGTCAACATCTGCTTCAACACCGGGAATAACTCGAACAATTCAAGCGGAATCGGCGTTCCGGCAGGCTTGTAGGCCAGGCCCATGCGCAGATTCTCTTCCACCGTCAAGCGCGAAAAAATTTCGCGACCCTGGGGCACGAAACCGATGCCGGCCTGCGCACGTTCATAGGGTGTGAAGTTTTGAATCGCCTTGCCATCAAATTCGACGGTTCCGGTCTTGATGGGCACCAACCCCATCAGGCTCTTGAGCAAGGTGGTCTTGCCCACTCCATTGCGCCCCAGGATCACCGTCACCTGACCCAGATTCGCCTGCAGGCTCACGTCGCGCAAAATGTGGGAGCCACCATAGTACTGGTTGATATTTGTAACGTTCAGCATACTCATTGTTAGCGCCCCAGATAGACCTCAATCACACGCTCATCCGCCTGCACCTGTGCCAGCGTGCCCTGCGCCAGAACCGACCCGTCGCACAACACCGTCACGATGTCCGAGATGGTGTTGATGAAACCCATGTCATGCTCCACCACCAACAAGGAATGCCTGCCCTTGAGTGACAAAAAAAGCTCTGCGGTGCGCTCTGTCTCCTGGTCAGTCATCCCTGCAACGGGTTCATCCAGCAGGAGCAGCTTCGGGTCTTGCATCAGGAGCATGCCAATCTCCAGCCACTGCTTCTGACCATGACTCAAATTGCCCGCCTGGCGCGAGACACTGTCGGCCAGGTGAATGGTGTGCAGGACCTCCGCCAAGCGGTCGCTTTGCGCCGAGTCAAGCCGAAAGAAAAGAGAAGCCTGGACCGCCTTGTTTGTCTTGAGCGCCAACTCCAGGTTCTCGAACACGGTGAGCTCTTCAAACACGGTCGGTTTCTGGAACTTGCGGCCAATGCCCAGCCGCGCGATCTCGGATTCTTTGTAACGCAGCAGGTCAATGGTGCTGCCAAAAAAAACGGTGCCTGAATCGGGTCGGGTCTTTCCTGTGATGATGTCCATCAGGGTGGTCTTGCCCGCCCCGTTGGGGCCAATGATGCATCGAAGCTCTCCCGGCGCGATATCCAGCGACAGGTTATTGATCGCCTTGAAACCATCAAAGCTCACGTTCACATCTTCGAGGTACAAAATGCGCCCGTGGGTCACGTCGACTTCGCCGGGCGTGGCGAGCCTGGAAAATCCAGCCTGACGGCCACCCGACTCCGTCTGGCCGCCCGCCACAACCCTTGGCTGAGCCTCGCGCCGGCGCGCACCTTCTTCGAGCAAATCGGGCGTCATGCCTTCGCTCCTTTCAATTTCTTCACCAGACCGACTATCCCCTGGGGCAAAAACAAGGTCACGCCAATGAACAGCGCGCCCAAAAAGTACAACCAATACTCAGGGTAAGCCACGGTCAACCAGCTCTTGGCACCATTCACGATAAAGGCTCCCACAATCGGCCCGATCAGCGAGGCACGCCCGCCCACGGCGGCCCAGATGGCAATCTCGATCGAGTTGGCCGGACTCATCTCGCTGGGGTTGATGATGCCGATTTGCGGCACATACAAAGCACCGGCCACACCACACATCATGGCCGAGATGGTCCAGATGGTGAGCTTGTAGCCCATCGGGTTGTAGCCCGAGAACATCACCCGCGTCTCTGCGTCCCGAACCGCCTGCAACACCCGACCAAACTTGCTGTTGATCAGCCAGCGGGCCAACAAGAAGCAAGCCAGCAGCGTCACACCGGTCATGACAAACAGCGTCATGCGCGTGGAGGGCGTGGCAATCGGAATGCTCAAAATCCGCTTGAAGTCAGTGAACCCGTTGTTGCCACCAAACCCGGTCTCATTGCGAAAAAACAGCAGCATGGCGGCAAACGTGAGCGCCTGGGTGATGATGGAAAAGTACACACCCTTGATGCGCGAACGAAATGCGAAATAGCCAAACACAAAGGCGACCAGTCCAGGCACAGCCACTACCATGAACAGGGTGGCGATGAAACTGTCGCTCAGCGTCCAGTGCCAGGGCAACTCTTTCCAGTCCAGAAACACCATGAAATCCGGCAAGTTGCTCTTGTAGTTGCCGTCCAGCCCAATCTGGCGCATCAGGTACATGCCCATGACATATCCGCCGAGCGCAAAAAACAGGCCATGGCCCAGGCTCAAGATGCCGGTGTAACCCCAGATCAAGTCCATCGCCAGCGCACAAATGGCATAGCACATGATCTTGCCGATCAATCCCACGGCGTAGTCACTCAGGTGAAAAGCGCTGCCTTGGGGCACCATCAAGTTCAGGATGGGTGCCACGGCGCACACCACCAGCAAGGCGACGATAAAGGTGCTCCACCCGACGCGGGTCAATAACGGTGTGCGAGCGGGGAATTCAATGGATGGTGTTGTCATGGTTTCACGCCTCTGCCGAGCGGCCCTTCATGGCGAAGATGCCTTGCGGGCGCTTTTGAATGAAGATGATGATGAACACCAGCACAGCAATCTTAGCCAGCACCGCGCCAGCCCAGCCCTCCAGAAATTTGTTCAAAATGCCCAGCCCCAGTGCAGCGTAGACCGTGCCGGCCAATTGGCCTACGCCCCCAAGCACCACCACCAGGAAAGAATCGACGATGTAGCCCTGCCCCAAGTCAGGCCCCACATTGCCCACCTGGCTCAGCGCACAGCCAGCCAACCCGGCAATGCCGGAGCCCAGCGCAAACGCGTAGGTATCAATCCGCGCCGTGTTCACCCCCATGCAGGACGCCATCGATCGGTTTTGCGTCACGCCGCGCACGAAAAGCCCCAGCCGTGTCTTGCTGATCAAAAACGCCACACCGCCCAACACGGCCAGCGCAAACCCGATGATGACCAGCCGGTTGTAGGGCAGCGAGAGGTTACCCAGCACCTGCACACCGCCGCTCATCCAAACCGGATTTTCGACACCCACGTTTTGCGCGCCAAACAAGGTGCGCACCAGTTGCATCAACATCAGGCTGATGCCCCAAGTGGCCAACAGTGTCTCAAGAGGGCGGCCATACAAATAGCGAATCACCGTGCGTTCCATCGCGGCGCCCATCAAGGCCGACGCCATGAAAGCCACGGGCAAGGCCGCCAGCAAATACCAGTCAAAGGCACCCGGCAGATATTTTTGAAACAAGCCCTGCACCACATAAGTCGCGTAGGCGCCAATCATCATCAGCTCGCCGTGCGCCATGTTGATCACACCCATGAGCCCATAAGTGATGGCCAGACCCAGTGCCACCAGCAACAAGATACTGCCCAGGCTGATGCCGCTGAAGATGGCACCCAAACGATCCCCCCAGGCCAGTGACGCCTCCACCTCACGCAAAGACTTTTGCAGCGCAGCTTTCACATCCGGCTCCGGCTCGATACTCAGGCGTGCCAGCAACACAGTCTTCGTACTGGCCTGCGTGCTGGCGCCCAACAAGGCCGCCGCCTCCAGTCGCTTGGACTTGTCGGTGCTTCCCAGCAGGGCGGCTGCCCGTACCATGCCCAGCAGGTCTTTGATTTCTGTGTTTTGCTCTTTGGCCAGCGCCTTCTCGATCAGCGGCAACTTGGACTCGTCCGCGTCACGCTGCAACTGACCCGCTGCGGCCAGGCGCACGGCATCGTCTTTTGAAAACAACTTGAGCGCTGCCAACGCCGAGTCCAGTTCGCCGCGCATACGGTTGTTGTTGATCACATCTTCAGCGTCGGCTGGGGCCGTGAATTCAGCCTGGGTCACCGGGTCCAGCGCACGATCATCGCGAACAATGAAGGCTCTGCCCTGGAACAACTTCACCGAATCATCCGACAGAGCCTGCAAAAAAGCAGCGGTCTTGTCGTCGGCCGTAGGCATGGCTTTGGCAATGGCCTCAACCCGGGCGTCGGTGTCTCCAGCAGCCATCGCATTGGCCTCCTCGACCGTCAGGGCGACGGAAGGCAAGGCCAGGAAACAGGTTAAAAATGCTGTCAATCGAATCAATTGGCTAAGCATTGACAGACTCTCTCACTAGGTAATTTGAAATCAATGACAAGCCAAGAGGGGATGCTCCCTATTGGCTTGCTGGCCCGTGTAAAAGCCCGTGCGCTTACTTCTTGGCAGGCTCATCCGGCTTGGATGCATTGCCATCGATGTACGGGCTCCACGGCTTGGCCTTGACCGGGCCTGGCGTCTTCCACACCACATTGAACTGGCCGTCGGCCTTGATCTCGCCGATGAAAACGCTCTTGTGCAGGTGGTGGTTTTTCTCGTCCATCTTGCTCACAATGCCGCTGGGTGCCTTGAAGGTCTGGCCAGCCATGGCTGCAATGACTTTGTTGACATCTGTGGTCTTGGCTTTTTCAACAGCCTGCTTCCACATGTTGATGCCGATGTAGGTGGCTTCCATCGGGTCGTTGGTGAGTGGCTTGTCCATGTGGCCAGGAATCTTCTTGGCTTTGGCATAGGCAGACCACTTCTTGATGAACTCGTCGTTGGTCGGGTTCTTGATGGACTGGAAATAGTTCCAGGCAGCCAGGTGGCCCACCAGCGGCTTGGTGTCCACACCGCGCAACTCCTCTTCACCCACGGAGAAGGCGACCACCGGCACATCTTTGGCCTTCAGGCCGGCATTGCCCAGCTCTTTGTAGAAGGGTACGTTGGAATCACCATTGATGGTCGAAACCACCGCCGTCTTGCCGCCTGCCGAGAACTTCTTGATATCAGCCACGATGGTTTGGTAATCAGCGTGACCAAACGGCGTGTATTTTTCGTCAATGTCGGTGTCTTTCACGCCCTTGCTCTTAAGGTAAGCGCGCAAAATCTTGTTGGTGGTGCGGGGGTACACATAGTCTGTGCCCAAAAGAACCCAGCGCTTGGCGGCGCCACCGTCTTTGCTCATGAGGTAGTCCACAGCGGGAATGGCTTGCTGGTTGGGCGCAGCACCTGTGTAGAACACATTTTTGGACAGTTCTTCCCCTTCGTACTGCACGGGATAGAACAACAAGCCGTTGAGTTCTTCAAGCACTGGCAAGGCCGACTTGCGCGACACCGATGTCCAGCAACCAAAAATCACATCCACCTTGTCTTGCGTGAGCAACTGGCGGGTTTTTTCAGCAAACAGAGGCCAGTTGGAAGCGGGGTCGACTATGACCGGCTCGAGTTTCTTGCCCAGCAAGCCGCCCTTGGCATTGATCTCATCAATTGCCATCAGCACGGTGTCTTTCAACACCGTCTCGGAGATGGCCATGGTGCCCGAGAGGCTGTGCAAAATACCGACCTTGATGGTGTCAGCGGCGAATGCCGGCAGGGCGGACAAGCCCGTCAAGGCAACGGCAGCAGTGAGCGCCTTGAGGGTGAAACGACGTGAATTCAGACCTTGCATGTGTGCTTCTCCGGTAAGTAAAAAAAGTCAACCTTTCGCTGCGGTGGGCCTGCTGTTTTAGGCAGGCTTTGGCGGGGCGATGGGGTGACTTTAGGGAGAAGCAGGTTCCTGGGGAATACGCCAGGTGGCGTAGGGTTTGGAGATTCACAGGCCTGGCAGCGTCACCGTCACGGCCAACCCGGGCTGCGCGTTGCGTACCGTGAACGTGCCTCCGTGTGCTTGCGCCACCAGCCTGCAAAGATACAGGCCCAGACCTACGCCGCCTTGGGAGCGGGTGCGCGCTGTGTCCGGGCGAAAAAAAGGTTCGCAAAGATGCAGAACCTGGTCTTCTGGCACGCCGGGGCCGTGGTCACGCACCTCCATCTGAATACCCCTGCCTGCGGCGCGCAAGTACAACCCAGGCGGCTGCAGCGCGCCCGCGCCATAGCGCAGGGCGTTGTCGAGCAAGTTGCGCAGCAGGAGTCGCATACGCGAAGGGTCGAGCTGCAACGTGGGCAGATCGGGATCCGCGTGCAGAGTAATCCCGGGACCTGCATCGGGGCGAGCAGGTTGACGTGCCAACACCTCTGCCACGACTTCTTTGGCGAGAAAAGCCAGCGCCACCGGCTCGATTTGGAGCGCCGTGTGGGAGGCAGCAAGGCGTTCGCTTTCCAGCAGGTCGGTGATAAGGCAAGTCATTTCATGCAGGTCGCGCAGCAAGGCCTGGCGTTGCGGGTTCACCTCGTCGGTTTCAGGCAGCAATTCGGTATTGAGCCGAGCGCGGGTGAGCGGGCTGCGCAGTTCGTGGCTGATGGCCAAGAGCAGCGCGCGCTTGGCCTCCAACATGCGGTGGATATCGCGCCCCATGGTGTTGATGGTGAGGGCGAGTTCGCCCAGTTCATCATGCGCCTTGCAATAGCGATCGGGGATGGGCTGGGTGAAATCGCCCCTGCCAAAGCGGCGAGCACCTTCACCAATTGAGTCCAGCGGTTTGAGGAGGCGCTGCACATACAACCAGGCCAGTAGCGTGAGCAGCAGCAGTGCCGCGAGCGCGTAGCCGATCAAGCGCGGGCGGCGCTCAAAGACTTCTTCGTTGACGCCGAACTCGATGGTGTGACCGTCGGCCGTCGCCCGCTGGAGAAGCCCTTGTCCGCCTTTCCCGGGTGCCCCGTCTTCGCGGTACCACCGCTGGGTATCCCCGGAGCCGTCTTGCTGCCAATCTGCAATTTTCTGGTTTGGGTGGGAAGCCCAGCGCACCCGCGGCCCATCAATGCGCACGATCAGCGGCAAACGCTCAGTGATGGCCCGGGCGCGCTCGACGCTGGGTTGACCACCCGCTGTGATTTCTCCGGCCAGGCGATCCACATAGTCCACAAGCAAAGGACGCGCCGCTTCACGCCAACCCACGGAGAACGCCTTCTGAGCACCAGCAAAAAACACAAAGGTCATGGCTGCGCCCAGCAGCAAAAAAACCAACACCATGCGCAACTTGATCGAATGCGCCACCCGGTGCTTGGCTTTCGTCCAGGACCACAGTTTTTTGTTCATGCAGATCCGTCGGGAATGCAGCGCAATGCCAGTGAGTAGCCAGCGTTGCGCAATGTCTTGATGCAGTCCAGCGGCTCCAGCTTTTTCCGGAGGCGGCTGACCACGATGTCGACCGCACGGGTGTACAAGTCGACTTCATGGCCGCGCATCTGGCTCAGGATGTCGTCACGGCTGAATACTCTGCCGGGCTCGCGGGCCAGCAACAGCAGCAGTTCATATTCGGTCCCGGTGAGTTCAACCTCCTGGCCTTCGCGCGTCACGCTGCGGCGAGCTGTGTCGATGTTCAGGCCGTCAAAGCGCAGGGTGGGTGCCGAACTCCTGTTCACAACATGGCCGATGCCCTTAGTTTTTTGTCTGCGCAGCACCGTCTGGATGCGCGCCACGAGCTCGCGAGGCTCAAATGGTTTGGGCAGGTAATCGTCGGCGCCCAGTTCCAGCCCCACAATGCGGTCCATCACATCGCCCCGGGCGGTGAGCATGAGGATCGGGATCTCATTGACCTTGCGAATGGTGCGGCACAACTCAAAACCGTCCATCTCGGGCAGCATCACGTCCAGAATCGCGGCGTCAAAGCTGCGACTGCGCAGCAAGGCCAGGCCCTCGCTCGGCCGGGTCGCGTGGGTCAGCTGCAACTCGAAACGCTGAAAGTACGTGGCCAGCGGCGGACCGAGTTGCTCATCGTCGTCGATCAACAAAATTTGGTTCATTGACTCATTCTGACAGGGTACTGTGCCGCACGATCAAGCAGCGCAAGCGATTTTTACTGCAACACCAAGGGCATCAAAATGGTCGGCTGCCGAGAGCATTGCAGGCA
>CALRWE010000066.1:0-21339 GCA_943371745.1 Rhodoferax sp. OV413
AAGGGGAACCAGCGTGTAACCCTTTTGCTTCACTTTACCAACCAGCCGCTTGATTTCCTCGCGGTGCAGCAATAGTTTTCGGGTTCTGACCTTGTCGGGGCTGATATGCGTCGATGCGGTGTTCAGCGGATGAATCTGCAGGCCGATGATGAAAATTTCATCCTCGCGCACCACGATGTAACCATCGGTCAATTGCACCTTGCCTTCACGCAGTGATTTCACTTCCCAGCCTTCCAGAACCATGCCGGCTTCCAGACGTTCTTCGAAAAAATAGTTATAAGCCGCTTTTTTGTTATCGGCAATGCGGGAAGCGGTTTCGGGTTTTTTGGCCATAAGTGTGATGTGGGGTCGGGAGGGGTGCGTTCAAGGCTTGTCTACAATCCCGCTCAGACCCCCATTCTATGAAAACCGTTAAGAAGTCCGTCCTGATCTGGTACAGCCCGCAAGAAATGTATGTTCTTGTGACCGAAGTTGACCAGTATCCCCAGTTTTTGCCTTGGTGCGACCGCGCCCGTGTGGTCGCGTCGAATGCCGACGGCATGACGGCTGAGGTGGGTATTTCATTTAGCGGCATTCGCCAGACGTTCACCACTCGCAACCTGCATGTGCCTGACCGGCAGGTGACGATGACCCTGGTCGACGGACCGTTTTCACGCCTTGATGGCGAATGGAACTTCTTGCCGCTGGGCGATGGTTCGCAGCGTGCCTGCAAGGTGGAATTGACCCTCAACTACGGGTTTGACAATGTCACGCTCGGCAAGCTGATCAGTCCGGTCTTTGACAAAATTGCGAGCAGCATGGTGGATGCTTTTGTCAAACGAGCGGGTCAGGTCTATGGCGAGTGAGGCACTGCTTCAAATCTCCGTGGTGTACTCACCGGCTGCCCGACAACTGCATGAGGTTCAACTGGTCGTGCCTGAAGGCACGACGGCCTCGCAGGCGTTCGCCGACAGCGGCTTGACTTTGCTATTCCCGAACCTGAAGTTATCCACGGCGGCTTTTGGTATTTGGGGTCGCAAAAGCACGCCGGATCAAGTACTTCGTGACCAGGACCGCTTGGAAATCTACCGGCCACTGACCGTTGACCCCAAAGTGGCGCGTCGAGAGCGTTTTGCCAAACAGGGCGCCCGCACCACGGGACTTTTTGAAAAAAAGCGCCTGGGTGCCAAAGCGGGCTACTGACCTTCTGATCCTGGGGAAGGTGGGCTAGCAGTCGGTGTCAATGGCGCTTTGAGCGCGCTTGAGTTCGGCGCCACGGGTGGCATCGTCGACCACCACACGCTCGCCTTTTTCGTTTATTTGAAACAAACGGCTGGTCGATGACAGGCTGGCCTTGGTCTGTTTGGCCCGGGCGCAATTTTCCGTCTTGGCGATTTGAACCCGCTCTTTTTCGGCCCTGCGTTTGGCCGCCTCAGCCTCCTCGGCCTTCTTCTTTTTGTCCAGCAATTCTTTGTCAACACCGCTGAGTTGCGGAGCGGCTGCAGCGGGTGCAGAGGCAGCCCCATTGGCATGTAGCACGGTGTCGACTGCCAAATGGGCCGAGGGATCGTTGGCGCCTGGGCGCTTGAGAATTGACTTTTTCGGCACGTCCGCTGGCGGCGCACGATCACTGAAAACTTTTCTTCCGTCTTTATCGGCCCATTGCCATTGGGCCGATGCTGCGCTTAAAGCCATGCAAGCCGTGGCGATAAGGAAATGCCGCAGGTGTTTCATGGGCAGAAGTTTAGCGCGCCATCCGTGTCAATGCCCGATGGCAATCGCCATTGATTTTCTATTGATCGACGGCTACGCAACGGGCTGATCCATGGGTGATTCGCCAATGCTTCACCCGGGTTTGCCCTCAGTGCGCGGGTACAATCTGCCATTTGGAGCACACGACTATGCGCCTGATCGGCAAAGCGCTCACCTTCGACGACGTTCTGTTGGTGCCAGCATTCTCCCAAGTCCTCCCCAAGGACACCTCACTTTCCACCCGTTTTTCGCGAAATATCGCATTGAATCTGCCCCTGGTGTCCGCCGCCATGGACACGGTGACTGAAGCCCGCCTCGCTATTGCCATTGCGCAAGAAGGCGGCATCGGCATCGTCCACAAAAACCTCACAGCGCAAGAGCAAGCGGCTCAAGTGGCCAAGGTCAAGCGCTATGAGTCCGGCGTCCTGCGTGATCCGGTGGTGATTACCCCCAACCATACGGTTCGCCAGGTCATGAGTCTGTCTGAGCAGCTGGGTGTGTCCGGCTTTCCGGTGTGTGATGGCGGCAAGGTGGTTGGTTTGGTTACCGGGCGGGATTTGCGTTTTGAGACCCGCTACGACTTGCCGGTGAGCCACATCATGACTCCCCGCGACAAGCTGGTGACCGTGCCCGACGGCACCACGCTGGCCCAGGCCAAAGTGCTTTTGAACCAATACAAGATTGAGCGCTTGTTGGTGGTGAATGATGCCTTTGAGCTCAAGGGCTTGATCACAGTCAAAGACATTACCAAGCAGACCAGTTTCCCGAATGCGGCACGCGACGCCCAAGGCAAGCTGCGCGTCGGTGCGGCCGTCGGGGTGGGCGAGGGGACGGAAGAGCGCGTCGAGGCGCTGGTTCGCGCCGGCGTTGATGCCATCGTGGTCGACACCGCACATGGCCACAGCAAAGGTGTCATTGAGCGCGTGCGCTGGGTGAAGCAAAACTACCCGCATGTGGACGTGATTGGCGGCAACATCGCCACGGGCGCGGCCGCGTTGGCGCTGGTTGAGGCGGGCGCCGACGCTGTCAAGGTCGGAATTGGCCCCGGCTCCATCTGCACAACCCGAATCGTCGCAGGTGTGGGTGTGCCTCAAATCATGGCCATCGACAGTGTGGCTACGGCTCTCAGGGGCAGCGGCATTCCGTTGATCGCCGACGGCGGCATTCGGTACAGCGGCGACATTGCCAAAGCTTTGGCAGCAGGTGCCAGCACGGTGATGATGGGCGGGATGTTCGCCGGCACAGAGGAGGCGCCAGGCGAAGTCATTTTGTTCCAGGGCCGCAGCTACAAGAGTTACCGCGGCATGGGCAGCATTGGCGCCATGCAGCAGGGCAGTGCAGACCGCTACTTCCAGGAATCCACCACCGGCAACCCCAATGCGGACAAGCTCGTGCCCGAGGGCATCGAAGGCCGCGTGCCCTACAAGGGCTCCATGGTTGCCATCGTGTACCAAATGGCGGGCGGCGTGCGGGCCAGCATGGGCTACTGCGGTTGTGCCACGATCCCGGACATGCAGGACCAGGCCGAGTTTGTGGAAATCACGACCGCCGGAATCCGTGAAAGTCATGTGCACGATGTGCAGATCACCAAAGAAGCACCGAACTACCGGGCCGAATAATGCACCAGAAAATCCTGATCCTTGACTTTGGTTCCCAAGTCACCCAACTCATCGCCCGGCGCATTCGGGAAGCCCATGTGTTTTGTGAGGTTCATCCTTGCGATGTGACCGACGACTGGTTGCGAGCTTACGCTCGGGATGGCAGCCTCAAGGGCATCATCCTGTCAGGCAGTCACGCCAGTGTGTACGAAGAGACGACCGATAAGGCGCCTCAAGCCGTGTTTGAGCTCGGTGTGCCCGTGCTCGGCATTTGCTACGGCATGCAAACCATGGCGCATCAACTCGGGGGTGTTGTTCAAAGTGGTCATAAACGTGAGTTCGGTCACGCGGACGTGCGAGCGCATGGACATACGCAGCTCCTGGACGGTATCCAGGATTACGCCACGCCTATGGGGCATGGCATGCTGCAGGTGTGGATGAGCCACGGCGACAAGGTGACAGAACTGCCGCATGGGTTCAAACTGATGGCCAGCACCGACAGTTGCCCGATTGCCGGCATGGCCGACGAAGAGCGCCGGTTCTATGGCGTGCAGTTTCACCCCGAAGTGACGCATACCAAGCGCGGTGCTGCGATCCTGGAGCGATTTGTGCTGGGTATCTGCGGCACGCGGGCCGACTGGATCATGGGTGACTACATCTCTGAGGCGGTTGAGAAAATTCGCGCCCAAGTGGGTACGGAAGAAGTGATCCTGGGGCTGTCGGGCGGTGTCGATTCGTCCGTGGCTGCTGCGTTGATCCACCGCGCCATTGGGGATCAGCTCACTTGCGTCTTTGTGGACCATGGCTTGCTGCGCCTGAATGAAGGCGACATGGTGATGGAGATGTTTGTTGGCAAGCTCCACGCCAAGGTGGTGCGGGTGGATGCTGCTGACCAATTCTTGGGGCATCTGAAGGGCGTGAGCGAGCCTGAAGCCAAGCGAAAAATCATTGGCCGCGAGTTTGTTGAGGTGTTCAAAAGCGAAGCGGGCAAGCTCAAGAATGACCAGTCCCGCCACGTGGCATGGCTTGCCCAAGGCACGATTTACCCTGACGTGATTGAGTCAGGCGGTGCCAAGACCAAGAAAGCCGTGGTGATCAAGAGCCACCACAACGTGGGTGGCTTGCCGGCGCAGTTGGGCCTGAAGTTGCTGGAGCCACTGCGCGAACTCTTCAAAGACGAAGTGCGTGAGTTGGGCGTGGCCTTGGGCTTGCCTTACCACATGGTCTACCGCCATCCGTTTCCCGGACCAGGCCTGGGCGTTCGGATTCTGGGCGAGGTCAAAAAAGAGTACGCTGACTTGTTGCGCCAGGCCGATGCGATTTTCATCGAAGAACTGCGCAATTTCATCGACCCAGAGAGCGGCAAGAGCTGGTACGACTTGACCAGCCAGGCTTTCACCGTCTTTTTGCCAGTGAAAAGTGTGGGCGTGATGGGCGATGGCCGCACCTATGATTACGTGGTGGCCTTGCGGGCGGTACAAACCAGCGATTTCATGACCGCTGACTGGGCTGAATTGCCATATGCGCTGCTCAAAAAAGTGTCAAGTCGCATCATCAACGAAGTGCGCGGCATCAACCGTGTGACCTACGATGTCAGCAGCAAGCCGCCGGCCACGATTGAGTGGGAATAAAGCCGACACGGCTCTGGCTGCTGACCACCTTTTTGATTCAGAAGCAAGTCCATGAATGACGCCTCCTTCATGGCATTGGCCCTTGAGCAAGCCCAACTCGCCTTGGCTGACGATGAGGTCCCCGTAGGTGCTGTTGTAGTCAACAACGGTCGGGTGATTGCGGTGGGGCGCAATGCGTCCATCGGAGCCATGGACCCCACTGGGCACGCCGAGATTTTGGCTTTGCGCGCGGCAGCCCTGGCCCTCGGTAACTACCGGCTCGATGATTGCGAAATGTTTGTCACGCTTGAGCCCTGTGCCATGTGTGTGGGTGCGATGCTGCATGCCCGCCTCAAACGTGTGGTGTTTGGTGCAGCCGATCCAAAAACCGGCGCGGCGGGCTCTGTACTGAATCTCTTCGCCAATCCCCAAATCAACCACCGTACGCAAATGCAGGGTGGCATGATGGCGGCTGAGTGCGCGGCCCTGTTGCAAACTTTTTTCAAACTCAGACGTGAGGAGAACCGACTGCGCCATGAGCCCGTCCGAGAGGATGCTGTGCGCCCGCAGGACGCCCAGTTTGCGGCGTTGCCGAACTACCCCTGGTCGCCCCGCTACGTGTCTGATTTACCTGCTCTGGCGGGGCTGCGCATGCACTATCTGGACGAAGGCCATCGCCGTGCGCCGCTCACCTACCTGTGTCTGCATGGCAACCCGGCCTGGAGTTATGTCTATCGGAAAATGATTCCGGTGTGGTTGGGACACGGTAGCCGCGTGGTGGCGCCTGACCTGATCGGCTTTGGCAAAAGTGACAAGCCCAAAAAAGCAGCTTTTCATCATTTCACCTGGCATCGTCAGGTATTGCTGGAGTTCATTGAGCGACTGGACCTGAAAAATGTTGTGTTGGTGGTGCAAGACTGGGGCGGTCTGCTGGGGTTGACTTTGCCGATGGCCGCCGAGGATCGCTACAAAGGTCTTTTGGTGATGAACACCACCTTGGGCACAGGCGATATCCCCTTGTCCCCAGGCTTTTTGGCGTGGCGCGACATGTGTGCAAAAAATCCGGAATTCAATGTTGCACGCTTGTTTGCGCGAGGTAATCCACACCTGGGCCCAGCGGAATGCGAAGCCTACAACGCACCTTTTCCAGATCGGGGGCACCGTGCTGCACTGAGAGCGTTTCCTGCGATGCTTCCTGAATTCAGGGATTCAGAGGGCGCAGCTGTGTCCCGCGAGGCCCGTGAATTCTGGCAGCAGCGCTGGTCCGGTCCGGCCCTGATGGCGGTTGGCATCCAGGACCCCGTACTGGGACTGCCCGTGATGCAGCAGTTACGGTCACAGATTCGCGGCTGCCCCGCACCCATCCTGTTGCCGCAGGCGGGGCATTTTGTACAAGAACATGGCGAATCAATCGCCCGGACCGCCATAGCGGCGTTCGCGCAATCAGTGCTTGAAACCGCTTCAAAATCATGAAAAAACATATTTATATTTACTCGCCGTCGGGTGCTGTGCGGGATAAGGCCGCGTTTAAACGCGGCATAGCACGCCTGAAAACCCTGGGCCATGAGGTCGAAATCGACGAGGCAGCCCTGGCCAGCCATCTGCGATTCGCTGGCGACGACACCACCCGCCTGGCGGCTATTCACCGCGCCTGCGCCAGCGGAGCTGATGTCGCACTGATTTCAAGGGGGGGTTATGGTCTGACCCGAATTTTGCCCGGCATCAGATACAAAACAGTGGGCAAGGCGATCGAAAGAGGCACCCAATTTGTGGGCATCAGTGACTTCACTGCTTTTCAAAGTGCTGTGCTTGCGCAAAGCGGCAACGTTACCTGGGCTGGACCAGCGCTGTGTGAGGGTTTCGGAGTCGGTGGCAAGTCGGACCTGACCGATGGTCATGGCCATGGCGAAGCGCAAGTGCCCGACGACATCATGGAGGCCTGTTTTGACGATTTTTTATGCGGCCAAGGGGAGGGCGCCGGTTGGCGCATCCAAAAACCCATCGTTCCGATAGCTACTGATTCAGTAGCTACTGAACCAATAAAAGCGATTGCTAAGGTCGAATTAGGCATAAAAAATGCCATGCTGTGGGGTGGCAATCTGACGGTATTGACCTCGCTGCTGGGCACCCCTTATTTTCCCAGCATCAAAGGTGGCCTGCTGTTCCTGGAGGATGTGGGCGAGCACCCTTATCGAATTGAGCGCATGCTCACTCAACTGCTGCACAGTGGGGTTCTGGCGCGCCAGAAGGCCTTGATTCTGGGGCAGTTCACCGAATTCAAACTGGTCCCTCATGATCGGGGTTTCAAACTTGATTCTGTCGTCAGCTGGCTACGCCAGAACCTGAAAATTCCGGTGCTGACCAATCTTCCATATGGGCATGTTGCGACCAAAGTTTTGCTTCCCGTCGGGGCGAAAACGGATTTGATACTGGAAGGACGAGACGCTTTGCTCTTCTGGGGCGCCACGCATTAACACCCCGATCTGTCCTAAACTGCGATCCACTTGAATAAACGGACCCAGCGGGAATGAGTGTTAAGACTACCGTCGTATTTGCCGATCTTTTTGGGAGTACGCGCGTCTTTGAAGCATTGGGCAATGCCAGGGCAACGCTGGTCGTAACCCAAATAACCACCTGGATTGCCCGGGTAGTAGAGCTGCACGGTGGGCGGGTCGTCAAGACATTGGGTGATGGCGTACTCGCTCTATTCGATACCAACCGGTCGGCGATTCGAGCGGTGGTAGACCTGCAGCGCAGCCACAAGAAAAACATGATGCAGATGTCGGCAGCTCATCGTTTGCCTATTCGGGTGGGCGTCGCAAGTGGCGATGTCGAAATCGTCGATCGGGACTGTTATGGCGATGCGGTGAATGTGGCTGCCAGGCTCAGTGATTTGTCCGGGCCCCAGCAAATTTGGGTCAATGGCGCGGCGCTGGAGGATGTGCAGGAAGAAGAAAACGTTCGTTTTCGGATGCTCGGGCCTATCACTATCAGAGGTCGGGCTGAGCCATGCCTGGTGTTTCAAGTGGATTGGCAAGAGGATGTAGCGTCGGATTTTCTGACCATGCATGCCGAGTTTGATCCGTCGTTTGAGTCCGGCAAAAAGGATGTCCTTGGCGGGGAGATTGAACTGAGTT
This sequence comes from Rhodoferax sp. OV413, assembly GCA_943371745.1. Taxonomy (GTDB): domain Bacteria; phylum Pseudomonadota; class Gammaproteobacteria; order Burkholderiales; family Burkholderiaceae_C; genus Rhodoferax. Next base: position 8,077 of record CALRWE010000066.1, read on the forward strand.
GGCGCGAAACACAGAGATTATTTCGTTCCTTTGAATTGCCCATCCATGTGGGGCGGGCTCGTCAGTCCGACTTCTGTGTGGCTGATCCCCGGGTTTCAAGAACACACGCCCGTTTGGATTGGCGCAAGGGCAGTGTGATACTTGTTGACCTGAGTTCTTACGGTTGCTGCGTCAGATTCTCAGGTGGCGGTGCAGACCTGCTGATGCGCAGAGATGAATGTGCACTGCATGGGAGGGGTGAGATTGCCCTAGGTTCCTCATTTGCCGACCTGGGGGCGCCTGTTGTTTCATTTATCGTGTCATGATCATCTGACAAATGAAAGCGAAATCGACTCTCTTATTAACATAATATACATCGTATAAAGTGAAATAAGTTTCTACCAAGTGCCCTTCGGGGCTTTGCGCCTGACAAAGCTGGCGATAAGTTCAGCGTCTTCCTGCCGGTTCACTCGCTGGGCAAAGTCAATCGCGGACAACCCCAAGTCGTTCCTGACCAAGGGGTCCGCACCGGCCTCGAGCAGCAGCTTCACGGCGGCTGTGGAGCCGTAATGTGCAGCCATCATCAAAGGTGTGCTGCCATTGGGCGATGCGGCATCAATATAGGCATGATGCTCAAGAAGCAGCTCCATGATGGCCAGGTGTCCGTTGGTTGCGGCGTAGTGCAATGGCGTCCAACCCGGTTTGTTCACATCAGCACCTTGCTTGATGAGCTGCTTGCAGACCTCGTTGAGCCCCTTGAGCGACGCCAGCATGAGCGGGCTCTCGTCCTTCAGGTTCCGTGCCTCGACATTGGTTTTGGGCCACTTCAACAAAAGACCTGTCACTTTCAATGACTGCTCGCGAACGGCCATAAGCAGCCCTGGATCACCCGCCGGACTGACCGTGTTGGCATCAAATCCGCGCGACAGCAGACCCTCCACGGCAGCGGGTTCATCCCGCTTGATGGCTGAAAAGAAATCGTCGTAGGAACCGGCGTAACTCAGGCCGCAAGCAACCAGGAAACCACTGCACATCAGCGTCCTGGCGACCAGCCCGATCCCCTTGAAACGAGCGGCCATCACGTCAAAACATCCCCGAACAGCGCGTCAAAATTACGGCTGGTGCACTCTGCGATCTGGTCGACCGGGCAGCCCCGGAGTTGAGCAAGCTGAGCAGCCACGAGGGGAACATACGATGGGTTGTTGGTCTTGCCTCGGTGCGGGGCAGGTGCCAGATAAGGGCTGTCTGTCTCAATCAGCAACCGGTCCAGCGGCACAAAGGCCGCTACATCGCGCAGGTCCTGGGCATTTTTGAAAGTCAGGATGCCACTGAACGAGATGTAAAAACCCAGATCGAGCGCAGCCCGGGCAACCTCGGCGGTCTCGGTGAAGCAATGAAACACACCGCCAGCGCTGCCAGGCGTTGCGTCTTCGCCCTCTTCCCTCAGAATCGCCAGGGTGTCGGCGGAGGCGGATCTGGTATGAATGACCAGTGGCTTGGCCAACTGCCGGGCGGCGCGGATATGGGTGCGAAACCGGCCGCGCTGCCATTCCATGTCTGCAACCGTGCGTTCGCCCAGGCGGTAGTAGTCCAGCCCGGTTTCTCCGATGCCCACAACACGCGCCATTCGGCCGCGATCGAGCAGGTCGTCCAGGCTGGGTTCAGTCACGCCCTCGTTGTCGGGGTGAACGCCCACCGTGGCCCAGAAGTTGTCATAGTGGTTGGCCAGCGCATGGACATCGGGGAATTCTTCCAGCGTGGTGCAAATGCACAAGGCGCGGGATACCTGCGCCTCCTGCATGGCTAGACGAATAGCCGGCAGGTTGGCGGTAAGTTCGGGAAAGGTCAGGTGGCAATGGGAATCTGTGAACATGAATATTGAGAGTTCAGAGCGTCTGAGTCGCGCGGTCCGATCCCAGGTGCGCGCCCAGAATCTCCTCTATCTTGATTTTGAGAGCCCTGGATTTCGGATCTTTTGGAAACTTGATACCTACGCCCCGTGTTCGGCTGTTCGCGGCCTTGGCCGGGGTGACCCAAGCCACTTTACCGGCTAGAGGGTAACGCTGAGCGTCTTCAGGCAAGGATAGCAACACATACACGTCATCCCCCAGTTTGTAGTCCCGTGTGGTCGGAATAAAGATGCCACCCTCGGAAAACAAGGGAATGTAAGCGGCATACAGTGCCGACTTTTCCTTGATGGCCAATTGAATGACACTGGGACGGGGAATGGCGGGTGGGGGAGCGGAACTCATCGATGGGACTTTCTCAATTTGAGTTTAAGGCCGTATGGGCCTGAGCCACAAGCGCCTCTACCATCAGACCTGCATTGAAGGGATGCTCCACAGTGCGGCGCGCGGCGCCCAGGGCCCGAGACCACACGGTCAGCGAGTTGAGCGTACCGCCCGGCGGCAGATCACTGTCGACAAAAAATCGGGCACAAGCGCCCGTTTTGAGAGCGAGCATGTCGTGACACAACTTGTGCAGTGCGTCGACAACTTCGGCTGGTGTCCAGTCTTTCAGAATGCTGCCATCTCCCTGAGACATGGCACTGGGTAACCTGACCCACGCGGCCGCAAATGCTTTGCCCGCCGGCCCGCCCTGGCAGTACAGCAGGGCGTCTTCAGGCCGGCCTCCGGCGGCGCGCAAAATCACCCGCGCCTCGTCGACGGCAACGCCCCGCCCTAGCAGCCAAGTTAATGATTCCTCGGCACTCGGCCAGAGCATGCTGTGGCCGAGACACCGGCTTCGAATGGTGGGTAACAGCTGGTGGGCTGCATCGGTCGCCAGTACAAACTTGACGTCACCGGGTGGCTCTTCCAGGGTTTTGAGCAAGGCGTTGGCCGTGATGTTGTTCATGCGCTCTGCCGGGAACACCAGCACGGCCTTGGCACCACCCCGGGCGCTGGTGCGCTGGGAGAACTCCACCGCATCACGCATCGCGTCGACGCGGATCTCTTTGCTGGGTTTGCGCTTTTTGTCGTCAATGTCAGACTGCGCCTTCTCCGGCAGGGGCCAACCCAGGGCCAGCATGACTGTTTCGGGCATCAGTACGCACAAGTCGGCATGGGTGTGCACATCAATGGCGTGGCAACTGCTGCAAGTGCCACAGGCGCCATCTGGGGTGGGCGCGTTGCAGAGCCAGGCCCGCACCAATGCCAGCGCAAGGCTGTACTGGCCCAAACCTGACGGGCCCGCCAACAACCAGGCGTGGCCGCGCTGGGCCAGCAATTGGGTGGCTTGCGCGAAAATCCAGGGCGCAGTGACGGGTGCGCTCATAGCCAGCCGCGTGTGGTCAGGGCCTGCAGCACATCCTGCCAAACGCCCTCGCGGGTGTTGTCGGCATGGATGCGCGCAAAACGGCCCGGGTTGGTTTGCATGCGCTGGAGATAGCCGGCGGCAACGCGCTGGAAAAAAGCCAGGGGCTGGGCCTCGAATTTATCGGGCACGCGGGCGCCCTGCAGGCGCTGTGCCGCGATTTCGGCGGGCAAGTCAAACCACACGGTCAAATCAGGTTGACGAATGAAATCAGCCTCTGGCTGGCATATTTGTTGTACCCAATGCTCTAGAGTTGATAGCATTTGAACGTCGAATCCACGGCCGCTGCCCTGGTACGCAAAGGTGGCATCCGTGAACCGGTCACACAGCACCACCTCACCCCGGGCCAGGGCGGGCTCAATGCACTGCTGAAGGTGGTCGCGGCGGGCAGCGAACACCAGCAAAGCCTCGGTCATGGCATCCATGGCATCGTTGAGCACCAGCACGCGGAGTTTTTCGGCCAAGGGTGTGCCGCCGGGCTCGCGGGTAAGGGTGACTACCCTGCCCTGCGCCCGAAATGCCTGCGCAAGCCCTTCAATATGGGTGGATTTACCGGCACCGTCAATGCCTTCAAAACTGATGAAAAGTGCGCCCTGAGGCTGGGGTTGTGTCATGTGCCTTATTGACCGCGTTGGTATTTGTTCACCGCACGATTGTGCTCATCGAGGCTGGCGCTGAATTGGCTCGTGCCATCGCCACGCGCCACAAAATACAAGGCTTTGGTGCTGGCCGGTTGGACTGCCGCCAACAGGGCCGACTTGCCGGGCATGGCAATCGGCGTGGGTGGCAAGCCGGTGCGGGTGTAGGTGTTCCAAGGGGTGTCTGCCTGGAGATGGCGTTTGCGCAGGTTGCCGTCAAAGGCATCGCCCAGACCGTAGATCACCGTAGGGTCGGTTTGCAGCATCATGCCGATCTTCAGCCGGTTGGAGAAAACGCCGGCGATCATGGCGCGGTCATTGGCACGCCCGGTTTCCTTCTCCACGATGCTGGCCAGAATCAGGGCCTGCTCCGGGGTTTTAAGGGGCGTATCGGCCGCACGCTGGCTCCACGCGGCGTCGAGTTTTTTGTCCATGGCCCGCATCGCCCGCGCCAGCACCGCCAGGTCGCTGCTGCCCTTGGCGTAGGTGTAGGTGTCGGGGAAAAACCGGCCTTCAGGGTGAACGCCTGGCCTGCCGAGGGCTTTCATGATCAAATCAGGCTCTAGCAAGTACGTTTCTTGCCCCAACTGCTCAGCTTTTGATAGTGCTGAACGCACCTGCTTGAAGGTCCAGCCCTCTACCAGAGTCACGGCGCGCAAGGCCTCATCACCCTGAACCAGCTTGTCCAGCAAGCTTCGCGGCGTGGCTCCCCGGCTAATTTCATAGCTGCCGGCCTTGATCTGGCGGGAGTCACCGGACAAACGAAACCACCAATACAGCAGCAAGGGGTTGGTGTCGACGCCACTGTCGACGACCACCTGGACAACGCCCCGCGCGGAGGTGCCCGCTTCAACCGACAGGTCGACCGTCTCACTGCTCAAGCGCAAGCCGTGATTCAGCCACCACACAGCCCCGGCCCCGGCCAACGCCACCAGCACCACAAATAAACCAAAGAGTCGACGCACAGCCCTACAGCCTCACCATAAATTGATGGGGCATGATAATTCAAGCCATGCATTACAAACTAAACGGGGCCACCCCACTGCCTCACCTCGGTGTGATCCGGGTTGAAGGCGACGACGCAGGAAAATTTCTTCATGGTCAACTGACGCAAGACTTCTCCTTGCTGGGCTTATCGGAGGCCCGTCTGGCCGGATTTTGCTCCGCCAAAGGGCGCATGCAGGCCAGCTTTATTGGCTTCAAGCGCAGCCCGACCGAGGTGCTGTTGGTGTGCCAGCGGGACATTCTGGCGCCCACGCTCAAGCGCTTGTCCATGTTCGTCATGCGCGCCAAAGCCAAGCTGACAGATGCCACGGCCGACTACGCGTTGTATGGGCTTGCCGGCGATGCCCTGGATTTGATAGCGACTGACGCAAGCTCCGCTTGGGCCAAGCAGGATTTTGGTGCAATATCCGTGGTGACGTTGTACCCGGCTGACGGGGTTCGGCGTGCACTTTGGCTGGCCCCCGTGGCTGAGGCTGCGCCCGCCGGTGCGGCCTTGAGCACGCAAGACTGGTGCTGGAGCGAGGTGCGCAGCGGCATTGCCATGGTGAGCACGCCGATCCAGGAGGCGTTTGTGCCCCAAATGCTGAATTACGAGTCTGTGGGTGGTGTGAACTTCAAGAAAGGTTGCTACCCGGGCCAGGAGGTCGTGGCGCGCAGTCAGTTTCGGGGCATCTTGAAGCGCCGCGCTTACCTGGCGCACTCAGATGCAGCCATGAAGACCGGCGACGAGGTGTTTCAAGCCGATGATGACAGCCAACCCTGCGGGATGGTGGCTGAAGCTGCGGCGTCGCCGCTGGGTGGATTTGACGCCATTGTGTCCATGCAGGTATCAGCGTTTGAGGCCAATGCGGTGCATCTGGGGGCAGCGAGTGGCGCCCTGCTCACGCTGGCTCCTGCGCCCTACCCGCTGCTGGCCGATATTTAACGGAACCGGCACCAGGCGCCCCTACACCCGGGGCGCTGGCAGAGGATGCGTCATCTCGAGGTGAACAATGCCCGCCTCCTCAAAAGGCTCGCCCCGGGTCACAAACCCGAGCCGAGTATAAAACCCTTCAGCACTGCGCTGGGCGTGCAGCAGCACCTCCCGGTCACCACGTTCCGTGGCGGCCTGCATCAAGGCGCGCAGCACATCGCGCCCCAGGTTTGCGCCGCGCAGCACCCGGTGCACCGCCATCCTGCCTATACGGCCCACACCGGGGGCGTGCTGCAGTAAACGGCCCGTGGCTACCGGCAGGCCCAGACGGTTGCGCACCAGCGCATGCACGGCGGTGGCGTCCAGCGCGTCGTGCACCAAGGCCAGCGCAATGCCTTGCTCCTGGACAAAAACTACCTCGCGCACCTGGCGGGCTTCTGCACCGAGGTCATGCCAGCTGCCGATCTGAATCCGAACCACTGGCTCCCAGGCCTCATAGCCGGTCATCACCTCGCGCAAGGCAAGCGGCACAGGTTTGGACGTTTGGGTGGCCGGGTCAGCAAATACATAAATGAGCTCACAGCTGATCAGGTGCTCGTCACCCCGAAAAATAGCACCAGTGAACAGCATGGACGAGCTGCCGATACGGGTGCATTGGAGGGCCACATCGAGCTGGTCATCCACCCGGGCCGAGGCATGAAATTCGACCGTGGCTTTCTTGACATAAATATCGCCTTGCAGGGCCAGCATGGTCGTGTCGTAAGGCAAGGCCAGTGCGCGCCAATAGTCGGCCATGGCGGTGTCAAAGTACATCAGGTAATGGGCGTTGAACACGATTTTTTGCATGTCCACCTCGGCCCAGCGGACCCGCAGGCGGTGAAAAAACCGAAAGTCGGCGCGTGAAAGTTCAGTCATGGTGGTGGCTCTTTGGGTCTATTGAAAAGCGGATCGCAGCGCCCGTGCGGCATCGGCATGCGCTGAGTGGGCTTGGGGAATGGCGCGCCCCATCTTGATGAACTCGTGCACCACGCCCCGGTAGATTTCAAGGTCCACCGGCACACCGGCGGCACGCAATTTGTCGGCGTACATCACGCCCTCATCCACCAACGGGTCGCATTCGGCCAAACCGAACCAGGCCGGGGCCACACCGTCCACATCCGAAGCGCTCAGGGGTGAAAAGCGCCAGTCATCCCGGTCAGCCGGGGTGCGCAGGTACTGGTTGAAGAAATAGGTGATGTGGGTTTCTTCAAGCACAAAGCCCTTGGCAAAAGTCTTGTGCGAGGGTGTGTCCTGGTGGGCTGCGCAACCGGGGTAAAACAGCAGTTGCAGGCGCAGCGGCAAGCCAACACGGCGCGCCTCAATGGCGCAGGCCGCCGCCAGCGTCCCACCGGCGCTGTCGCCGCCAACCGCCAGGCGACCGGCATCAAGACCCAGCCCCGCGCCCTTCCGGGCGACCCACTGCACGGCGTCCCAGGCGTCGTCATGTGCCACTGGAAACCTGAACTGGGGTGCCAAACGATATCCCACCGAGAGCACGGCACAGTGCGCCAGGTGGCTCAGGGTGCGGCACAACACATCATGGGTGGCGATGCTGCCGATGGTGAAGCCGCCGCCATGAAAATAAACGAGCACTGGCAAAGCTTCTCCAGCTGGCGCATAAAGCCGAACCGGCACTTCATGACCATCACGCGCCTCAAAGGTAAAACTCTCGACCCGATGTATTTTGGGCGCGGGAAGATCCAGCACGCCAGCCCCCACCTCATAGGCAGCGCGGGCTTGCACAGGTGTCACTGCGTGCAGGGGCACCTGGGGCGCACGCGCCATCCGGTCGAGCACGCCGTGCATGACGGGGGTCAGCAGGGCGCGTGGGTGACGGTGATGACTCATCTTAGCGGTGCTTGTTGTTAAAGTGCATGTTTTCATCCTACACCGCAGAACCACATGGCACTTATCTATTACGTGACACAAATCCAGTTCGAATTTGGGGCCATCAAGCTTCTCAAGCAGGAGTGCGAGCGGGTGGGCATCAGCCGCCCCATGATCGTCACCGACGCTGGCGTGAAAGCCGCCGGCGTTTTACAAAAAGCCCTGGACGCGTTGCCAGGCATGCGCGTGGCCGTGTTTGACCAGACGCCCTCCAACCCGACCGAGGCGGCCGTTCGCGCTGCCGCCGAGGTCTACAAAACGCAGGGCTGTGACGGCTTGATTGCGGTGGGCGGTGGCTCGGCCATTGACTGCGCCAAAGGCGTGGCGATTGCCGCCACCCATGAGGGACCGCTCACGCACTACGCGACCATTGAAGGTGGCTCGCCCCGCATCACTGACCGTGTCGCGCCGATCATTGCCGTCCCCACCACCAGCGGCACGGGCAGCGAGGTGGCGCGTGGTGCCATCATCATTGTGGACGACCACCGCAAGCTCGGTTTTCACTCCTGGTTTTTGGTGCCCAAGGCGGCCATTTGCGACCCTGAGCTCACGCTGGGTCTGCCCCCGCATTTGACGGCGGCCACCGGTATGGACGCCATTGCCCACTGCATGGAAACCTACATGGCCCCCGCCTTCAACCCACCGGCTGACGGCATTGCGCTGGACGGATTGGCCCGCGGCTGGGCCCACATTGAGCGCGCCACCCGCGATGGCAGTGACCGGGAAGCGCGCCTCAACATGATGAGCGCCTCCATGCAGGGCGCCATGGCGTTCCAGAAAGGCTTGGGCTGCGTGCATTCGCTCAGCCACAGCCTGGGTGGCGTTGACCCCCGCCTGCACCACGGCACGCTGAACGCGATGTTTTTGCCCGCCGTGATACGGTTCAACTCGGCTGCCGAATCCATTCAAAAGGAACAACGTTTGCAACGCATGGCTCAGGCCATGGGGCTGGCGGCAGCCCATGCGATTCCTGCAGCCATTCAGGAGATGAGTGCCCGCCTCGGCCTGCCCAGTGGCCTGGCAGCGATGGGCGTGCGAGAAGATCAGTTTGACAAGGTCATCGCGGGTGCCATGAATGATCATTGCCACAAAACTAACCCCCGCATCGCCACGCCAGACGAGTACCGCGACATGTTGACCCGATCCATGTAAGCCCGGGCGCACAGCCTGCTGGCACCAACATTGCTAGCATCCAAGCCATCGTGAGGTTTTGCCTTGCCCAACCAAAGAAAAAGTCATGTCTATTCACGCAGCACTGAGTCACATTACCCACTACAAATACGACCGTATGGTCAATCTGGGTCCCCAGGTGATTCGCCTGCGGCCTGCGCCCCATTGCCGCAGCAAGATCATCTCTTATTCGCTCAAGGTGGATCCGGTTGATCACTACATCAACTGGCAGCAGGACCCGTTTGCGAATTACCAGGGGCGGCTGGTCTTTGAAAAGAAGACGCGCGAATTCAAGGTCACGGTTGATCTGGTGGTTGAAATGGCGGTCTACAACCCCTTTGACTTCTTTCTGGAACCCAGTGCCGAGAACTTTCCCTTCAAGTACGAGGCCTTGCTGGAACAAGAACTGGCGCCCTATCTGGCGGCTGACGACCTGACCGATCGCCTCAAGGCTTGTCTGGCTCGCATTGACCGCAGAAAGCGCCGTTCCATTGACTTTCTGGTGGACGTCAATCAGATGGTGCACAAGGACATCAGCTACCTCATCCGCATGGAGCCAGGTGTACAGACGCCGGATGAAACCCTCAAGCTGGGCTCCGGCTCGTGCCGCGACTCGGCCTGGCTGATGGTGCAACTGCTGCGCCATTGCGGCCTGGCGGCGCGTTTTGTCTCGGGCTACCTCATCCAGTTGAAGCCGGATGTGAAGTCCCTTGATGGTCCCAGCGGCACCGAGGTTGATTTCACCGATTTGCATGCCTGGTGCGAGGTCTACTTGCCCGGCGCGGGCTGGGTGGGGCTGGACGCGACCTCCGGCTTGCTGGCGGGTGAGGGTCACATTCCGCTGGCCTGCACGCCCCAGCCCTCGGGTGCTGCACCCATTGAGGGCGGTATGGATAAATGCGAAGTGGAGTTTGAGCACCACATGGCCATCACACGCATTTATGAGTCACCGCGCGTGACCAAGCCCTACACCGCTGAGCAATGGCAAGCTGTCATGGCGTTGGGGCACAAGGTTGACGAAGAGCTGGATGCAGGCGACGTGCGCCTGACCATGGGCGGTGAGCCCACTTTTGTGGCGGTCAGTGACCGTGATGCACCGGAATGGAACACCGACGCACTGGGGCCGACCAAGCGCGGTTTTGCCACCGAATTGGTGCAAAAACTCCGAAACGAATACGGCCAGGGCGGCTTTCTGCACTTTGGGCAAGGCAAGTGGTATCCCGGCGAGCAGTTGCCCCGTTGGGCACTCAATATTTACTGGCGCGCTGATGGCCAGCCGGTCTGGGCTAACCCGGCCCTGTTCACTGACGAGCGCGTACCCACCCACTACACCAGTGACGATGCCCGACGGTTTACCAAAACGCTGGCGACCAAACTGGGCATCACCGATGAGTTCATGCTGGGCGCGTATGAGGATGTCTGGTATTACCTGTGGCGTGAGCGCCGCCTGCCGGTCAACGTGGACCCCTTCAACTCCAAGCTGGACGACGAAATGGAGCGCGCCCGACTGCGCCGGGTATTTACCCAGAAGCTGGATACGGTCGTGGGCTATGTACTGCCCGTGAAGGTGGATGAAAAACCGGGTACCGATGGCCCCGCCTGGGTCACCGGCTCATGGTTCTTGCGGGACGAGCGCCTGTACCTGATGCCGGGCGACTCCCCCATGGGCCTGCGCCTGCCGCTGGATTCACAGCCCTGGGTGAGCAAGGCAGACTACCCTTACCTGATCGAGCAAGACCCTTCTGCCCCTCGCCATGGCTTGCCAGCCCACGAGATGTTGGCTGGTCGTTATGCACAGGTCACCGAGCCCTCCGGGCTCGCGCCGGAAGCCGCCTCGGGTGGCACGCCTTATCTGTCAGGTACCGGGCCGCAACCCGAGGCAACGCGTTTGTTCCAGACCGCAACGACCCCCGCCGCTGCCCAAATGGTGAGCCGTGCGCAAAGCCACACCCAAGAGGAGCCTGACGCTTTTGCGCGTGTGCCCAAGCGCCTTGAATCTGCCGCCTGGATCACCCGCAGTGCCTTGTGTGTGGAGGTGCGTGACCCCCGTCGCGCCAGTGGCCCCAAGGCTGAGGCTTTGGGTGAAGCCTCTGGTGTGATCTACGTCTTCATGCCCCCGCTGGAGAAGCTGGACGACTACCTGGACCTGCTGGCGGCCATTGAAGCCACGGCGGAAGAACTGGCCGTTCAGTTGGTGCTGGAAGGTTACCCGCCGCCGCGCGACCCCCGCCTCAAGTTGCTGCAAGTCACGCCCGATCCGGGTGTGATCGAGGTCAATATTCACCCCGTGTCACGCTGGAAAGACCTGGTCAAAAATACCGAATTTTTGTACAACGCGGCGTTTGAGTCCCGGCTGAGCGCAGAAAAGTTCATGAAGGACGGGCGACATACTGGCACCGGCGGCGGCAACCATTTCGTCATGGGTGGCGCCACGCCTTCCGATAGCCCGTTTTTGCGCAAACCCGAGTTGCTGGCCAGCCTGCTGCTGTTCTGGCACAACCATCCGTCGCTGAGCTACATGTTCAGTGGCATGTTTGTGGGTCCGACCAGCCAGGCGCCGCGCGTGGATGAAGCGCGCAACGACCAGCTCTATGAGCTGGAAATAGCCATTGAGCAAATCTATAAAAACCGTGAGCTGCACGGCCAGAGCATGCCGCCATGGCTTGTGGACCGCACGCTGCGCAATATCTTGATTGACGCCACCGGCAACACCCACCGCAGCGAGTTCTCGATTGACAAGATGTACTCGCCTGACTCGGCCACGGGCCGTCTGGGCTTGCTGGAGTTGCGCGCCTTCGAGATGCCGCCCCACCCTCACATGAGCAGCGTACAGCAGCTTTTGCTGCGGGCGCTGGTGGCCCGTTTCTGGAAGACACCTTACAAGGCCCCTGCTACGCGCTGGGGCACCGAGCTGCACGACCGATTCCTGCTGCCAACCTTCATCAAGATGGACTTTGATGACGTCATGGCCGAGATGCGTGGCGCGGGGTATGCCTTTGATTCCAGTTGGTTTGCGCCGCACTACGAGTTCCGCTTCCCCATTGTGGGCAGCATCCAGTCGGCCAGTATTGAGCTGACCCTGCGCAACGCGCTGGAGCCCTGGCATGTGATGGGCGAAGAAGGCGCGCCGGGCGGTACCGCCCGGTATGTGGATTCGTCGCTGGAGCGCATTGAAGTGCATGTGAAAGGCCTCAATGAGAGCCGCTATGTGGTCACCTGTAACGGCCGCGCCCTGCCCCTGCAATCCACAGGCACCACGGGCGAGTTTGCAGCCGGTGTGCGCTACAAGGCCTGGAATCCGCCCTCGGCCCTGCACCCCAGCATCGGCATTGACACGCCGCTGACCTTCGACATTGTCGATACCTGGATGAAACGCTCCATTGGTGGCTGCCAGTATTACGTGGCGCATCCTGGCGGGCTCAACCCGGATACCTTCCCGATCAACTCCTATGAGGCCGAGAGCCGGCGCATGGCCCGATTCGCCGCCATGGGCCACACCCCGGGCACGATGGTCATTCCACCCGCCACCATCAACGTGGCGGGCAGCCGGGAGTTTCCGTTCACGCTGGACCTGCGGCGCAGCGCATCTTGAGGCGGCAGGCCGCTGACGGCGGCCTGTTTTTCATGACGTGGCGCTGGCATACTGTGACACCGTGCAAGAACCAAACGATTCCCCCTCTGCAGCAGCCCGTCGGACGCCCCAAGACCCGCTGCTGTCACCGCCTGTCTACCCCCGCGTGGCTGGGCATTTCGACGAAATACGTGGCTTGGCTCCGGATGGTGAAAGCCAGGAAATCAGTAGCGCTACTGATTCAATAGCTTCAGACCCTCATCTAACGTCGGCCTGGGGCCAATTCTTTGAAAATATTGCTGATTCAAGTCGTATTGACCTGAATCAACGGATGACCAACCTGGAGCGCCAGCTTCGGGACAACGGCGTCACTTACAACGTCTATGCCGATGAGGGTGGGCCGCAGCGGCCTTGGTCGCTGGACCTGTTTCCACTCATTGTGGAACCTGAGAGCTGGCAGCAAATTGAAGCGGGCGTGCTGCAACGCATGCGTTTGCTGGAGCAAGTGATGGTGGACGTTTACGGGCCACAGCAGTTGCTGGCCCAAGGGCTGTTGCCACCGGCTCTGGTGCAAGGTCATCCGGGCTATTTGCGGGCGATGCATGCTGTCAAACCGGTAGGAGGCACGCACCTGCACATCGCCGCCTTTGACCTGGCGCGTGGGCCGGACGGCCACTGGTGGGTGGTAAGCCAGAGGTGCCAGGCACCATCCGGCTTGGGCTATTTGCTGGAGAATCGGCTGGCGA
>CALRWE010000067.1:0-20948 GCA_943371745.1 Rhodoferax sp. OV413
GCAGACTCCCCAAAACACCTACGTGCCCTACTGAGCGGGCACACCGATTCGATTCAAAGGAAGTCCAAAGAAACCAGCGTGCTCAGCCAGTGAACTCGACCGGCAGGTTGTCGACACCATATTTACGCGGAAACTAACAGCCGTTCACAGTCGCGCTGGAGTAAGCGATCCAGTGGTGGGCACCACAGACATGTCGCCGGTGCGAAAGGGCGACCTGCGGGAGCCGAACATGAAAATTTATGCTGCAGAAAATGGCCTGTAGTCCAAGTGAAATGTCCGCAGGTAGCTATTGAAAACATAGCGTAAACAAAACTAATGCTCCACTGTGAGCCGTATTGCAGTGATATTCACCGTAAAAAATGCGGTGAATATCCGACATAATTACCGCATGCGCGCCCACCGCCCCACCCGTACCCCCCGCTACATCTGGCAATTGCCTGACTGGCCAAACCTCACTTTTGACGCAGCCTCGCTGGCCGCGCCCCTGGCGCAGGTGCACCGGGTACAGGGCCAACTCATCGGCCGCATGGCAGAGCTTGGCATGGCCCAGCGCGAGCAAGCCACCTTGCAGGTGCTCACACAAGAAGTCATCAAAACCAGCGAGATCGAAGGCGAGCGCCTCAGCCTTGACGCCGTGCGCTCGTCCATCGCAAGCAGGCTGGGGCTGGACATTGGTGCCTTGGCACCCAGCGACCGGCATGTGGACGGCGTGGTGGACGTGGTGCTGGACGCCACCCGCAACTATGCCCGGCCATTGACGGCAGAGCGTCTGTTTGGCTGGCACGCTGCCTTGTTTCCCACCGGCTACAGCGGCCGGGTGCGTATTACCGTGGCCGCGTGGCGCACGGACGCCAGCGGCCCCATGGAAGTGGTGTCGGGTGCAGTGGGCCGCGAGAAAGTGCACTTCACCGCCCCGCCCGCCGCCACCTTGCCCACCCAAACCGAAGCGTTCCTACAGTGGTTCGAGGCTGCCCCCGTGGGCGACGCCCTCATCAAAGCCGGGCTGGCTCACCTGTGGCTGGTCACCCTGCACCCGTTTGACGACGGCAATGGCCGTATCAGCCGCGCCGTGGGCGACATGGCGCTGGCCCGCGCTGAAGGAACACAACAACGCTTCTACAGCTTCAGCGCCCAGATTCAACGTGAACGCAAAGACTATTACGACCAACTGGAGGCCTCCCAAAAAGGCCCGCTTGACGTGACGCCCTGGCTAAGGTGGTTTTTGGGCTGCCTGCTGCGCGCCGTGCAGGGCGCCGATGGCTTGCTGATGGGGGTGCTGGATAAGGCCCAGTTCTGGCAACGCTGGGCCGGTACACCCATGAACGCCCGGCAAACGCTGGTGCTGAACCGCGTGCTGGATGGCTTTGAAGGCAAGCTCACCAACGCCAAGTGGGCGGCATTGGGCAAGTGCTCTGCCGACACCGCACTGCGCGACATCAACGACCTGCTGGCGCGCGGCGTGCTGCGCAGGCTGGAGGGCGGTGGGCGGTGGGCGGAGTACGGGGTATGAGTTGTGCGAAAAATAGACTGCTAGCCTTCGTAGATGTTGCGCAAAAAGCTATCAAAAACGTAGCGAATGCCGAATAAGATTTTCCTTCATACGCCGCATTGATGAACGGCTTGACCGCATCCAAATCAGCCTGGGATGTGAGCGGCACCTCTAGGTTACTGGTGCCCCAGTGGCCAATGATGGTCACATCGCGTGCGTTGGGCAACACCGGGAGTGCGGTGGCGGGGTCTACGTGCAGATACAGCAGCAGGCAATTCTTGCGGTGGAGTACGACTGTGGCAAAGTTGCATCAAGCATCAGAGCTGCGATTCACCCAGTAATCTGGCGCACGGTGTTGGTGCGAGACGGCCACGATGACAATCAACTCGCCCCGCACGGCATAGCGAAGCGTGTAGGGAAACTGCTTGAGCACACAGCGCCGGATGTCACCCATTTCCAGCGGGTACATCAGGGGCATGTGAGTGATGCGCTGTGTGGCGGTGCGCACCTCTTGAGAGAACGAACTGCCCAGCTCGGGGCGAATCGCCCGATACCAAGCGCGGGCCTCATCAAATTCGAGCTTGGCAAGCTCTGTAAATCGAACCTGCATCAGTCTTGACCAAAAACTTCCTCGGGGGAATAGGTTTTGCTGGGTCCTGTGTCAAAACTGGCCAGTCGCCGCACCGCCTCTTCGCCCCAGATACGGTCAATTTCAGGATCAGGCCTGTCCAGGCTTTGCATAAGCTGGTCAACGATCTGAAACCGTGCTGTGGCTGGCAGGCGCAGGGCCTCTTGAATGATTTCATTGACTTGCATGGCGACCTCTCCAATGGTTGAACGTTAAGCCGAATTTACACCGTCAGTGCACCGGGCGGTTGTTCACACACAAATTGCGTCGGTCCGCCCAACTGCCGCACCGCGCGGGCCAAATAGCGATGAAATTAAAAATGGCCCCCCTAGCCCCGCCCTTCATACGCCCCGTGGCCGCGCCGCTCTATCCTTTATAGAACCCATATAAATCAATAACTTAAGAGTGATTGGCTTAGCCTAATAGGATAAATAGAAAGTTAGCCAACGGCTAATTGCAACAAGTTATCCTATTTTTGAGGTACCAGTCACCAACGTACGCCAGGCTCTTTGCGCTCTGGTGCAATGAGGTTGCGGCTGCTCAAATCAACCAGCAGGTTTTTGACCCAGTTGCGCTTTTGTGCATAGCTCAATAAATCCGGCACCTGCGCAGCTTGCAGGCGGGCGATGAAGGCTTCAATGGTGAGGGCCGCCAAATACCCAGCAAGAAAATTCACTTACTTCGATAATTTCGTTTATTGCGAATAATGCCAAGATTCAAACTATTGCGACTGGCCAGCCCCCAAGGCCGCTGCGCGAAGGAGAACCCCATGACAACCCAAGAAGTACTAGACCCCGCCAACGCTGCCGAGGCCGAAATGGCAGCCGTGGCCCACCAATGCCTGGTGACGGCGCTGGACCATTCCAAGGCGGATCACATCAACCTCATTTTGGATATGGGCACGGATGGTGGCGAAAAAAACGAAACACCCGTGCTGAAGCTGCCTCCCCGCGCCTTGCGTTTCTTTGCTGACGTGTTGCGGCAAATGGCCAAACAAGAACCCATGCTGCTGGTGCCGCAAAAACACGAACTCACCACGCAAGAAGCAGCTAGTTTTTTAAATGTGTCGCGCCCCTTTGTGATCAAGGAAATCGAGGCCAACCGCCTCAAATGCCGCAAGGTCAACCGCCACCGCCGTATTGAATTTGAAGAACTGCGCCGATACCAGGCCGCGCAACAACAACAGTCGGAACAGGCCCTGCAAGACCTGACCCAACTGTCTGAAGCCCTGGGGCTGAGGTTTTAAGTGGCGGGCTCGGCGCGGTTTACCGCCATTCTGGATGCCAACATCCTGCAAAATTATCCTATGCAAGTCATTGATATATATAAAATTACGGCATAAAAAGCAATAATAGACTAATATACCGAAATGCTAGAAATCAGCCCCGCCATCGCCCGCCAGTACATCGATGCCGTTTCCACTTTTGAAGCTTTGGAAGAAGCCCGAGAGGAAGCCGCCCAGGTGCGCGGCGGTATGTACTGGCATGCAGGTCCACCATCGTCACCTGAGTCCAAATACTTGGTGCGCACCACCCCCGCCGGGTCTGAAACCAGCTTGGGCCCGCGCACGCCAGAAAACGAGGCTATTTACGAGCGTTTCACTCTGCGCAAGCGCGAAAGCGTGGAGCGCGTGTCCGGCCTAAAGGCCGCCTTGGAACAGCACCAGCGCTTGAACCGTGCCCTGCGTGTGGGTCGGGTGGACCCACTGGTGGTGGCGCTGCTGGCTCGTTTAGCCAGCACCCAACTGAGCTCGCACTTCCGGGTGATAGGCACCCACGCGCTCTACGCTTATGAGGCCACTGCAGGAGTGCGGCTGGACTCGGACACGCTAGCCACCCGCGACATGGACCTGCTGTGGGACACCCGCAAACGCATCCTCTTTTCAACACAACTTGCCAAGGTAGATAGCTCCATGCTGGGCGTGCTGAAAAAGGTGGACAGTAGCTTTCGTATCCGCAAGAGCCAAAAATACACAGCCGTCAACAAAGACGGCTTTGAAGTGGACATCATCCGCCGTGAGCGCGCAGGCGACGACCCGCACCCGATCAAGCTCAGTGACGAGGATGACGACTTTTGGGTGGTGCAGGCCCGCCGCGCCAACGTGCTGTTGGACTCGCCCGGCTTTTCCGCCGTGATCGTGGCCACCAATGGCATCATGGCGCGCATGAACACCGTGCACCCCGCCACCTTCGTCGCGTTCAAACGCTGGATGGCAAACCAACCCGACCGAGAAGCCCTCAAACGCCGCAGGGACGTGCTGCAGGCGGATGCGGTGCAGGAGCTACTGGACAGGTATTTGCCGCAGGTTTGAGTGCCAAATTGGCCACTAGCCCTCGTGAAATGTGCGCAAGAAGCTATGAAATATGTAGCAATTAAAGTCTCAAACACCCTGCCACACAGCCTGCGTCTCCACCACCTCAATCAGACTGCCAGCGCTAAAGCCCTGCGGGTAAAGGCTCTGTGGCTCTGCGCGGGCAGCAGGCTCGGTCGGCGCAAACATGCCGTCCGGGCCATGTAGCAAATGGCAGTCGCCCTACACCAGCTGCCTCCACACACCAAATGTGGGCTTGTGCTGATAAAATAATGCTTGCCTAGGCTTCCAGCTGCTTGATTTATTGGGTTGGTAGCTATTAAAAAATGAGCATACGATGCATCTTTGCCTTCTCTTTCAAACCTTGGCGCCTGCTATAAGCTTGGTGACAGGGTGTTGTCTTACATTGACGCACGCATTCCCCCTCTCCACAAAAGACACCGAGGACCAACATGGCTAATTCAAAAATCATCTACACGCTCACGGACGAGGCCCCTTCGTTGGCCACGTGTTCTTTTCTGCCCGTGGTTCGCACCTTTGCGGCCCCCGCTGGTATTGAGATTGAGACGAGCGACATTTCTGTGGCGGCGCGGATTCTGGCCGAGTTTTCTGATGTATTGCCCGACGACCAGAAGGTGCCCAACACGCTGGCAGAGCTGGGTCGCCTGACCCTGTTGCCCGACACCAACATCATCAAGTTGCCCAACATCAGCGCCTCGGTGCCGCAATTGACGGCCGCCATCAAGGAGCTGCAGGCGCGCGGTTTCAACATTCCTGATTTCCCGGAAAGCCCCAAGACCGATGAAGACAAAGCGATCAAGGCGCGCTACTCCAAGTGCCTGGGCAGCTCGGTCAACCCCGTGCTGCGTGAAGGCAACTCGGACCGTCGCGCGCCGCTGGCGGTCAAGCGCTATGCCCGCAAAAACCCCCACTCCATGGGCAAGTGGAGCATGGCCTCACGCACCCACGTGGCGCACATGACCAAGGGCGACTTCTATCACAACGAGTTGTCTATGACGCTGGACCGCGCGCGCGACGTGCGCATGGAGCTGGTGGGCAAGAGCGGCAAGACCACCGTGCTCAAACCGCTGACCAAGCTCATTGCGGGCGAAATCATCGACAGCATGTTCATGAGCAAGAAGGCGCTGTGCGAGTTTTATGAAGACCAGCTGGAAGACTGCCGCCAGACCGGCGTGATGTTCTCGCTGCACGTCAAGGCCACGATGATGAAGGTCTCGCACCCCATCGTGTTTGGCCACTGCGTGAAGATTTTTTACAAAGAGGCGTTCACCAAGCACGCCAAGTTGTTCCGGGAACTCGGTGTCAATGTCAACAACGGCATGTCCAACCTGTACGACAAGATTGCGGACTTGCCCACCTCCCTGCGCGAAGAGGTGGAGCGTGACCTGCACGCCTGCCACGAGCACCGCCCCGAGCTGGCCATGGTCGATTCGGCCAAGGGCATCTCCAACTTCCACTCGCCCAGCGACGTGATTGTGGATGCCTCCATGCCCGCCATGATCCGCATTGGCGGCAAGATGTGGGGCGCGGACGGCCGCCCGAAGGACACGAAGGCCGTGATGCCCGAGAGCACGTTTGCCCGTATTTACCAGGAGATGATCAACTTCTGCAAGACCAACGGCAACTTCGACCCCGTCACCATGGGCACGGTGCCCAACGTGGGCTTGATGGCGCAGCAGGCCGAAGAATACGGCTCGCACGACAAGACCTTTGAAGTGGCCGAAGCCGGCGAAGTGCGCATTGTGGACATCGCCACAGGTGAAGTGCTGCTGTCGCAAAACGTGGAAGAGGGCGACATCTGGCGCATGTGCCAATGCAAGGATGCCCCCATCCGCGACTGGGTCAAGCTGGCCGTGACCCGTGCCCGCAACTCCGGCACGCCCGCCATTTTCTGGCTGGACCCGTACCGCCCGCACGAGGCCGAGCTGATCAAAAAGGTGGAGCTGTACCTCAAAGACCACGACACCACGGGCCTGGAGATTCATCACATGTCCCAGCTGCGCGCCATGCGTTACACGCTGGAGCGGGTCATTCGCGGCATGGACACGATTTCGGTCACGGGCAACATCCTGCGCGATTACCTGACCGACCTTTTCCCGATCATGGAGCTGGGCACCAGCGCCAAGATGCTGTCGATCGTGCCCCTGATGGCCGGTGGCGGCATGTACGAGACCGGTGCAGGCGGCTCCGCGCCCAAGCACGTGAAGCAGTTGGTGGAAGAAAACCATCTGCGCTGGGATTCATTGGGCGAGTTCCTGGCGCTGGCCGTGTCACTGGAAGACCTCGGCTTGAAGACGGGCAACAAAAAAGCTGCCATCCTCGCCAAAACGCTGGACGAGGCCACGGGCCAGTTGCTTGAGAACAACAAGTCGCCTTCCACCCGCACCGGGGAGCTGGACAACCGCGGCAGCCAGTTTTACTTGTCCATGTATTGGGCGCAGGCTTTGGCCCGCCAGACGGATGACCTGGAGTTGCAAGCGCACTTTGCACCGCTGGCCAAGACGCTGGGCACCAATGAGGCGCAAATTGTGGCCGAGTTCAAGATCGTGCAGGGCAAGGCTGTGGATATTGGGGGCTACTACCTGGCCGATACAGCCAAGGTGGAGGCGGTGATGCGCCCCAGCGCCACCTTTAACGCTGCCCTGCAAGCAGCTGCCCTTTAAGCGGCTTGAGTCGCTGCCAAGCCCGATGCGGCTTGGCAGCTGGCCGGCCCCCGCGGGCTTCAGCCCGCCGCGGTCGCCGGTGCCAGCCTGGGGGTGGGGCTGGGTATGTTCCCGTAAAACCCAAAATTCATTTCGGGCTGGCGGCCGTCCATGAGCTCGGCCAGCGCCTTGCCGGACCCTGCGCCATGGGTCCAGCCCAGGGTGCCGTGGCCGGCGTTGATCCACAGCTTGCCCACGGACGTTTGGCCAATGTAGGGAATGTTGGTGGGGGTGGCGGGGCGCAGGCCGGCCCAGTAGTTGGGAGTGCCGCCCTCTGCCTCGTTGCGGGTGTCGCACATGCCGGGGAAAACGGTCTCAATGCGGTCCGACAGCATCTGGCAGCGGGCTTTGGCCAACGGTGTGTCCAGCGAGAGGTCATAGCCGCCTACCTCAATCGTGCCCGCCACGCGCAGCTCGTCTCCGAGCCGGCTGATGGCAATTTTCATCTGGTCGTCAATGCTGGAGACTTTGGGCGCCAACTCGGGCCGCTTGATCATGAAGGTGGCGCTGTAGCCCTTGCCGGGGTAAATTGGCAGGTCCACACCCACGGTGCGCAGCAGCGGGGCCGTGAAAGAACCGCAGGCCACCACATAGTGGTCGGCTTTGAGCGTTTTTAAGCCAATTTGGCTTGCAGCAGGCGTGTTGTTTGCCTTGATGGCTATTGATTCAATAGCGCCGCCTTGTTTGTTCAGGTGTACCACATCATGGTTGTACAAAAACTCGGCACCCCGGGCCTTGCAGCGCTGGGCCAGGGCTTGTGTGAACACACGGGCGTCGCCGCTTTCGTCGCTGGCGGTGTAGGTGCCGCCCACAATGCGGTCTGCAAAGGTCTTGAACGCGGGTTCGATGCGCAGCAGCTCGTCGCGGCTGACGATCCGGCGGGACACGCCGTATTTGCGCATCAGGGCTGCCGCGTCTCCAGCCGTATCAAACGACTTCTGGTCGGTGTAGTAGTGCGCAATGCCGTGCTCCATGCGGTTGTACTCGATGCCGGTGGCGCGCACCACGTCTTTGAGGGCGGTGTGGCTGTAGGCGCCCAGGGCGACGAGTTGCTGCACATTGCGCTCGAAAGCCGTGTCGTTGCACTGGCTCAAAAACTGCAAGCCCCAGCGCCATTGCTGCCAGTCGAGTTGGGGCCTGAACAAAAGCGGGGCTTGCTTGCTGAACATCCACTTCAGGGCCTTGAGCGGGGCATCCCGGTTAGCCCAGGGTTCGCAGTAACTGACCGAGATTTGCGCTGCGTTGGCAAAGCTGGTCTCCAGCGCCGCGTCCTGCTGGCGCTCCACCACAGTGACTTCGTGGCCTTGTTCCAACAGATGCCAGGCGGTGCTGACGCCAATGATGCCTGCGCCGAGAATAATGATTTTCATGGGCGCAGTGTGGCCCAACAGGATGCTGGTGAACAGTAAAATTAACTACTTACCTAAAACATTAGGTTCACTTATTTAAGAGCCCTGCATGAACACGTTTGACCCCAACGCCCTCGAATGTCTGGCCGCCATCGTGGAGGAGGGGGGCTTTGAGCGGGCCGCAGTTCGTCTTTCCATTACCCAGTCGGCGGTATCGCAGCGTTTGCGCTCGCTGGAGGTGCAGGTGGGCACGGTGCTGATTGTGCGCAGCCGCCCGCTCAAGCCCACGTCGGCTGGGCGCCTGCTTCTCAAGCACGCCTTGCAGACACGACTGCTGCGGGCCGATCTGGAGCGTGACCTGAAAGACCTGGCGCCCGGTGCGTCCGGTCCGGGCCGTGATCAGGAGCGGATTTCGATTGCCATCAATGCCGACAGCATCGCCACCTGGGCCCTGCTGGCTCTCAGCGGGCTGGCGCGCCAGGGCTTGGGCCTGGAGATCATCACGGACGACCAGGATTGCACCATCGAGTGGTTGCGCGAGGGACAGGTTCTGGGGTGCGTGACCACCCTCAAACAGGCCTTGCGCAGCTGCAAGCAAGTGCCGCTGGGTGCCATGCGCTATCTGGCGGTGGCCGACCCGTTGTACGCTGCCCAGCATTGCCCGACAGGGCTCACGCCGCACAACTTCCGGAACATGCCCTTCATCGCCTTCAACCGCAAGGACGACCTGCAGTCGGAGTTTGTGGGGCTGGCGTTTGGCTTGCCGCATGTGGCCCTGAGCCAGATGTATGTGCCCAGTTCACAGGGGCAGGTGAGCGCGGTTCTGGCCGGCTGGGGTGTGAGTGTGTTGCCTGAACTGCAGGTGCGCGAGCACCTGCACAGCGGCCGGCTGGTGGATGTGGCGCCGGGCCACGTGTTGCCGGTGGAGCTGTATTGGCACTGCTGGAATCTCGACTCGGCTGTGCTGGACGCCCTGACCGACGCCTTGACCCGCGCCGCTGCAACGTCCCTGGTCTAAGGTGAACTACTGAGTATAAAAATAGCCGAGCCCTCCAGATTTCGACGGGATTGAATAAAATAGAGGCATGAAATCCAGCGCCGTCCTCAAACCCTCGTTCAAGCAGCAAATGCTCAAAGCCCGTGAAGAGGCAATTGTCCAGACCGTCAACCGGCTCCTGGCCGAAAAAGGCTTTGAAGCCATGACGGTGGACGAAGTCGCCGCCCAGGTGGGCATTGCCAAAGCCAGCCTCTACAAGCATTTTTCCAGCAAGGAAGATTTGGCTGCCGCCGCCATGGTGCGCGTGATGCGCCGGGCGCAAGACTTCATTGCCGCGCTGCCGCCTGAAGGCACGGCGCTGGAAAAACTGCGCGCCGTGGTGCGCTGGACCCTGCAGGTGAAGCTGGCCGGCGAGATGCCTTCGCTGCCCAGCCAAAACTCCACCTTGCGTGCGGCGTTGATCGCCAACAAAGACTACATGGAAGGGTTGATGGACGTAAGCGATCGCCTGGGCGGCTGGATTGAGGAGGCACAGGCTCAAGGGCAGCTGAACCCGACCATGCCTGCCATCGCTATTTTGTACACCTTCTTTGCCCGGGCCTGTGACCCGGTGCTGGAGTTCTTGAAAATGGGGGGCTTGTACCAGCCCGATCAGATCATCGAGCTGGTGCTGAGCACCTGTTTTGATGGCCTGAATGCCCGTTAGCCGGCGTCTTATAAGGTCTTAGGTGCTGATTTATATAGCGCCCTGACTGGGCGCCATAGGAGAGCAGGAAACTTAGCGAACCAAGAGAATGGGGACTTTGCAGTGCGCAAGCACTTGGGTGGCCACCGAGCCCATCACCAGGTTGACCAGCGTGCCGTGGCCATGAGAGCCCATCACCACCAGGTCGTATTTGCCACTCTCCGCCGCTTCAGCGATGGATTCTCCGGCGTGGCCGACCTTCCAGCTGCTCTTGGCGTCAATTTTGTGACGGAGCAGGAATTTGGTGACTGGCGACAGCACCTTCTCAGCCTCGTCCTGGTAATACTTCACGACAATTTCCTTGCCGACTGCGGCCCGTGCACGCGGGGGCAGTGCAGCCTGCACCGTGAACACGGTGTATTCATTGTTGGGGCTGAACAACTCGTCATGGGTGGTCAGGTAGGCCAACATTTTTTTGGTGTAGCTGCTGCCGTCAACGGCAAGAAGAATCTTCATGGGTGTGCTCCTTTAAATGAGGCGCCAGTGTACTCAAGGCAAGCGGGTGTCCTAAATGTCAATACACAAGCTGGGCTCAAAAGCCGCTTGTTCATTTTTGCGGGCGTAACCCAGCGGATTGGCCACCACGCGGCAGCCTTGCGTCCGGTAATCGCTGGGCGCATGCAGATGGCCATGCAACCACAGTTGCGCCTGGGGCAGCAGGGCGTCCAGTGCGTTGCAAAAGCCGGCGGTGCCGGGGGTGAGTCCGTAGCGCGGGTCGGCACTGAGCAGGCTCGGGGCAAAGTGGGTGACCACCACCGTGGTGCCGTCAAAGGGCTGCGCCAGGGCTTGGGTGAGCCATTGCTGGCAAAGGAGCGCTTGCTCGCGCAGGGCGGGTGCCAGCATGGGTTCGCCATGGCGGGTGGCGCTGTTCTTTTTGAGGTAGTAATTGGCGGCCCGAAAAGCCTTGTCGCGGCTCTTGAGTTGCTGGGCCAGCAGACCGCTGACGGGGGTGGACGAGGTGGCTGCCTGGAGTGCCAGCGCGTCAAAGTCAGTCCACAGTGTGGTGCCGACAAAGCGCACGGCCTGCGGGTGGGCCGGTCCGGGCGGCAAAACCAGCACCTCACGCTCCAGCCAGGAGATCCCCAGGCGCGCACAGGTGTCCTGCAGCCGCTGGTGGGCCACATCAAAATCCAGCCCGTCGTATTCATGGTTGCCGGGCACATACAGCACCGGCGTGGGCCAGCCCTGCAGCGGGGAGAAGCGCGCCAGCCCGAAGTCCGAGTCAGTCAGGGACGAGCCGCTTTGGTAGGAGCCGATGTCACCGGCCAGCACCAGCAGGTCAGCGCCGGGCGCGGGGGTGGGCACCCAGTGCGGGTGGGCTTCAAGGTGCAAGTCGGAGAGGAGTTGAATCTTCATGCTCAGGGGACGGGTTGCGACAAGGCGCTGATGGTTTCGCGCAGCCAGCGGTGGGCGCTGTCTCGTTGCGCGCGGTGATGCCACAAGGCGTCCACGTGGACCTTGGGAGCGACGAACGGGAGCTCACGCAGCACCAGTTGCTCTGCAATGCCGGTCATATTGACAAAATGGCGTGGCAGCACCGTGAGCAAATCGGACTGGGTGACCACCTGGCCGGCGGTGAAGAACTGGTTCACGGTGAGCACAATGCGGCGATCCCTCCCAACCAGTGCCAGGGCTTCGTCGATGAAGCCAAAGGGACGCCCGGAGAAGCTCACCAGCAGGTGGCGCGCGGCGCAATAGCGGTTCAGGGTGAGCGGCCCGCGCGACAGCGGGTGGTCGCGGCGCATCACGCACATATAGTCGCCGCTGAAGAGGCGCTGGTGGTTGAAGGCCACCGCCTCGCCGGCCTGGGTGCGCGCGGTCAGGTCGGCAAAGACCACCGGAAAGAAGCCGATCGCCAGATCGGCCGCGCCTTCGTCCAGCAGGCGCCGGGGATCGCGCGTGGTCAAGGGAATGACGCGAATGGAGACACCGGGCGCATCCCGGTCCAGCACCCGGATGAGGCCGGGCATCAGCTCGGCGGCAGTGGCATCCGCCATGGCCAGCACAAAGCTGTTGGTGGCTTGTGCCGGAACAAAGGTGTTGGGGCTCAAAACGTCCTGCAGCTGGCGCAATGCCTCCCGCACGGCAGGCCAGATCGCCAGGGCCCGGGGCGTGGGCGTCATCTCCTGTCCCTCGCGCTTGATCAGTTCATCGCCCACGGACTCGCGGAAGCGGCGCAGCGCATTGCTGACAGCGGGCTGGGTGATGTTGAGGTTGCGTGCGGCCCGGGTCAGGCTGCGCTCGGTCATCACTTCGTCAAAGACGCGCAGCAGATTCAGGTCCAGGGCACGAAAGTGGGTCGGGTTCATGGGGCATTTAATCACAGATGTGAATAGTCAACATCACACATATAAATTAGGAAAATATCAGTATTAACCCTAGTATTGTGCCCATTGCTGCCATCCAGGCAGGCTAAATCAGTGAGATTTGAACATGACAAGCTTTATACAACCCAGTTTTCCGGCACAGCACTTGGGCGTTGCCCGAGTCGAGTCGGCGGTGAGTTCCGTGAAATCGATGCGCAGAGACTTCGACAGCACCAAGGGCCTGGCAGCCATGTTGCTGGCTGCCATGGTGTCGTCTCTGGTGGTGGTGGCGGATCAGTTGATTGACACGTGGGCCGATGGTCACTTGATGCTGGCATGGGTCAGTTTGTGGGTCGTGGGCTTTGCGGCCTTGGGCTTGTTTGCCGGTGCGGCCCGCAACGTAGCCCACGCCACGATGTCCGCCCTGAATGCCTGGTCTCGCCGGGTTGCGCTGAAGCGCGCCGACGAGCGCATGTGGGTGATTGCCAAATCCGACCGCCGCGTCATGGCTGACCTGCTCGCCATTCGGGAAAAACAGGAAAACTGAGGCCCAGCCGCCGGAGCCGGTGCATCGTCCACCGCGTTGCACCTGTAAAAAAAGCCACTTCTTGAAGTGGCTTTTTTGTGCATGACACCCGAGCGTCAGGGGCGTCTTCAGTCTGTCAGGCGCTTCTCGATCTGGGCCTTGGTGGCCTGGAGTTCTTTGGGCAGGTGGTAGGCCAGTTGCTGGAACAACTCGGTGTGCAGCTTCAGTTCTTCAGCCCAGGCCGCCTTGTCGATGCTGGTCACGGTGGTGAACTGCTCGGGCGTGAAGTCCAGGCCGGTCCAGGTGAGCTCGTTGTAGTTGGGGCTGATGCCAAACAGGTTGTCGTGGCCTTGAGGGCCTGTTGGAGCACCTGCGGCAGCGCCTTCGAGGCGGTCAATCATCCACTTGAGCACACGCATGTTTTCGCCGTAGCCGGGCCAGACAAACTTGCCATCATCGCCCTTGCGGAACCAGTTCACGCAGTAAATGCTGGGCAGGGTGCCTCCACAGGCTTCCAGCTTGTGCTCCATGTCCAGCCAGTGCTGGAAATAGTCGCTCATGTTGTAGCCGCAGAAAGGCAGCATCGCAAACGGGTCGCGGCGCACCACGCCCATTTGGCCCGCAGCGGCAGCGGTGGTCTCGGAGCCCATGGTGGCGGCCATGTAAACGCCTTCCATCCAGGTACGGGCTTCGGTGACCAATGGCACCGTGGTGGAGCGGCGGCCGCCAAAAATGAAGGCATCAATTGCCACGCCAGCCGGGTTGTCCCATTCGGGGTCGAGCGCGGGGTTGTTGCCTGCGGCCACGGTAAAGCGAGAGTTGGGGTGCGCGGCCTTGGCGCCGGTTGCCTTGGCAATCTCGGGTGTCCAGTCTTTGCCTTGCCAGTCGATCAGGTGCGCGGGTAAGCCGCCACCGTCTTTTTCCATGCCTTCCCACCACACATCGCCGTCATCGGTGAGGGCCACGTTGGTGAAAATGGTGTTTTTGTCCAGACTGGCCATGCAGTTGGGGTTGGTGTGGTAGTTGGTGCCGGGCGCCACGCCGAAGTAGCCGGCCTCGGGGTTGATGGCGTACATCTTGCCGTCCGCATGCGGTTTGATCCAGGCGATGTCGTCGCCAATGGTGGTGACTTTCCAGCCGTCAAAGCCGGCTGGGGGCACCAGCATCGAGAAATTGGTTTTGCCACAGGCGCTGGGGAAGGCTGCTGCCACATGGTATTTTTTGCCTTGCGGATTGGTCACGCCCAAAATCAGCATGTGCTCGGCCAGCCAACCCTGGTCGCGGCCCATGTTGGAGGCAATGCGCAGTGCAAAGCACTTTTTGCCTAACAGGGCGTTGCCGCCGTAGCCGGAGCCGTAAGACCAGATTTCGCGGGTTTCGGGGTAATGCACGATGTACTTGGTCTTGCTGCAAGGCCATTTCACATCGGCTTGACCGGCTGCCAGCGGCGCGCCCACGGTGTGCATGCAGGGTACAAACTCGCCGTCCACGCCCAGCACGTCGTACACGGCCTTGCCCATGCGGGTCATGATTTTCTGGTTGACCGCCACATAGGCGCTGTCGCTCAACTCAATGCCGATGTGCGAGATGTGTGAGCCCAGCGGGCCCATCGAAAAAGGCACCACATACATGGTGCGCCCTGCCATGCAGCCGTCAAAGAGGGCAGGCGCCTCCGTGGTGCCGTTTTGCAGCAGGGCGCGCATGTCGGCGGGGGCCATCCAGTTGTTGGTGGGGCCGGCGTTCTCTTTTTTCTCGGAGCAGATGAAGGTGCGGTCTTCCACGCGGGCCACGTCGGTGGGGTCGGAACAGGCCAGGAAGCTGTTGGGGCGCTTGGCGGCGTTGAGTTTTTTGAACGTTCCGGCATCCACCAGTTGCTGGCACAGGCGGGCATATTCTTCGTCGGAGCCATCGCACCAGTAAATGTCGGCTGGCTTGGTGAGGGCGGCCATGTCGGCCACCCAGGCGATCAGCTTGGCGTTCTTGACGTAGCTGGGGGTTTTGAGGTTCAAGCCTTGCATGGCAGGTGAGTTCATGAATATGCTCCAAATAAAAAAATCATTTTTTCAAAATGAACGCACTGAGGTGCGGCGGCGGCACACAGGGCATGAATTTTGAGAAAGTGATTTTTCGGGTGCGAGGCGGCTTGGTGTTTGGCCAGTCACACGGGCTGCGAGGTGTTCATTCTAAGAACTTGACTGCCGGTTACCTGACAGTTACATCCAAAAGGCCTGCAAAAAATATGCAAAAAAAGCATGAGGTTATGCGTTTATGCGGGCTGCCGTGTAGGTGCCTGCAAGGGGCTCAGGCGGAAGGCTCAGCCGAACGCCGTTGGATTTGGCGGACTTTTTTGCCAAAAAAAGGGCCACTGAAAGCGGCCCTTGGTGCGGTGACGGTGAGGGGACGCCACCCGCGACTGATCAGATGGGCGAACCCTCAGGCCATCGTCACGGCGATGAACGCCAACAAAAACATCAACACCCCGCCCACCAGAGGCAAGACGATGGGCATGTAACCCACCACGTCTTCGACCGGGTCGGATGAGGTGGTTTCAGTGTGGGCAGCGGGTTTGGACATGGTGTTTCCTTAAGTTGTCAAATTCGCGGTTTTTCTGATTTTACTAGCGGATCACCTGGGCCTCAAGCCCGACCGCCAGCAACTCAGTCAACACATCGGCAATGTGCTGGGGTCCGCGGGTCTGGATGACCAGTTCAATCTCGACATTTTGGGCTGCCAGCGTGGTGAACGCCCGCTGGTGGTGCACTTCGTCGATGTTGGCCCCGGCCCCGGCCACGGTCGCTGTGATTTTGGCCAGCGAGCCGGGAATGTCCCGTGCGCTCACCCGGATGCGGGCCAGCCGACCCGCACGCACCATCCCGCGC
This sequence comes from Rhodoferax sp. OV413, assembly GCA_943371745.1. Taxonomy (GTDB): domain Bacteria; phylum Pseudomonadota; class Gammaproteobacteria; order Burkholderiales; family Burkholderiaceae_C; genus Rhodoferax. Next base: position 15,954 of record CALRWE010000067.1, read on the forward strand.
TCGATGATGGCCGCGAGCAGGAGGGGGTCGATGTTGCCGCCGCACAGCACCAGCCCGACCTTTTTGCCCTTGAAGCGTTCGGGGTATTTCAGCATGCAGGCGAGGCCCGCCGCGCCCGCGCCTTCGACCAGGGTTTTCTCGACTTCAAGCAGCATCACGATGGCCTGCTCGATGTCGCCTTCGTCCACCAGCAGCAGGTCATCGACGTGCTGTTTGACGATGGCTTGGGCAATTTTGCCGGGGGTGCCCACTGCAATGCCTTCGGCAATGCTGCTGTTGCCCTGCGGGTGGTGCGTGCCTTTGATGGCATTGAACATGGCCGGAAAACGCGTGGTTTGCACGCCAATGATCTCGACGCCGGGCTTGATTGACTTCGCGGCGGTGGCCATGCCTGCGATCAGGCCACCGCCCCCAATGGCGACCACCAGGGTGTCGAGCTCGGGCACATCCTGCATCATCTCCAGCCCCACCGTGCCTTGCCCGGCCACGATGTCGGCGTCGTCGTACGGGTGCACAAACACCAGTTGCTGTTGCTCGGCCAGCACCAGCGCGTGGGCGCGGGCTTCGTCCAGGGTGTCGCCGTGCAACACGATCTCGGCGCCAAAACCGCGCGTGCGCTCTACTTTGACGCCCGGCGTAAAGCGCGGCATCACGATCACGGCGCGCAGCCCCAGGCGTTGTGCGTGGTAAGCCACGCCCTGGGCGTGGTTGCCGGCACTCATGGCAATCACGCCGCGCTGGCGCTCCTGGGGCGTGAGTTGCGCCAGCTTGTTGCAGGCGCCCCGCTCCTTGAAGGAGGCTGTGAACTGCAGGTTCTCGAACTTGAGAAACACCTGCGCGCCGGTGATGTCAGATAGCGTTCTGGAGGCCACAAAAGGCGTGCGCAGCAGGTGGCCTTGCAGGCGGGCTGCGGCGGCTTCGATGTCGGAGAGGTTGATCATGCGCCGATTGTGCAATCGAATCCGCAGTCCCCCGTGCGCTTTTTTAACGGCTGCGGGTGCCCAAAATGGCGGCGCCCACAATCATCACCGCAGCCAAAGCGACATTCCAGGTCAAGTCCCGTCCGCTCACCGCGATCAACAGGGCGGTGGACAAGAGCGGAGTGAGGTAGCTCAGAATGCCGATCAGGCGGGCATCCCCGGTTTTGAGCGCCTTGTCCCACAGAAAAAACGCCGCACCCATCGGCCCCAAGCCCATGCTGACGATCAGCAGGCCGTCGCGCGCACTCAATTCAACGGCCGGCTCCAGCCAAGCGTGACACAGCAGGGACAGCACCCCCGACACCAGGGCAAAGCCGCCAATGGCTGAGGTCGGAAACGCCGCGACCCGGCGGGTCAGCAGGGAATAGGTCGACCAGATCAGTGCCGCCCCCAGCGCGGGCAAATAACCCCAGACCCAGGTGCTGGCGTCGGCGGTGGCGTCCGCAGGCCCGGCGCCGCCCAAAATCACCACGGCAGCCCCGGCAAACCCCAACAGGGCCGCGCCAACGTGTGCCACACGCAGCGTCATGCCGGGCAGGATGACGGGTGCCAACACCACCATCAGCAGCGGCCACAGGTAATTCACCAGGTTGGCCTGCACCGGCGGCGCATGGCGCAATGCCAAAAACAGCAAGAAGTGATAACCAAACAGACCATACACGCCCAGCGCCAGGGTGGTGAGCGACACCTTCCACTGAGACAACCGAAAGCCCGAGAGCGGCAGGGCGATCAGGCTGCCCACCAGCAAGGCCAGCCCGGTCAGTAAAAACGGTGGTACGTGGCGCAGTGCCACCCCTAACGTGGCCAGCGTGCCCCACAGGGCGATGGCGCCCAGGGCGAGAAGGTTGGGGCTCATCGGGCCGGTTGGCCTATGGCGGGGCAGGTAAAGTCAAAAAAGGTCAATAATTTCATGAAATCAGCCTGTGGCCAGCGTTTTATAATGTTTTTATGAATCAAAACGATAGCGGCTTAAGCAGCTCTGTCAGGTCGTTTTCATTGAACAGCGGCGCCTTACGCCCCACGGATTCGCTGTACATGCTGCTGGCCAGCTCAGCCTTGCGGGCTTGCAGCGCCAGAATGCGCTCCTCAATCGTGCCCTGCGCCACCAGCTTGACCACCCACACGCTTTGCTTCTGACCCAGGCGGTGGGCGCGGTCAGTGGCCTGCGTCTCCACGGCAGGGTTCCACCACGGGTCGTAGTGGATGACCGTGTCGGCCTGGGGCAGGTTCAGGCCCACGCCTCCGGCTTTCAGGCTGATCAAAAACAAGGGCACCTGGCCGGAGGTGAATTGCTCGACCAGGGCCTCGCGGTTCTGGCTTTGGCCGGTCAGCTTGACCCACGGAATGCCGCGTTTTTTGAGTTCGGCCTCAATCAGGGTCAGCATGCTGGTGAACTGCGAAAACAGCAGTATTCGCCGCCCCTCGCCCAGCATTTCCGGGAGCAGCTCCATCAGGTGCTCCAGTTTGGCGGAGGTTTTGACCTTTTTGGCCGCGTCGAGTTTGAGCAGTTTGGGGTCGCAGCACACCTGGCGCAGCTTCAGGAGTGCATCCAGGATGGTGATTTGCGACTTGGCCAGGCCCTTGGTGTTCAGGGCCTCGCGCACAGTTTTTTCCATGCCCAGGCGAATGGTCTCGTACAGATCGGCCTGCTTGCCTGCCAGCTCCACGCGCATCACGGTTTCGATCTTGGGCGGCAGCTCACCCGCCACCAGCGCCTTGGTGCGGCGCAGCATGAAGGGCGTGATGCGGGCGCGCAGTTGCGCCAAACGCTCGGGGTTGCCCTGTTTCTCGATGGGGGTGCGAAACAGGTCCTGAAACTTCTTCTGGCTGCCCAGAAAACCCGGCATCAGAAAATAGAACAGGCTCCAGATTTCCCCCAAGTGGTTTTCCATGGGCGTGCCTGACAAACACAGGCGGTGGCGGGTGTTGAGCTGGCTGGCCACTTGGGCGGCCTGGGTGCTGGCATTCTTGATGTTTTGGGCCTCGTCCAGCACCACGATGTGCCAGGGCGCATCCAGCCAGCCTTCTCGGTCGCGCTGCAGCAGGGAATAGGGTGCAATCACGATGTCATGTTCAGCGATGGTGTCGGTCACCTCATGGCGGTCTTTGCCATGAATGACCAGCGCGCGCAGCTGCGGGCAAAATCGCTCGGTCTCGCGCCGCCAGTTGCCCATCAGGCTCACAGGCGCAATGATCAGCGCGGGGTGCGTCAGGCGCCCGGCGTCTTTCTCGATCTGGATGTGCACCAGGGTTTGCAGGGTTTTGCCCAGGCCCATGTCGTCGGCCAGAATGCCGCCCAGGCTGTGCTGGCGCAAGAATTGCAGCCAGTTCACGCCCTGCTGCTGGTAGGGCCGCAGGCTGGCCTGCACGCTGGCGGGCACGGGCACCACCGGCAACTCGCTGCGGCCGGTGAGCTGCTGCACCATGGCGCGCAGGGCCTGCGCCCCCTCCCACACCGCGCCTTCGCCCAATGATGCGGTGGTGCGCATGGCGTCCAGGCGCGAGAGTTTCAGGGTCTCGCCCGAGAAGTCGTGACTGCGGTCGCCCACCAGCTCCAAGAGCGCGGCCATCCAGGGCTTGAGGCCGTCAGTGGGCAGGCGGATGAAGCCGCTGCCCGTGGGTTTGCGCAGGTAGATGAACGGGGCGAGCTCGGGCAGGCCGGTGACCGGGTCCAGCGGGCTGGCAGCGGCTTGCGCAATCAGGGAAGGCAGCCAGGGCAGGATGTTGTGGCGCACGCCATCAATCTCCATTCCCAGGGACAAATCAAACCAGGGCGAGGTGGCGGCTTCTGGTGCCTCGGCGTCCGTTCCGTCGCCGTGTGGGAGCAATTGCACATCCAGTGAGTCGGCGTGGCTGATCCAGTCCTGCAGGGTGTCATCGAGCGTGACGTCAAAGCCGGCCTGGCGCACCTCAGTAAAGTCATCATCCATCCACCGCAGCCACTTGTGCTGCGAGGCAGGGCCTTCCATGCCAAAGAAAGCGCCGTGGTGCTGTTGCAGGCCAAGGTCCGCCAGGCGGGTGACGAGATCGAGTTCGGCTTCCACATCGCGCTGCAGCAGGGCGCGGCCTGCTGTATCGTCCACCAGCACGGTGCTGCCCTGGCCGGCCCACCAGCCCCGGCGTCCGCCATAGTTCATGCTGAGTTGGGCCTGCAGCATGCCCCTGTGCGCCAAGGCGTCGGGCACGACCGCCGAGAGGTGCAGGCAGGCTGTGGGCGTGATGCCTTGCAGGGTGGGGAGTTGCTCCACCACGGGCGGCAGCGGCACCGGGCCCAGGCGCTGTACCAGGGCCGCCTGGTGCTTTTTCAGGGCCGAGGGTTTAAGCGGCGGGGAGCGCAGCAGCACCGCCAGTTGCGCCGCACCCAGGCCCTCTGACTGGGCCAAGCCGCACAGGCCCCGGGCGGGGTCCAGGTACAGCGGCGGGTTGTTCAGACAAAGTTGCACCTGGTCATCGCTCAGTCGGGCACGCAAGACCCAGCCGGGCTCGCTCATGCTGGTGACCTCATGCCATTCCCAGCGCAAGGGCTGGGGCGGGCCCCATTGCACCACTGCACCTGCCATGCCCTTACCGGCGTCGAGCAGGAGGCGCCCGGTGCGGGCGGCCTGCTGCAGGGCCATCACGCCCACCTGGCCGCCAAGCGGAACCTTCGACTTGAAGCTGAAGGCGTAGTAATGGCTTGTGAGGCTGGCCATGGCCGGGAACAGTTGCAGGACCTCATGGTCCACTTCGGTGGCCCGGTCGTAGACCGCCTGGCCCGCGCCTGGCTGGGAGCGCACTGTCTTGGGCTTGCTCCAGCCGCCAATGACTTTGGGTTGGGCCACCATCACCTCGATCTGCAGCTCGGGTTTGTGGGTCTTGGCCCCCAGGACCGAGAGCAAATACAGGTACTGCTCCTGTCCGGCGGTATCGGTTCGGGCACCGTCAGGTTCCCTGTGGGCTTGGTGGGCGCGCTCCAGCTCGCTCAACCAGCCCAGCAGCTGTGCTTCAGCTTCACGCTGCACCAGTTCTTGCGCCC
>CALRWE010000068.1:0-20872 GCA_943371745.1 Rhodoferax sp. OV413
TGTCGTCCCTGCACAGGGCATTGCCGACCCTGAGCTGGACAGCCACGGCGCTGTCTCTGGCCTGCCTGGCTGTCATCGTGGCGTGGCAGGTGGTGATTCCCAAGCTGGCCCAAAAGCAGGTGTGGGCCGCCCGGTGTGCGATGGCACCCGGGTCCGTGGTGGCCCTGGTGCTGGCCACCGCCAGCGTAGCCATGTTCAACTTGCCGGTGGAAACCATCGGGAGCCGGTTTGGGGGAATTCCGTCCGCTCTGCCTGCGCTGGTGTGGCCCGAATTCTCCTGGGCGTCTGCCCGCTACCTGCTGCTGCCCGCAGCTACCTTGGCGATGTTGGGCGCCATTGAGTCGCTGCTGTGTGCCCGCGTGGCCGACGGCATGATCGATGACCGCCACAACCCCAACCAGGAGCTCATGGCCCAGGGCATCGCCCACTTCGTCACCCCCTTTTTTGGCGGCATGCCGGCCACTGGCACCATCGCGCGCACCGTGACCAACGTCAAGAGTGGCGCCAGCAGCCCGGTGGCCGGCATTGTGCATGCGGTCACCCTGCTGCTGATTGTGCTGTTGGCAGCCCCGCTGGCCCAGGACATCCCGCTGGCGGCCATGGCGGCCATTCTGATGTTTGTGGCCTGGAATATGGGCGAGTGGCGCGAGTTCCTGCACTTGCGGCAGTTCCGCATGCCGTACCGGATCACCTTGCTGGCGGTGTTTTTCCTGACTGTGGTGTTTGATTTGACGGTAGCGGTTGAGGTTGGGCTGGTGGCTGCCTGCATCACCTTCATCTACCGGATCTCCAGCCTGTCACGCTTCGAGTCCATCACCCTGCCGGAGCACCCGGACCTGCCCGCGCCCACCGCCACACACCCGGTTTGGTTTGCGGGCTTCAGGCTGTACGGCGCGCTGTTTTTGGGCGCTGTCAAGCTGATTGAAGACCTGCGTGAAAACCTGCCCTGCCAGGTCCTGTTGCTGGACATGAAAAACGTGATTTATGTCGACTCCTCCGGGGCCGACACGCTCAATGACCTGGCCCGCGCCTGCACCAAGTCGGGCGTGCGCCTGCTGGTCTCGGGGCTCAACCATCAGCCGCTGGATATGGCCCGGCGTTGCGGTTTTATGGCCGCCATTGGCCCGGAGCACACCTACCCCGACCTGAACGCGGGTGTGGCAGCGGCAATGCAGTACGCTACTTGACGGCCTGTTTGCCGCGTTTTTCTGGATTGATCATGACATCATCTGACACTTTCCCGCCAAGCCACCCGAAGCCCGGTCAGCTACCTGAAAACCCATCCGGCCACGCCCCCTCTGAAACCCAGGGCACGGCACTCAACCTGCTCTCGGCCCCGATTCGCTCGCTACTCAAGCGCGAGGCCATCACCCTGTCGCCCACAGCAACCATCCGCGCGGCGGCAGAGCTGATGCGGGATCGACGCGTCTCGTCGGTGTTGCTGGTGGAGCAGGACCACTTGTTTGGCCTCATCACCGACCGCGACCTGCGCAACCGGGTCATTGCCCAGGGCTTGGACAGCGGGCGCGCCGTGGCCGATATCGCCACCCTGGCCCCCTTGACACTGCAGGCCAACAGCCCGGCCTTTGAAGCCTTGCTGATGATGGCGCGCCACAACATCCACCATGTACCGGTGATGGACGGCCAGCGCATCGCCGGCATGATCACCGCCACCGACCTGACCGAACAACATAGCACCTCGGCCGTTTATCTCGCCGGTGACATTTACAAGCAAACCACCCTCGAAGGCCTGGTGCAGATCAGTTCGCGCATCAAGCTGCTGCAGCAACACCTGGCGGCAGCCCAGGCCAGCGCCTACAGCACAGGGCATATCGTCACCGCCATCACCGATGCCCTGACAACCCGGCTGATTCACCTCGCCGAGGCCCGGTTCGGGCCCGCGCCCATCGACTATGTCTGGGTGGCCGCCGGGTCACAGGCGCGCAGTGAGCAAACGGCCAAGTCGGACCAGGACAACTGCCTGGTTCTTGACGACAGTTTTGACGAAGCGCTGCATGGCGACTACTTCAAGACCTTCAGCAAATGGGTGTGTGATGGTCTGGCGGCCTGTGGCTACATCCACTGCCCCGGCGAGATGATGGCCATGACCGACACCTGGCGCCAGCCACGCAAAGTCTGGGCGCATTACTTTCAAACCTGGGTGGACCAGCCCAAGCCCAAGGCGCTCATGCTCACCTGCGTGTTTTTTGACCTGCGAGCCATCCACGGCAAAGCCGAACTCATCGACAGCCTGCGCGAAGAAGTCGCACAGCGGACCCAGGGCAACAGCCTGTTCCTCGCTCACATGGTGGGCAACGCCCTCAAACACCGACCTCCTCTGGGCCTGTTTGGTCGCATCACCCTGATCAAGGAGGGGGAAGGCGCGCGTGCGATTGACCTCAAGCACAGCGGCATTGTCCCGATTGTGGATCTGGCCCGGGTCTATGCCCTGGCCGCCGGGGTCACCGTGGCCAATACCCATGACCGGCTGGAAGTATCCTCCCAGGCGGGGGAAGTCAGCGCGCAAAGCGCCCGTGACCTGCGCGATGCGCTCGAATTTCTGGGCAAGTTGCGCATTGCCCACCAGTCCCGCCAGATGGCCCAGGGCAAGGCACCCGATAACTTTCTGGCGCTGGATGAACTATCGAATTTCGAACGCAATCATTTGAAAGACGCTTTTGAGGTGGTGCAAACCCTGCAAGAAGTGCTGCAGCAGCGCTACGCTGGCGGACGTTTTTGAGCCGCGCCCGCGCCAAGTTTTCTAGGGACGGCGCTTTTTGGCCTGGATGACAGACCAGGCCAAGCGGCCAGCCGCCACCAGGTTCACAGCAGTCACGGCCAGCGCGGGCCACAAGGGCAGCTCGTATCCCGACATCGCGGAATAAACAAAGAGCCCGCCCAGTGCCGCGCCACCAATCAAGAGGGCAATACCGTCGCCACTGATGGCGCCGCGCTGCAGGTGTTTTGAGTTCATTTTTGACGATTACCAGGAAACGTGTGTGGGTTGGGCACTGAATATAACAGCGCTCCTGCCTAATATTTCAGCCGGGCGTAGTAGGTTTTTTGTGCCGCTTCACGGGCTTGTCGCAGGGTGTGGATACCCATTGCCTGAAGCAGGGGCAAGAGGCGCAACCAGACTTCCGCCGTCACAAAAGCATCGCCCAAGGCCGTGTGCCGCCCCAGCACCGTGATGTTGAAGCGCTCGGCAATGGCCTCGAGCCGGTGGGATTCCTGATTGGGGTGCACCACCGCCGACAGCAACAAGGTGTCAAGCACCGGATGGTTGAACACCAGCCCCGTCCTCGCTTGCTGCAACTGCAAAAACTTCATGTCAAACGCCGCGTTGTGCGCCACCAGCACCGTGTCCTGGGCAAAGGCATAAAACGCGGGCAACACCTCGGCAATCACCGGCTTGCCCATCACCATGTCCTGGGTGATGCCATGAATCGGAATGGTTGCTGCCGGAATCAAACGCCCGGGGTTGACGAGTTGCTCAAAGCTCTCCTGGCGCAAGAGCTTGCCATTGACAATGCGCGCCGCACCGATCTGGATGATCTCATCCCCACCGGACGGACTCAGGCCCGTCGTCTCGGTGTCAAACACGGTGTAAGTCAGGTCACCGAGCAGGCGGTCTTCGAGCGCATGGCTTTGATCGGTGGACTGGAACAGGTCGAAGTCGTAGTACTCGGGGCGGCTGTCATTGTGCAAAATCCGGGTGGCTTCCATTTGCTCCTGCACGCTCGCCAGAGGCAGCAAAAACCTGAAAAACGCCTCATGGCGGGTGCGCTCCCGCTCAAACCACATTTCGCCGCCATGGCGCTCCACCACATCGCGTACCGTCAGCGGCGTGCTCTCAGGCCCAAACCGCATGCTGTCCATCTCCCAGCTCATCACCGTCTCGGTGCTCATCACCTGCCCGGTCCAGATCAGGTCGAGCTGGGCACGCGCACCCGCAGCCTGCAGGCGCAGCCGGAAAAACCGCACATCAAACTCATCCACCAGGCGCATCGCCAGATAATCCAGCGCCTGCGTCAGGCTGAAGCTGTCCACCTTGAGCCACAGACCCTGATCCAGGTTTTCAAGCGAGACGGTGCGCTGGGTACGGGCCTCGATGCGGCGCTGGGTCGCCAGCAACACATCAGCGCCCATCATCTCTTCGAGCGGCCAGCGCGCCTTCAAGCCTTGTGTCGATTTTTGCGCCAGGTCAGTGATGCGCGCGCCCATGCTGCTGACCTCCTCCCGCACCACGGCCAGAAATCGGTCACGCATCACCGCATCCAGATCGGTGTAGGCCAGCATGTCCACGGCGGCCTGAATGTTTGCCAGTGACGAGCGGCTGCCCTCGGTGAGGCCATGCAGCACCTGGTCACGCAAGTGCTCTTCTTCAAAAGCGCGCGTCACGTTGTCCAGCATCAGGACAAAGCCCTGAATACCGGAACCACCCGAGCCCTCCACGTTGCGCACCGGGGCCATTTGCACTTTAAGCAGCTGCCCGGCCTGGGTGGTGGTGACAAACTGGGCGGACGGGCTGCCTGCCCCGCGAACGATGCGCTGCTGAATGCTGTCCAGCGCATGCGCCACCAGTTGCCGGTCAAACACGGCATAAATGGAACGCCCGATACCCACCAACTCCGCTCCGCCCGCCAAAGCAGGGGCTTGCGACAGTGTCTTGAACTGCAGCCGCGCGCGGTTGTTATAGAGAATGATGCGACCGTCCAGATTGCACACCACCACGCTTTGGGTGAGTTCGGACATCAGCGCAGCCAGCCGGTTTTTTTCCTGCTGCACACTCAAGCTGGCTTGCTCAACCTGCACTGCCATGTCTTCCCGCAGGGCATCGCGCTGCAAGGCCAATTGGAAAATGGCCTCAGCCAGGGCTTGCGTCTCCGTGGTGCCCCGGTGGTGCATGGGCGCGGCCTTGGGGGCGGCCAAGAGAACCCGGGTTTGCTCCAGCAAGCGCGCCGGTGCACTGGCGTAACGCCGAAACAACCAGCGCAAGGTGGCGCCAATGAGCACCAGGCCAAACAACCAGGTCATGCCGATCAGCACCAAACGTGGCGCCAGTTGTTCGACCACCAGGGCACGCTGCCCAGGCTCCAGGGTGGAGGCAATCAAGCCGATGGTCAGCAACAACCAGACCAGCGTGGCCACGCCAATCACGGCAATGGCCCAAAGCAGTCGCCGGTCCATCTTCATGGCGTTCGACCCAACATCTGAGCCACCTTCGATACCAGTTCACGGGTCGAAAAAGGCTTGGTCATGTAGCCATCAGCCCCCAGGGCCAGGCCCTTGGCCACATCGGTATCGCGCCCCTTGGCGGTCAGCATCAGGATCTTGATGGACTGCAAGGCTTCGTTGGCACGCACCTCCTGGCACACTTCAAAGCCGGACTTCCTGGGCATCATCACGTCCAGCAACACCAGATCCGGCCGCTCCAGAGCAATCGCATCCAGGGCCTCCTGGCCGTCCTTCGCCACGGTCACCGTGTAGCCCTCGCGCTTGAGCAAGTACTCCAGAGAAATGACGATGTTGGGCTCGTCGTCGGCCACCAGCACTTTAGGGTTCATGTTGTCATCCACATTGAGGGTTGAAGCAAGTCAGGCAGCGAGACTCAGCGGCAAGAAAAACAGAAATGTGGAGCCCCCCGCCGGATTAGGCTTAAACCACAGTCGCCCGCCAAAATGCGCCACGATCTGGCGGCTGATGGGCAAGCCCAAGCCGGTTCCCTGCGGCCGGTTGCTGGCGTCACCCCCCTGGCGAAAACGATCAAAAATCAAAGCCTGCTGCTCTGCCGCAACGCCGGGCCCGTTGTCTGTCACGGCCACAGTCACACCGGTACCGTCGCATTGCAAACTGACACCAATCCGGCCACCGGGCACCGGCACAAACTTGGCCGCATTGGACAACAAGTTCAGCATGACTTGCATCAGGCGATCCGGGTCCGCCATCAGGATGGGCGACACCGCCGGCACGGTCACGTCCACCGCAATGTGACGCTCCTTGCACAGCTCGGACGTCGTCTCAACCGCCTGCTGCACCAGCGCCCGCAGGTCGACTTTGTCGGTGTGCCACTCGCCGTGGCCCGATTCGATCTTGGCCATGTCCAACACCTGGTTGACCAAGCGCGACAGTCGCTCGGTTTCGCTGACAATGATCTCAATGAATTTGCCACGTTGCGCTGGCTCCATCCCGGGGTCATCGCGCAACAACTCGGCAAAGGCGCGAATGGACGTCAACGGCGTGCGCAACTCATGGGTCACCGACGACATGAAGTCATCTTTCAGCCTGTCAAGGCTCTTGAGTTGCTCGTTGGCCTGGCGCAACTCGGTGGTCGCACGCTCCAGAGACCCTGACTTTTCTTCCAGGGCGCGGGAGTACGCCCGCACTTGGGAGGTTTCGTCAAGAATGCGCAGTACATCGTCTGGCGTCAGCGTATCTTCCTCGACGCTAGAGGCCACCAGCACCCGGGCCGAGGCACTGCCCACCGCGCCCGCCAACTGGGTTTCCACAAACTGCACCAACCGGGCGTCAGGCCGAATGGCCTGCACCTCACGCACGCCGGCCTCGCGGGCATAAGCCTCAAAAAGCGCTGCGGCCTTGCCCGCCCCCAAATAGCGCTCGCACAGACGCTGCAGGTCAGGCACATTGGCACGACCGCTCCAAAACACCGGGTTGCTGGTCTGGGCCCGCTTGAACACATCCACAAACAGCAAAGCCTGGCTGGACTCCTGACCCGACGGGGGTCGCCACAAAGACACACCCACATAGGCACCCATATTCACCAGCAGACTCCAAAACAGGGAGTGGGTGAGGTTGTCCATGCCCTGCAAACCCAAAAACTGCTCGGGGCGCAGCAGTTGCCAGCCGCCGGGCCCCTGGGTCAGGAACTCAACAGCCAGCCAGCCTGACTTGGCCAGAGAGGGCAGCATCAGCGTGTAAGCCCACATGGCAAAACCCGCCAACAAGCCCGCCAGCGCCCCCAGGCGGGTGCCGCCCTTCCAGTACAAACCACCAAAAACCACCGGCGCAAACTGGGCCACGGCCGCAAAGCTGATCAAGCCAATGCTGACCAACGCATAGGCCTCGCCCGCCAGATGAAAATACACATACCCCAGGACCATCACACCCAAAATAGCCACACGGCGGATCAGCAGCAAGATACGGGTCAGGTTGTGCCCTGCATCGGGCCTGAAATAAGCGGTGCGCAGCAGCAGGGGCATGACCATCTCATTGCACACCATGGTGGACACCGCAATGGTCTCCACAATCACCATGCCAGTGGCCGCCGACAAGCCGCCAATGAACACAAACAAGGCCAGCCAGGACTGACCCGCCGCCAGCGGCAGCGACAGCACGAAGTTGTCTGCATTTGCACTCCCCTGCCCAAAATACAGCAAACCACCCAGGGCAATGGGCAACACAAACACATTGATGGCCAGCAGGTACAAGGGAAACACCCACACCGCACGCCGCAAGTGGCGCTCGCGCACGTTCTCCACCACCATCACCTGAAACTGGCGCGGCAAAAAAATCACCGACAACATGGACAACAGCGTCAGGGCAAACCATTGCGTCCAGGCAAAGTTGCCGCCCTGCTCCAGGCGCAAAAGGCTGGCGAGCTCGGGGACTGCCTGCGCACGGGCGAACACATCCCCCAGGCCGCTGAACATGCCGTACACCACGAACACACCGACCGCCAGAAAGGCGATCAGCTTGACCACCGATTCAAAAGCAATGGCGGCCACCATGCCCTCATGGCGCTCCGTGGAGTCCAGGTGGCGCGCCCCGAAAATCATGGTGAAACCAGCCAGCGCCAAGGCCATATAGAAGGTACTGTCCTGGCTCCAGTGCGTCGGTGCGGCCAAGCCGATGGCGGGCGAAGTGGTCAGCAAGGCGTAGCCTGCGGAAACCGCCTTGAGCTGCAAAGCGATATAGGGAACGATGCCCACCACAGCAATCAGCGTGACCAGACCCGCAAGCAAGTGGCTCTTGCCATAGCGGCTGCCAATGAAATCGGCAATCGATGTGATGCGGTAGGTTTTGGCAATGCGAATCATCTTGCGCACCACCAACCAGCCCAGCACCATGGCCAGCGTGGGGCCCAGGTAAATGGGCAAAAACCAGATACCGCCCGAGGCCGCGCGCCCAATGCTGCCAAAGTAAGTCCAGGCCGTGCAGTACACCGCCATCGACAACGCATACACCCACGCGTTGTCAATGAGAGAGCGCCCCTGCGCGGCCCGCCAGTCGCCATAGCTGGCCACGGCAAACAGCAGCATCAAGTAGGCAAAAGAAGCGCCAATGACCAACGCAGGCGACAGCAGGGTCACTCGCCCTCCTCGCCTGGCACCTGGCGCTCCATCAGCCAGGCGAGCGCGCCGATCAGCAAGATCCAGATAGAAAACAAAGCCACAGGCAGCAAAGGCACGCCGAGCACGGTGGCCTTCACGTCCCACAACCCCAACAAGGGAAAATTGAGCAAGAGCCCGCCACCGCAAAAAAGGGCAACGAGACGCTGGGTGCTCAGACCATTGACCATGACCGGGGCCGGATGTTTCAGGCCTTCAGTGGCTCACGCCTTGCCCTTGGCCCAGTTCGCGTGGGCTTGGCGACTGAGCGCAAAGCTGGCGAAAAACTTGCACCAGATGGTGCTGCCGGCAATGGCGCTCCAGGTTCCATATTCCCAATAACCCGACACCACACCACCAATGACGCACACCAGCACCACGCCGGCAATCAAGTTGATGGCCATCTCATACGGAGCATATTTCTCGGGATGGGGCGGCGACTCACCCCGCTTGACCGCCACTTCAGAAAAGTCACGGTTCACAATGCGCCAGGCGCGGCGCAACCAGAAAAAGCTGATGGGGAACAGCGCCAGAAAAAGAATCCACGTTGTCGCAACGCTGACATCGAACACCATGCAAAACTCCAGTTTGAGTAAAAAAGCCCTGTCAGTATGACTGACAGGGCCTCATCTGTCACCCTGACCTTCCTACAGGTCAGAGTGAACCGTTCAACACGTCAGACGTGTTTCAGTGGGCACCGTCCACCAGCTTGGAGCCGCGTGGAACACGCACTGCCTCAACCATGGCCTGGATGTGCGCAGGTGTTGCCGGCGTGAACCGGTACACCAGAGACGCCACCGCAAAGTTCACCAGTGCGCCAATTGCACCAAACGCTTCAGGGGTGATGCCGAAGAAGGGGTTGGCTCCACCAATCAAAGGCAGGAAATCAGTGCCTTTGACGAAGAAGATACCCTTGTGTGCAAACACGTAGAACAAGGTGATGAACAAGCCAGCCAACATACCTGCCATGGCGCCTTCTTTGTTCATCTTTTTGCTGAAGATGCCCAACATGATGGCGGGGAACAGCGAGCTTGCCGCAATACCGAAAGCCAGAGCCACGGTACCGGCCGCAAAGCCCGGCGGATTGAGGCCCAGCCAGCCGGAGATCACAATCGCCACAGCCATGGCGATCTTGCCTGCCAGCAGCTCGTTCTTCTCGGAAATATCAGGAACAAAGATGTTCTTGATCAGGTCATGCGAAACCGCCGCAGAAATCGCCATCAGCAAACCAGCCGCTGTCGACAGCGCTGCAGCCAGACCGCCTGCAGCCACCAGGCCAATCACCCAGTTTGGCAACAAGGCAATCTCGGGGTTGGCCAGCACGATGATGTCGGCGTTCACGTCCAACTCATTGCCCTTCCAGCCAGCTGCAGTCGCTTTGTCAACGGCGACCTGATTCTTGGACTTGTCGTTGTAGTACTGGATGCGACCATCGCCGTTTTTGTCAGTGAACTTCAACAAGCCGGTCTTTTCCCAACGCTTCATCCAGTCAGGACGATCTTCGGCCTTGATGCTCGCATCAGCCGCGTACAAGTCTCCGCCCTTTATCACAGCCGTGTTGACCGTCGAGTGAATGTTCAATTTGGCCATGGCCGCCACAGCAGGTGCCGTGGTGTACAGGATGGCAATGAACACCAGAGCCCAACCCGCGCTGGAGCGTGCGTCTTTCACGGTGGGCACCGTAAAGAATCTCATGATGACGTGGGGCAGACCCGCTGTACCGATCATCAAGGACAAGGTGTACACAAACATGTTGAGTGTGCTGCCTGCCGTGGTGGTGGTGTACTGGCCAAATCCGAGGTCGGTGACCACGGAGTCCAGCTTGGCCAACAAGGACACATCCGTACCGCTCAGGTTACTGCCCAGACCCAACTGCGGCAGGAAGTTGCCCGTGAGTTGCAAGGAGATGAACACTGCCGGAATGGTGTACGCCAGAATCAGCACAATGTACTGAGCCACTTGCGTGTAGGTGATGCCCTTCATGCCGCCAAACACGGCGTACAAGAACACGATGCCCATACCCACGTAAATACCCACGTCACTGGAGACTCCCAGGAAGCGCGAGAACGCCACCCCCACACCGGTCATCTGACCAATGATGTAAGTGATGGAGGCGGTCAACAGGCAGATCACAGCGATCATCGAAGCGCCCTTGGAGTAGAAGCGGTCACCAATGAACTGCGGCACGGTAAATTTACCGAACTTGCGCAGGTAGGGCGCCAGCAACATGGCCAGCAGCACGTAGCCGCCAGTCCAACCCATCAGGAACAGCGCGCCGCCGTAACCCATGTTGGCGATCAGGCCGGCCATGGAGATGAAGGAAGCGGCAGACATCCAGTCGGCACCCGTGGCCATGCCGTTCATGATCGGGTGGACGTTACCGCCCGCAGAATAAAACTCACTGGTGGAGCCGGCACGCGCCCAGATGGCAATGCCGATGTAGAGCGCAAAGCTCAGACCCACCATGATGTAGATTGTGGTTTGAAGATCCATGTTTTAGTCCTCAGTCTTCATGGACATCAAACTTGATGTCCAGGTTGTTCATGCGCCAGGCATAGTAAAAAATTTGCGCCACAAAGAAGTACATCGACCCCTGATGTGCGAACCAGAAGCCC
The DNA here is from genome assembly GCA_943371745.1 of Rhodoferax sp. OV413. Lineage (GTDB taxonomy): Bacteria > Pseudomonadota > Gammaproteobacteria > Burkholderiales > Burkholderiaceae_C > Rhodoferax. Next base: position 10,964 of record CALRWE010000068.1, read on the forward strand.
AAGGGATAACCACCCAGGCTGAATTGGTTGAAAAAGCCGACGAACAAAATGCCCGCCCCGAAAGACACCAGAAACCAGAGGATCAGTACGTTCCTCAAAAGCTGGATGGTTGCTTTCCAGTAGGCTTGACTGCTTAAGTCTTCCTTCATGAAATCTCCTCAAAATGATAGTAAATACAACGGAAAACCGATGCCTGCATACCTGTCACGACCGGGCGCAATCAAGACTAGGTGCCCGACTATCGAGGGGCTCCCTTACAGTTATCTGATAAACGCCACGCCAAGGAAGCTTCGAGGTCCCAAACTAGGGAAAACACTGAGAAGAAGAGACTCGCGATTTCAACCCCGCCTGCATGCCCGCCTTGGTTGGCACGGACCTTGGCATCGGGTTCAGGCACCGGCTGCGTCGCATCGGGAGCGACCAGCCGCCAAAGCGATCCAACCCGAAAAAAGTGACGGATATCTTGACACCCGCGCAAAAAAAACCAGCGCTCCAACCGCTATTTTTCAAAAAATATCAAGTAACTCGTTGATATCAAAAGACATTTTTTATTTCCAATGTCACTGGCATGGCAACTGCTTACTGGGCAACCAGGGTCAGTGCTGGAGGTCAACTGGTTGGGACAGACATCTGCAGCACTGAAACCCTGTTTTAGTCATCTTTAACTGGAGGAATTAGTGATGAAAACTATCAGATTGTTCACCAAAAAACAGCTGGCTTCGGCTGCTGCCACGGTGGTCCTGGGTCTTGTCGGCACCATGGGCAGCGCGTCGGCGCAAACATGGAGCTACGACGCCGGCGGCGGTTTTGTGGAGGGTACAGCGTCGGGCTACCCAGCGACTGTCAACTTCTCGGGATTGCGCACAGGCCTGGATCAGCGCAACCAGGTACTTGACAACGGCAATGATGTGTGGGCCAGCCTGAACTGGGGCACCCCCGCTGCAGGGCAGCAGCTGCAAAGCGGCGCAACCATCAATCAAAACGCACCTTTCATTGGTAACCCCGGCACAGCAGCGGACATCCTCAATGGCAGCGTGGTTGTAGGGGGAAACCGGGCCAATCTCGGCTGGGTGGTCCACCACAATCAAATTGAGGGCGACGCCTTCGGTCCTTCGCCGGTCACGGTTTCCTACAACCTGAACCTGAAAGACAACGGGACCTCGGTCTTCAAGTGGCATGGTGACTTCACCTTGCGGTTCAAGGAGACGCCCAACGATGGCAACTGCGAAGATGGCAACCCTGCCGGCTCCAACTGCGATGATGTTTTCGGTTTCGTCGCGGTGGCCAACTCGGACCCCACGTCCTTCACCTATGGCGGATCGCAGTACAACGTGGACATCACCGGATTTTGGGACGCCCTGGCACCCGGCGGGGCGCTGCGGGGCGATAACAACTTTTACTCAGCCGAACTCGGCAGCAACCTGGCCAGCGTGCAATTTGCCGTGACGCAAGTGCCGGAGCCCGGCAGCATCGCACTGCTGGGTCTGGGCTTGCTGGGCCTGGGCGCCATGCGCCGCCGCGTCAAAGCCTGAGCTTTCTCCCCGTCTTGAACAGCCCCCGCGCGATTGCGCTGGGGCTTTTTTTTCGCTCCCACTCAGCGGGGCGCTACGGTCACGTACCAGGACACACTGTAAGGACATGGTCAGTACCAATTGACAAAATACACGCGGTGTGATTAGCACCGCATCTCCTTCTATTTCAACAACAAACCAAGCAAAGGGGACCGTCCGTGAATGATCCTGTGGTCAACAAAATCCAGACGCATCCGAAGTACCTCGAACTTCGAAAAAAACGCAACAGCTTTGGCTGGGGCCTCACCATTTTGATGATGGTGGTGTACTACGGCTACATCGCCTTGATCGCCTTCAACAAGCCCTTTTTGGCCCAACCCATTGGCGCGGGCGTGACCTCCGTGGGCGTTCCCATTGGCATGGGCGTGATCGTCTTCACCATTGTGATTACGGCCATTTACGTGCGCCGTGCCAACAGCGAATTTGACGACCTGACCACCGCCATCCTGAAGGACGTCTCCAAATGATCCACCTCAAATCCACTCTGATCGCGCTGGCCACCCTGCTGGCCGCAGGCGCCGCCCTGGCCGCTGGTGCCGATCTCGGACAAGTTGAAAAACAACCCACCAACTGGGTCGCCATCAGCATGTTTGCCGGCTTCGTGATCATGACGCTGTTCATTACCAAATGGGCCGCCGCCAAGACCAAATCGGCTGCTGACTTTTATACCGGCGGTGGCGGCATCACCGGGTTCCAGAACGGATTGGCGATTGCAGGCGACTACATGTCAGCCGCCTCCTTTCTGGGTATTTCAGCTGCCGTCATGGCCTCGGGTTACGACGGCCTGATCTACTCCATCGGCTTTCTGGTGGGCTGGCCAGTCATCACATTCTTGATGGCCGAGCGCCTGCGCAACCTCGGTAAATTCACTTTTGCCGACGTCGCTGGTTACCGTTTCCAGCAAAAGCCGATTCGCATTTTTGCGGCCTCCGGCACGCTGGTGGTGGTGGCGTTTTACCTGATTGCCCAGATGGTGGGCGCGGGTGCGCTGATCAAACTGCTGTTTGGCCTGGACTACTGGCTGGCCGTGGTGATTGTGGGCGCGCTCATGATGATTTACGTGCTGTTTGGCGGCATGACCGCCACCACCTGGGTGCAGATCATCAAGGCGGTGTTGCTGCTGGCGGGCGTCACGTTCATGGCGTTCATGGTGATGTCCAACTACGGCTTCAGCTTTGAATCCCTGTTTGCAGCGGGCGTCAAGGTCAAGACGGATCTGGCCATCAACGGTGGCAAGACGCAGGTGGATGCCGAGGCGATTGGACTGGCCATCATGGGGCCGGGCGGCTTCATCAAGGACCCCATTTCGGCCATTTCATTCGGTATGGCACTGATGTTCGGCACCGCCGGTTTGCCCCACATCCTGATGCGCTTCTTCACCGTACCAGATGCCAAGCAAGCCCGTAAATCGGTGTTGTGGGCCACGACCTGGATTGGCTACTTTTATGTGCTGATTTTCATCATCGGCTTTGGCGCGATCACCCTGGTTTTGACCAACCCCGAGTATGCAGACACGGCCAAGGGCATCATCAAGGGCGGTGGCGGCTCGGCCAACATGGCGGCTGTGCTGGTGGCCAAGGCAGTGGGCGGCAATGTGTTCTTCGGCTTCATCTCGGCGGTGGCATTTGCCACGATTCTGGCTGTGGTGGCGGGTCTGACCTTGTCGGGTGCGTCTGCTGTGTCGCATGACATCTATGCCACCGTGATCAAAAAGGGCAAAGCCGACAGTGCGTCCGAGCTCAAAGTGTCCCGCATGACCACCCTGGTTTTGGGTGTGATTGCCGTGGCTCTGGGCATTGCGTTCGAGAAGCAAAACATTGCGTTCATGGTCTCGCTGGCCTTCGCCATTGCGGCTTCGGCCAACTTCCCGGTGTTGTTCATGTCGGTGCTCTGGAAAGACTGCACCACCCGCGGCGCGGTGATCGGTGGTTTCCTGGGGCTGATCTCTTCTGTGGGCCTGACGATCGTGTCGCCCTCGGTCTGGGAAGCCACCTTGGGTTACCCCAAAGGCTCGGCGCTGTTCCCTTACACCTCACCTGCGCTGTTCTCGATGACGATCGGCTTTGTGGGCATCTGGTTGTTCTCGGTTCTGGATCGCAGTCCTAACGCCGCCAAAGAACGTGCGGCCTTCCCGGCTCAGCAAGTGCGCTCGGAAACCGGCTACGGCGCCTCGGGGGCTTCCGGCCACTAAAGCAGCGGAGCACGCGGACCCAAAATTCCGCGTACAACCGCATCAACCGGGCCGCGTGCCCGGTTTTTTTGCGTCTTGAATTGAGTCAGTGGGCCAGCTCACCCCACAGCCTCCAGATGAAAGCGATGGCGCAGCAAGACCTTGAATTGTTTGACGATACCCAGCGCGTCCTTGAGCAAGTCGCGGTCAAGGCTGCTGAGCCGGGGCACGTTGATGGCGCCGGTGACGGGCTTGCCCGAGGCCAGTTCGGCCAGGCCCGCCTTGAGCTTGAGGCCCATGAAAAAGTGTAGGGCCTCAGTCAGATCCGTGCCCATGGCTGACTCCAGCCGCCCGGCGGCAATCAGGGCAGCAATGCGCCCGGTGGTGCTGGTTTCGGTGATGTGGTGCGCCAGCGCCAGGCTGCGCACGCCATGCACCAGCGGAAACACACCCGATTTCTTGAGGTTGAGCATCTCATTCGCCTCGCCCCGGCCCAGCAGCCGGCTCCACCAGCCCGCAGGGCTACCAAACAAATCAATGGCGGCAGCAAACCGGGCCAGCATGGCGTCGTTGTCGGTCGCCATCTCCATCAGGCCACGGCGCACATTCTCCAGCAAGCCGGCGTCACCGCAGACGGTGTGCGCGTCCATGAAGATGGCCAGATGCATCAAACTGTCGGCATCGGGCAGCATCAGCCATTGCCGCGTCATCTGTCCGAACTCCGAGGCGCTCTTGCGCCACTGCGGGTTGCTGACCATGATGTGGCCCGGGCACACCGGGTAGCCAAAGTCCTGGAGTGCGTCGGAAAAACGCTGGCAAATCGCGTCCAGATCACCCGGGGGAGCGTAGTCATCCCGCAGAATCAGGCCGTTGTCCTGGTCGGTCTTGAGCAGTTGCTCACCCCGGCCCTCGCTGCCCATCACGAACAGACAGCTGTTGGCCACCAGATCGGCAGGGGCAATCAATTGCCAGGCGCGTTCAAACAGGCGGGCGTTGAGTTGCTGCACCAGCTTGGCAATCAGGTGGATGCGCGATCCGCTGCGGTACAAGGAGGCAATCATGCGGGTGATGCGGGCCGCAGCCTGGCTCAAGCCGGCCAGGTCTTTGGCCTCTTCAATCTCGACCGTGATCAGGTGCGACTGGTTGGACAGAAAACTGAACATGTCCAGCGCCTCCAGAATGCCCAGCACTTGGGCGCCCTCCCGCACCACCACCCGGTGCACGCGGCGGCGCAGCATCAAGGCCATGGCATCGCCCAGCTGGTCCGAGGCCTGCACTTCAATCAGTGAAAAATTGGACAGCTCCCCCACCGCCAGTTGATCCAGCGGGCGACCATCCAGAATGGCGCGCTGCAAGGCCGTGGCGGTGAATATGCCCAGCCGGGGCGGCGCGGACAAATTGTCTGTCACCAGCACGCTGGAGGCGCGGTGGGCCTGAAACAGCTTGACGATGCTCAAAATATCGGTGCTCGCGTCCACCACATGGGCCGGCCTCAAAAAAGCCTCGTCCACCCTGGACATCGTGAGCGACTGCAATTCGTGCTGGCTCTTGCGCTCCGAGAGGGCGCCGAGCTTCTCGCTGAGGTCGGAGAAAAGAAGCGCACCGAAGGTGGCGTTCGAGGCAATCAACTCATTGACCGCACGGTGCGCCAGCTGGTAGGCCACCACCTCCTCGGCGGCCACGAAGCGGCTGCTGACCTTGCCAGCCACCAAGCTGCGGCCATCAAAGCAGTCATCCGGCCCAAAGGTGGTGGTGGCCTCAGTGCCCTCCAGCTGGGTCACGCGGCCCTTGATGATGACAAACAGGTGCGTGGGCTTGGAGCCCAGGTCCAGGATGGTCTCGCCTTCGCGGAAATACGCCACATCCACGCTGGCACGCACCAGCCGCTGCTCGTCCGGGTTCAGGCAGTCAAACGGCGAGGCAGAAAAGTTAAAAGCATTTGGCATGGGATAGCCCGGTTGTCTATCCCGCTCATTCAACGCCTGACGCCTTGCGCCACGCTTGCAACACCGGACCAGGCCTCGTCAAACCACGGGTCGCCTGACAGGTAAGCCGCCAGCATGGGCAGCGCATCCAGCCCCCAGAACAACTTCTCGTCCACGGCCAAGGTCGGCACACCAAAAACACCCAAAGCCATGGCCTCATCGGTATTGGCCTTGAGTTGGGCCTTCACCTCGTCGCTGCCCGGCAGGCGAGCGGGGTTCAATTGATCCGTCAAGGCCTGCAAACGGGCCCCGTCCGAGGCCTCGGCGCCACCACGCCAAACGTGGCGCAGCAAGGTTTCACACACATAGCGGTTGGGATCGCCTTGCTTGGGCGCAGCCACTGCCAAACGTAGCAGCGCCAGCGGATTGAAAGGGTGGCTGGCGGGCATTTGTAACTCAAGCCCCTGCTGGTGCGCCAGCCACAGCACCTGGCGGTAAGTCCAGTCGCGCTTGGACGGGATTTCCGCCGGGCCCAATTGCCCATGGTGCTTGAGCAGCGCCGCAAACAGAATGGGCTTGTAGGTCACGCTGTAGCTGTGCCCCATCAGGGCCACGGGCAGCTTCTCGAACGCCAGGTAGGCATAGGGCGAGATAAAGTCAAGGTAAAAAGTGATCTGCTTCATGGCAGACGGCCCTCAATCAGGTGCCACACGGCGCGCTTGCCCGCGTTGTCCAGGGTGCTCCAGACGCGCAGTTCGTCCAGGGTACGCAGGCAGCCGATGCACATCACACGCTCGGCATCCATCTGGCAGACCGAGATACAGGGTGATGGCACTGGTTCATCGTCATTTTGGCCGCTAGCCAGCACAACCATTGCCTTCCTGGTTAATATTTCCATAGCATTCACAACAACCGTCATGCCGTTACCTCCGACACCACATCAGCCACCGGAGCGCCGGTGAGGTGAGCCAGTTCGGCGGGTGTGAGCCTGAACACGCCATGCGGATGCCCAGCCGCTGCCCATATTTCCGTAAAGCGGTGCAAGTCACGATCAATCAGCGTCACCGGCGGCGTGGTGTGCCCTACAGGCGACACGCCCCCAATCGAGAAGCCTGTGGCCGCCTTGACAAACTCGGCGTCCGCCCGGCCCAGCTTCTGGCCCTCGGCACACACCAGCGCCTGCACCTTTTTCTCGTCTACCCGGCGGTCCCCCGAGGTCACCACCAGCACGGCAGCGCCATCGGGCTTGCGCCGAAACACGATGCTCTTGGCAATCTGGCCCAGCGCAATGCCCAGTGCGTCTGCCGCCTGCTGCGCCGTGCGGGCGGCGTCATCAAGCATCACCGGACCATGCGGATGCGCCTTGTCTTGCAACACCCGGGCTACCCGTTGCACGCCTTCGGGGAGAGGCTTCAATTCAGCGCCACACATCATGGATTTAACCCGCGCGCTTGTTGAGCAAGGCCGTGGCCGCGCGGGAGTTGGGCTTGCGGCCCAGAAATTCGCTGATGAACTGGCCGGCATCGACCAGCTTGTCCAGGTCAATACCAGTCTCAATGCCCATGCCGTGCAGCAGGTACACCACGTCCTCAGAGGCCACGTTGCCCGTGGCGCCCTTGGCGTAAGGGCAGCCGCCCAAGCCCGCCACCGAGGTGTCAAACTGCCACACCCCCATTTGCAGGGCGATCAGGGTGTTGGCCAGGGCCTGGCCATAGGTGTCATGAAAATGGCCCGACACATCATTGAGGTCGTAATGCTTGAGCGTGGCCTCGATGGCGCGCTGCACTTTGAGCGGCGTGCCCACGCCAATCGTGTCGGCCACGCCGATGTGCTGCACCCCAATGCCTTTCATGAGCCCGGCCAGGTAGCTCACCCGCTCGGGCGCCACGTCCCCTTCATACGGGCAACCCACGGTGCAGGACATGGCGCCGCGCACGTAAATGCCAGCCAAGCGCGCCGCCTGCACCACCGGCGCAAAGCGCTCGATGCTTTCGGCAATGGAGCAGTTGATGTTTTTCTGGCTGAAGGCCTCACTGGCCGCCGCAAACACCACGATCTCGTCAGGTTTTGACCTCAAGGCAGCCTCAAAGCCCTGCATGTTGGGCGTGAGCACCGAGTAGCGCACGCCGCTCTGGCGCTGGACGCCGGCCATGACCTCGGCGTTGTCGGCCATCTGCGGCACCCACTTGGGGGACACAAAGCTGGTGACTTCAATCTCGGTCAGGCCAGCGGCCTGCAGGCGGTGCACCAGCTCGATCTTGACGGCAGCGGGCACGGGCTGCTTTTCGTTTTGCAAACCGTCACGGGGGCCGACGTCGACCAGTTTGACGCGGGAAGGGAGGTTGTTCAGGTTCATAGATTCAGGGTCCGAATGGTGTGTGGCTGTTCAGTGCGTCCAACTCAATTAGCATAGGCACGGACACTCACGCGATCGCGGCTTTGACTTCTGCGGAGGGTTGTCCGGCCAGCAAGCCCGCAACAGAAATATCTTCGTCCACCTGGGGCCAGTGGATTCCCTCACCGTCCCCCAGTATTTCGTAGGCTGCCCGCTCTGCGTGTGACGCGTGCGCCAACCTTGGAAACCAGGCAAGAGGAACAAACAGCGTGCGCCCGTCCGTGAGTGACACGCGCAACTCGTCATCAGAACAGGCAATCGCCATGGCTTTTGGCTCAACCTTAAACTTGAAAGAATTCATCCCAGGCCTCTACAAAGGTTCGTTGATTCAACTCCACCAAACTTAGCAGCTTGCTCAAATCCTGTGGCGAAAATCCTGTGCTGCGGGCAATCGACACCGGTTTAAGCCAAAATTTTGCCAGCATGCGGTCTTTCTGGACGTGAATATGGTGGGGTTCACCATTTTCATTGGCATAAAAGAAAAATCGGTAAGGACCGATGCGAAGTACGGTGGGCATAAGCGTTCAAGTATGACCGCATCTGTCGGATTCGGCGTCAAGCTTGCGCCACGTCATCCGAGCTTTCGAGCAGTTTTTTTGATCGTGATGCGGGCTTAATACCCGCGCGCCACATCCACCACGCCTGCAATCGGCTCGCCCCGCTCCAGCGCCAGAATCTTGTCGGCAATCTGGGCAATGGACTCGTCGCGCAAGGTGCGCGCCGAGGTGTGCGGGGTGAGCGCGATTTTGGGGTGCTGCCAGAACGGATGCTCTGGGGGCAGCGGCTCGGTCCGAAACACATCCAGCGTAGCACCCGCCAGATGCCCGCTGTCCAGCAAGGTGATCAGATCCTCATCCACCAGATGCGCACCGCGCGCCACGTTGATGACGTAACCGCCGGGCTGCAGCTTGGACAAGGTTTCCAGGCGCATGATGTCTTGCGTATCCGGCGTGAGCGGCAGCAGGTTGACCAGCACGGTGCTGGCGCGCAAAAAATCATCCAGCTGCGCGGCACCGCTAAAGCTCGCCACCCCGTCAATGGCCTTGGCGCTGCGGCTCCAGCCGTTAACAGGAAACTCGAACAGGCGCAAGCTCCGCGCCACGCGCGCGCCCAGCACGCCCAAGCCCATCACGCCCACCGAAAAATCGCTCCGGCGGCGCGGCTTGCGGTAAGACCAGCGGCCTTGGCGGGCATCTGCCTCGTAGCCATCCAATTCCCGAAAATGCCGTATCACAGCGTGGCACACGTACTCGGCCATTTGCACCGACATGCCCGCGTCGTCCAGACGCACCACCGTGGCCTGGGCCGGCAAGCGCACCTTGAACAGGGCGTCAACGCCGGCGCCAATGTTGAAGACGCCTTTGAGCTGCGTCTGCTCGTCAAAAAACGCCTGAGGAGGTGCCCACACCACGGCATGGTCAGCCAGGGGGGCACCCGGTTGCCAGGCGGTGACCTGGGCCCCGGGCAAGGCAGCGCTCAGGCCAGCCAACCAGGGCTCGGCTTTGGTATCGGTACAACAGAAGGTGATGTTCATGGCTCAGGCCACCAGCTTGAGTAACTCCGCGCCCTCGGTCACCTGATCGCCTGGTGCATAAAGCAACTCGGCCACCACGCCGTCCATGGGGGCGGCGATGGTGTGCTCCATCTTCATGGCGTCCATCACGGCCAGCACCTGGCCGCGCTGCACCTTGTCACCCGCCTTGACGGCAAAGGACACCACCTTGCCGGGCATGGGCGCGGTCAGGCGGCCGCCCTCCACCTGCGCATCACCCGCGTGGGCCAGCGCATCAATTGCTATTATTTGCGTAGCGCCGTGGGAAGTAAAGACGTCGGCTACAGCCCCATTTG
>CALRWE010000069.1:0-20549 GCA_943371745.1 Rhodoferax sp. OV413
GTTGCTGGATGACCTCATGGCCCTGTGGTTGGTGCCCGCAGCGCAAAGAAGCACCGACACCGTGCAGGTGAGTCAGTGGGACGAGGCGTTTCACTGCGCTCTGGTTGAGTCGGCGGGCAACCCCGAGATGGCCCGTGTGCACCGGGAGGTGACGGACCGCATTCGCATCATTCGTCGCCTGGATTTCACCAAGCAGGCGCGCATTGAGGCCACCTACGACGAGCACGGCAAGATCCTTACCGCCATTCGCGCCAAACGTGGTGACCAGGCCGCCTTGTTGTTGCGCGCCCACATAGAGACCAGCCAAGCCGAGGTCAGAAAAATCACGCTGCACCAAGTGCACCTGGCGCGCCAGGGCGGCCTGAGTTAATCCGGTTTGCCGAGGCCGTCGGCTCCGGGTCACAGAAATTCAAAGCTTCAAAACATCTCAACCGACATGCGATTGATGGTAGTACCACCCTTGCAGATGTTATGCGACAGCGCAGCCGCCTGTGGCAGCACGGATTCAGCATAAAAGCGGGCCGTGATGACCTTGGCGCTGCAAAACGCAACGTCGGTGTCCATCCGGTCCAGCCCGGCCATCATGGCCCGGGCCATTTGCCAACCGCACAGCACCACACCGGCCAGCTTGAGGTAGCTCACCGCGCCGGCGTAAACCATTTTGGGGTCGCTCTTGCCGTGGGTCACGATGAAATCGATGGCCTCTTGAAGTGCCAGACGGCCTATGGTTAGGGCGCCCAACATGGCGGCACAGTCCTCGTTCTGGTGCGCAGCCAGGTCTTGCTCGGTGATGGCGATCTGGGCGCACAGGTCTTTGGCCACGGCGCCCTTGTCTCGCAGGGTTTTGCGCCCCACGATGTCATTGGCCTGGATGGCGGTGGTGCCTTCATAAATCGTCAGGATGCGGGCATCGCGGTAGTGCTGGGCTGCGCCTGTCTCTTCAATAAAGCCCATACCACCATGAATTTGCACCCCCAGGCTGGCCATCTCGATCGACATCTCCGTTGAAAAACCTTTGACCACGGGCACCAGGAATTCATAGACCGCCTGCCTGTGCTGGCGAATGGCTTCATCGCTGGCGTGGTGCGCCGCGTCGCTGGCAGCGGCCGCCACGTAGGCGAGGGCGCGTGCGCCCTCGACATGCGCGCGCATGGTGAGCAGCATGCGCTTGACATCGGGGTGGTTGATGATGGCCACGGGGCCGGGCGAGCCCGCCAGGTCTCGGCTCTGAGCGCGGTCGTGGGCGAAACTCACGGCTTTTTGGTAAGCGCGGTCGGCAATGGCAATGCCCTGCATGCCCACAGCAAAACGGGCTGCGTTCATCATGATGAACATGTACTCCAGGCCACGGTTTTCTTCACCCACCAGGTAGCCAATGGCACCGCCGTGGTCACCAAACTGCAACACCGCCGTCGGGCTGGCCTTGATGCCCAGCTTGTGCTCGATCGACACACACCAGGCGTCATTGCGTGCGCCCAGCGCGCCATCGTCACCCACCATGAATTTGGGCACCAGAAACAGCGAGATGCCCTTGACACCCTCGGGCGCGCCCGGCACGCGGGCCAGCACGAGATGAACGATGTTTTCGGTCATGTCGTGCTCACCATAGGTGATGTAGATCTTGGTGCCAAACACCTTGTAAGTGCCGTCGGCCTGCCCGGATGGACTTAAGCACGGTTCAGCGCGCGAACGCACGGCGGCGAGGTCAGAGCCGGCCTGCGGCTCGGTCAAGTTCATGGTGCCGGTCCATTCGCCGCTGATCAGCTTGGCGGCAAACTTCGCTTTGAGGGCGTCACTGCCCGCCACCAGCAGCGCTTCAATCGCGCCGTCGGTCAGCATCGGGCACAGGGCAAACGACAGGCTGGCGGCATGCAGCATTTCGGCGCAGGGGGTGGCAATGAGCTTGGGGAAACCCTGGCCGCCAAACTCGGTGGGGTGAATCACGCCTTGCCAGCCGCCTTCGGCAAATTGCTGAAAGGCCTGCTTGAAGCCGGGTGTGGTGGTGACCACGCCGTCTTGCCAGGTGCTGGGGTTCTTGTCTCCCTCCCAGTTCAAGGGCGCCACAACGCCTTCACAGAACTTGGCGGACTCTTCCAGCACCGCCTGGGCGGTATCAAAATCAAAGTCTTCAAAACCGGGCAGTGCGTTCACGGCGTGGAAGCCCGCGAGTTCCTGCATAGTGAACAGCATGTCTTTCAGGGGGGCTTGGTAACTCATGGCGTGCTTTCGATGAAATGGCGTTCTTTTTGAACTAAAAAGACTTCTAGCCAGCGTTTTGATTGCTTCTATAGCTACTGATTCAGGAGTGACTTCCGGTGATGCGCTGGCGCAAAGCGGTCAATTCCCCGACGATGCCCCGGCGGAAGGCCAGTACACACACGACAAAAATGACGCCGATGATGACGGTCACCCAGGAACCGACCTTGTCGGCGAGCTGCGTTTGCAGCGTCACGATGGTGCTCGCGCCCACGGCTGGGCCGAGGATGGTGCCCAAGCCGCCCAGCAGAGTCATCAACACGACTTCGCCTGACATGTGCCAGTGGGCGTCGGTCAACGAGGCCAACTGGAACACCAGCGCCTTGGTCGCACCCGCCATGCCGGCCAGCGAAGCCGAAATCACAAAGGCCAGCAGCTTGTAGTTGGCCACGTCGTAGCCCAGAGAGATGGCGCGGGGTTCGTTCTCGCGAATGGCCTTGAGAATCTGGCCGAACGGGGAATGGATGGTGCGGTAAATCAGTGCAAAACCCACCATGAACACACCAAAAACAAAGAAGTACATGGCCAGGTTGCCTGACAAGTCAAACATACCCAAAAATTTGCCGCGCGGAATGCCCTGCAGGCCATCTTCACCCCCGGTGAACGGCAGCTGCAGGGCCAGAAAGTACACCAATTGGGCCAGCGCGAGGGTGATCATGGCGAAGTAAATGCCGGAGCGTTTGATGGCAATCGCACCAAAAGCCCAGCCCAGCACCGTGGCAGTGAGTGTGCCGGCCACAATGCCCAGCTCGGGCGACCAGCCTTTTTCTTTGCACAAGTAGCCGCACACATAGGCCGCACCGCCAAAAAAGGCCGCGTGGCCAAAGGACAACAGCCCGACATAGCCCAGCAGGAGGTTGAACGCGCAGGCAAACAGGGCGAAACACAGCACCTTCATCAAAAAGGTGGGGTACAGGGCAAAGGGTGCCAGTGTGCCGATGACCAGCATGGCCGCAAACATCAGAGCCGTGCGCCGGGATTCTGCGGCCGCATTGGCCGCGTAATTGGATTTCATGGAGTTTCCTTTCAGCAAAGTGGTGGCGGTCAGGCTTGCTTGCCAAAGAGACCGGCGGGGCGCAGCAGCAGCACAATGACCATCATCACGAAAATAACCACAGCCGACGCCTCCGGGTAGACGACTTTGGTCAGGCCTTCGATCACCCCAAGGCCCAGCCCGGTCAGGATGGAGCCCAGAATTGAGCCCATGCCGCCAATCACCACCACCGCAAAAACCACAATGATCAGGTTCGAGCCCATCAGCGGATTCACCTGCACCAGCGGCGCGGCCAGTACGCCGGCAAAAGCGGCTAGTGCCACGCCCACGCCGTAAGTGGCGGTCACCAGCACGGGCACGTTGATCCCCAGCGCTTGCACCAGCTCAGGTTTTTCCGTGGCAGCGCGCAAGGTCGCGCCCAGGCTGGTTTTTTCGATCGTGTACCAGGTCACCAGGCAGACGCTCAAGGCGGCAAGCACCACCCAACCGCGGTACAGCGGCATGAACATGAAGCCCAGGTCCACGCCGCCTTGCAGCAGCTCCGGCACCTCGTAGGTCTCACCGGAAATACCGTAAATATTGCGAAACACACCCTCGGCGATCAGTGCCAGTCCAAAGGTCAGCAGCAGGCTGTAGAGGTGATCCAGTTTGTACAGGTGGCGCAGCAACAGGCGCTCAATCACGACACCCACCACGCCCACGATCACGGGCGTGACCACGAGCGACATCCAGTAGTTCATGCCGAACTGGGTGAGGCCGATCCACGACACAAAGGCGCCCATCATGTAGAGCGCGCCGTGCGAGAAGTTGATGATGTTCAACAGTCCGAAGATGATCGCCAGCCCCAAGCTCAATACGGCGTAAAACGAGCCATTGATGAGGCCCAAAAATAACTGACCCAAAAGGGCCTGGGAAGATATGCCGAAGATGTCCATCGCGACTCCTGAACGATTCACAGAAACTCAAGCGCCAGAGACTGCACATCCTGCAGTCCCTGGCTGACCCGGGTTAGAGATTTACTTTTTGACGAGTGGGCAGCTGGATGCCGACAAAGGCTGGAAGGCCTCGGCCGCGGGGATGGTCGCGCGCACATGGTAGTAATCCCAAGGCGTTTTGGACTCAGCCGGCTTTTTCACTTGCAACAGGTACATGTCGTGGACCATGCGGCCATCTTCACGAATGGTGCCGTTTTTGGCGAAGAAGTCGTTGATCGGCGTCTTCTTCATCTGGGTCATGACCCGGGCGGTGTCGTCGGTGTTGATCGCCTTGACTGCCTTGAGGTAATGCATTACGGACGAATACTGGCCGGCTTGCACCATGGTGGGCATGCGCTTGGTTTTCTCGAAGAAACGTGCAGACCAGGCCCGGGTCTCGGGGTTCAGATCCCAGTAGAAACCTTCGGTCAGGTACATGTTTTGAGTCGTTTTGAGACCCAGCGAGTGCACGTCGGTGATGAACATCAACAAGCCTGCAAGCGACTGCTTTTGGGTGATGCCAAATTCAGCCGCTTGTTTGATGGAGTTGATGGTGTCGCCACCGGCATTGGCCAGGCCAATGATCTGGGCACCGGAGGACTGCGCCTTGAGCAGGAAGGACGAGAAGTCCGAACCCGGGAAGGGGTGGCGCACGGAGCCGACCACTTCACCGCCATTGGCTTTGACTACGTCACCCGCGTCTTTTTCCAGGGAATGACCAAACGCGTAATCAGCGGTCAAAAAGAACCACTTTTTGCCGCCTTGCTTGACCACGGCCTTGGCGGTGCCATTGGCCACGGCGTAGGTGTCGTAGGTCCAGTGGACGGTCACGTCATTGCAATCCTTGTTGGTGACCAGGGTGGAGGCCGCGCCAGAGATCAGGGCGATGCGGTTCTTTTCCTTGGCGATCTTCATCACGGCCAGGGCCACAGACGTGGTGACCAGCTCGGAAGCCACGTCGACTTTGTCACGCTCAAACCATTCGCGCGCCTTGTTGGCAGCAATGTCACCCTTGTTCTGGTGGTCGGCCGACACGACTTCGATCTTGAAGCCAGGCTTGTCGGACTTCATGAAGTCCTCCACAGCCATTTCGGTGGCCACAACTGTGCCCTTGCCGGCGACGTCCGAGTACAAGCCGGACAAATCGGTCAGCACACCGATCTTGACGACGTTGTCCGAGATTTGGGCTTGTGCAGCGCCGATCGTGGCGAGCGCCAGGCCGAGGGCCTGAATGATGGGTTTCAATGTCATGATGTCTCCTTGTGGGTCGTTGAAAAATTACGGGAATTTCTTTGAATAGTCCGGCCTAGACGCCCAGCAGTTCATGCAGCAGGTCGGTTTTGGAGGGCAGTTCTTCTTTGGTCACGGTGGCCACAATGCGGCCATGCTCCAGCACGATGTGGCGGTCTGCCAGCGGGGCGGCAAACCTGAAGTTTTGTTCCACCAGAATGATGGTGTAGCCCCGTGTTTTGAGCAGGCGAATGACCTCGCCAAGCTTCTTCACAATCACGGGGGCCAGACCTTCGGTGATCTCGTCCAGCAGCAGCAGGCGGGCACCGGTGCGCAAAATGCGCGCCATCGCCAGCATCTGCTGCTCGCCACCCGATAGACGCATGCCGGGGCTGGTGCGCCGCTCATACAGGTTGGGGAACATCTCGTAGATTTCTTCCAGCGACATGCCACCAGATGCCACCGTGGGGGGCAACATCAGGTTTTCTTCGGTCGTGAGGCCCGAGAAAATCCCGCGTTCTTCCGGGCAATAGCCCACACCCAGGCGGGCAATGCGGTGGGACGACATGGACTTGATGTCCACGCCGTTGAGCATGATCTGCCCGGTGCGCCGGCCCACCAGTCCCAAAATGGACTTGAGTGTGGTGGAGCGGCCACTGCCGTTGCGCCCTAGCAGGGTGACCAGCTCACCGTGGTTGATGGTCAGGTCAATGCCGTGCAGGATGTGCGATTCACCATAAAACGAATGCAGATCGGTCAGGCGCAACAACTCGCCGGTGCGTTTGAAGGCGCTGTTCATTCTTGTGCTCCTGCTTCCACGCCCACATAGGCTTCCAGAACCCGCGGGTCTTTGGACACCACGTCGTAAGGCCCCTCGGCCAATATGGCGCCCCGTTGCAGCACGGTGATGACATTGCACAGGCTTTCCACCACCGAGAGGTTGTGTTCCACCATCAAAATGGTGCGGCCCTGTGACACCTTGCGAATGAGCTGAACCACGCGGTCCACATCCTCGTGGCCCATGCCCTGGGTAGGTTCGTCCAGCAGCATCAGCTCAGGCTCCAGCGCCAATGTGGTGGCAATTTCCAAAGCACGCTTGCGGCCGTAGGGCAGCTCAACCGTTTTGGTGTCGATGTAAGCCCCGAGGTCCACGGATTCGAGCAGCTCAATGGCCCGATCGTTCAGCACATTCAGAGTGGCTTGGGGCCGCCAGAAGTGAAACGAGGTACCCATCTTGCGTTGCAGCGCAATGCGCACGTTTTCCATCACGCTCAGGTTGGGGAAGGTGGCCGAAATCTGGAACGACCGCACCACACCCCGGCGGGCAATTTGGGCCGATTCTTCACGGGTGATGTCGATCCCGTTGAATTCGATCTTGCCGGCCGTGGGCTGCAAGAACTTTGTCAACAGGTTGAACACGGTGGTCTTGCCGGCGCCGTTGGGCCCGATCAGGGCATGAATGTTGCCGCGCTTGACCTTGAGGTCCACGTTTTGCACGGCCGCAAAGCCCTTGAACTCTTTGGTGAGGCCAGAGGTTTGCAGGATGAGGTCTTGTGACATGGGTATGTTTCCGTTCAGTCAATGGCCGAGCTGGAGCGCATCTGCTCGCGCAGCACGAATTTCTGGATTTTTCCGGTCGAGGTTTTGGGCAGCGTGCCAAACACCACCTGCTTGGGCACTTTGAAGCGGGCCAATTGAGAGCGGCAGTGGTCGATCATTTCGGCCTCGGTGACCGTGGCACCTTCGCGTAATTCAACGAAGGCGCAAGGCACTTCACCCCACTTTTCATCCGGGCGAGCGACCACGGCGGCCACCATCACGCTAGGGTGGCGGTAGAGCACTTCTTCGACCTCCAGGCTGGAGATGTTTTCGCCCCCGGAGATGATCACGTCCTTGCTGCGGTCCTTGATCTTGACGTAGCCGTCCGGATGCATCACGGCCAGGTCGCCGGTGTGGAACCAGCCGCCCGCAAAGGCCTCCTCGGTGGCTTGCGGGTTTTTCAGGTAACCCTTCATGACCAGATTGCCCCGGAAGAAAATTTCACCCATGGTTTCGCCGTCGGCGGGCACGGGTTGCATGGTCTCGGGGTTCAGCACCGTGATCGACTCCTGCATGGGATAGGCCACACCCTGGCGTGCATTCAGCGCCGCGCGCTCGCCAATGGGCAATTGATCCCAGCCGTCCTGTTTGGCACACACGGCCGCCGGGCCATAGACCTCGGTCAGGCCATACACGTGCGTGATGTCAATGCCAATGCGCTCGCAGCCTTCAATGATGGAGGCGGGTGGCGCCGCGCCGGCAATCAGTCCGGCAATGGAATGGGTGATGCCTTCGCGCACGGCGGGCTGCACGTTGATGAGCAAGCCGTACACAATCGGCGCGCCGCACAGGTGTGTGACGCGGTGCTCGCGGATCAGCGAAAAAATCAGGGCAGGGTCGACGCGGCGCAGGCATACGCTCACGCCTGCCTGCAGAGCCAGCGTCCAGGGAAAGCACCAGCCATTGCAATGAAACATGGGCAATGTCCACAGGTAGACCGAATGGCGCGGCATTTCCCAGGTAACGACATTGGACACGGCATTGAGGTAAGCCCCCCGGTGGTGGGTGACCACGCCCTTGGGGTTGCCGGTGGTACCGCTGGTGTAATTGAGGGCGATGGCATTCCACTCGTCGCCAGGCAAGGCCCATTCAAATGCCTCACTGCCGGTTTGTAAAAATGCGTCGTACTCCAGCTCGCCCACAAGTTTGCCGTCCAGGTGCATTGGGTCGGCCACGTCGATCACCACCGGTCGTTTGTGGCTCATCAAAGCGAGGGCGCGCTCGATGATGGAGGAGAACTCGCGGTCCGTGATGAGCACCTTGGCGCCACCGTGGTCCAGCATGAATGCGATGGCCTCTGCATCAAGCCGGGTGTTGAGGGTGTTGAGCACCGCGCCGGTCATGGGCACACCAAAGTGCGCCTCAAACATGGGTGGGGTGTTGGGCAGCATCACCGCCACGGTATCGCCCACACCCACACCACGCAGCGCCAGTGCGCTGGCCAGACGCTTGCAACGGGCGTCGGTCTGCGCCCAGGTGAAGCGGCTGTTGCCGTGGATGATGGACAGGCGGTTGGGATACACGCTGGCGGCACGCGCCAGAAAGCTCAGGGGTGACAGGGCCGTATGGTTGGCGAGATTGCGCTCCATTCCCTGGTCGTAGGCGTTGCTTGTCATGTCGGCTGTCTCCATTCGGTTGCCTTGAGCCCGGCTTTTGCAGCGGGGTCAACAAGTTTGGGCGCAATATTGGCAGCGGACTGTTGCGAAAATTCGGGGCAAATGTATCGAATGATTGCAGGGTGTCTGGGCACCTGATGCGCGCCCTAGAATGGAAAATCACCGCCGGAGCTTGACCCTGATGTCATTTCTATATCCCACCGATCCCCAGCAAACCCACTACCGGCATGAGCTGTTGCAGGCCGGGCTGGACCTGCTCGACCAAGGCCTGACCGTGATCGACGGCAATCTGCAGTTCGTGGCCTGGAACAAAGCCTTTTTGCGGCTGCTGGACTTCCCACCCGAGATGGCGTTTGTCGGGGCTACGTTCGAGTCGTTCATTCGCTATAACGCAGAGCGTGGCGAATACGGTCCGGGAGATGCGAACGAGCAAGTCGAGGAGCGCATGGTTCTCGCGCGCAGCTTCACACCGCATTACACCGAACGGGATCGCCTGGGCGGTCGAATCCTGGCGGTGCGCGGTGAGCCTCTGCCGCACAACGGCTTTGTCACCCTGTACACCGACATCACCGCCAGCCGCCGGTTCGAGCAACAGATTCAGCAGCAAAATACCGAATTGGAGAGCCGTGTGACCGAACGCACGGCTGAACTGCAGAGCACCAATCAGCGCCTGATCGAGGCGATGGACGCCAACCAGCGCATCACCACGGCGCTGCAACGCAGTGAAGGCAATCTCCGCCTGATCACGGACACCGTGCCTGCTCTGATTGCCTATTTTGATGACCGGGAGGTTTACAGCTACGCGAACAAGGGCTACGCAGACTGGTTTGATTGCACCAAAGAAAAAATCCTGGGCCGACAGATCCGTGATGTGGTGGGCGACGAGGTGTACACCGACATTTCCCATTACGTGCATCGTGCCTTGCAGGGGCACAGCGTGAGCTACGAATACGCCATGCGCCGCCCGGACGGGCGGGTCATGTACGCCCGCAGCGAGCTGGTGCCCGAGCGTGACGCGCGGGGCCATGTGGCGGGTTGTTTTGTGCTCTCGGTCAATATCACCGACCTCAAAAACGCGGAAGCCGCGCTGGTGCATGCCCAGAAAATGGAAGCGGTGGGGCAGTTGACGGGCGGGCTGGCCCATGATTTCAATAATTTGCTGACCGTGGTCATTGGCAACCTCGTGAGCCTTCAGGAGCGGTATCCCAACGATCGTGACATTGGCGATTACGTCGTGCCGGCCTTGAAGGCCTCACGCCGAGGTGCCTCACTCATCAAACGCCTGATGGCTTTTGCCCGCAAGCAGCCGCTGCTGCCGAGATCCGTCAACATCGCCGATCTGGTGGACGAAACGCTGGGTCTGCTTCAACGTACTCTGCCTGCCCACATCACGGTCAGCGTGGACCCGATGGAGGAGCGGCTTTACGCCCTGACCGATGCCCAGCAGCTTGAAAATGCGCTGCTCAATCTGGCACTCAATGCGCGCGACGCCATGCCGGATGGCGGCAAACTGGCCATTCGGGCCCACCGCGTGCAACTGGGCTCGGTCCAGGCGGTCGAATTCGATGTCACGCCGGGTTGCTACGTCGCCCTGAGTGTGCTGGACACCGGCACGGGTATGGATGCAGCCACTCAGGCGCGCGCCTGGGAGCCATTTTTTACGACGAAGCGGTTTGGCTCGGGCAGCGGCATGGGCTTGTCCATGGCCTATGGCTTTGCCAAGCAGTCTGGCGGCGGCATCCGCATCCAGAGTGCTTTGGGCAAGGGCTGCGAGGTGACGCTGGTGCTGCCCTGCAGCACCGAAGACGTTGACGCGGTGCCGTTCTTGGGCGAGCAGCCGCCATTTCGCCAGACTCTGGCGCAGCGACCGCTGGTGCTGCTGGTAGAAGACGACCTGGATGTGCGGCGTGTCATCCGGCTGCAGCTGGTCGGGCTGGGCTACCCGGTGATGGAGGCCGACCACGCAGCCGATGCGCTGCTGTTGTTGGCGAGTGTTCCCACCGTGGGGATCGTCATCTCTGATGTGGTGATGCCTGGCGGCATGGACGGACTCACCCTGTGCAAGGAGGCGCATCAACGCGCCCCGCATGTCAGGTTTCTGTTGATCAGTGGCTATTCGCGGATCGAGAACACTGCGGCGGCGGGCAGCGTCAATCTTCCCCTGCTCAAAAAACCGTTCACTGCCCTCGAATTGCACCTGGCGCTGGATGCGTTGTCGGCATGAGCCCTGACGTGATGTCCCAGCCCGAGGGGCCCCGATGCATTTACGTGCTGGATGATGACATCGACATTTGCCGGCTGGTCTGCACCACGCTGAGGGAATTTGGATTTGAGGCCCTGGAGTGCCACACCGCTGCCGCCCTGCGCCGCCTGCTGCTCTTGCGGGAGCCCGAGTTGTGCATCGTTGATTTGGGCCTGCCGGACGCAGACGGCATGGATGTGGTGCGCGAACTGCAGGCCCGGTATGCGTGCGGCGTGATGGTGTTGACCGGGCGCGGTTACCTGAGTGACCGGGTGATGGGGTTGGAGTTGGGCGCGGACGACTATGTCGTCAAACCTTTTGAGCCGCGTGAACTCGTGGCCCGGGTGCGCAGCATTTTGCGCCGCCGTGCTGACACCCGTAGCACGCCGACCCCCACCCGATCTCAACGCGCTGACTTCGGTGGCTGGCGGTTCCTGGCGGACTCCAACCTGCTCACCTCCCCGGGCGGACAGGAGTGGACGCTGAGCGCGGGTGAGGCGCGCATGTTGCTGCTGTTCTTGCAGCGCCCCAACCGCATCCTGGATCGGGAGCAACTGTGCGGCGACCGTGACCTCTCGGCGCTGGACAGGGGGGTGGACGTGCGGGTGTCGCGTTTGCGACGCAAGCTCGAATCAGACCCCCAAAGCCCCAAAACCATCCGCACGGTGTATGGAGCCGGTTATTTGTTGGCAGCAGACGTCAAATGGCTCTGAACGTCATAAATATTAGCAAAATTTGCCTCTAGCCGGCAATTTACTTGTCTGTATAGCTACTAATTTTGCAGTGTAAAAAGCGGAATGTCTTTATCCACAGCCAGCTGATCCAGCG
This sequence comes from Rhodoferax sp. OV413, assembly GCA_943371745.1. Classification (GTDB taxonomy): domain Bacteria; phylum Pseudomonadota; class Gammaproteobacteria; order Burkholderiales; family Burkholderiaceae_C; genus Rhodoferax. The sequence goes on from CALRWE010000069.1 coordinate 11,740, forward strand.
CCTCGCGCGTCATGCTCAGCAGGTAGGCTGCCAAGGCTTCGTGGGTGGCCGGCGACATCATGCTCAGGACATTGACATAGGCAATGCCAGCGGCGGCACACAGGGATTTGGCAAAGTGCGGCTCCAGTGCGGCCACCGCCACTCGCCCGTCCTGGCACGGGTAGACGCGGTAACCGGCGTGCCCGCCCCCCACGGCCGCACCGGGTTGGGTCAAGCCCCAGTGGCGCGGCAGGGCCAGGTAAGCCGCAGCCTCTGACAGAGCTACCTCCTGGTGGCTGCCTTTGCCACTTTTGAGTTGCAGCAACACGGCTTTGATCACCGCTTCGGAGGCCATGAGCGAGCCGCCCATGTCCGCGTACAAGGTGGGTGGCAAGTCAAGCCAATTGACCAGATCGTGTTCGGCGAGGTAGGTGAGGTCATGGCCAGGCTCCTCGGCACGCGCGCCCGGCGCGCCCACGATGGCGACTTGCGAGAGCGTCGGATAGAGCTTGCGCAGTGTCTTCCACTCCAGGCCCAGTTTGCGCAGGGCTGACGGACGAAACGAGGTCAGCAGCACATCGGCCTTGGCCAGTTCTCGGTGCAAGGCTTTTTGACCCGGGCCGGTCTTGAGATCGGCCACCACGATGCGCACGCCCTGGTGGAGCTCCTGGTAGGCGGGCCGGTTGTACAAACCCATGGGATCGCCAGAGGCATCTGCCGGAGCACCTGGGGGCGGTGGCGGCTCCAGCTTGACGCAGGTCGCGCCCATCTGTCGGCACCGCATGAGGGCGGCCGGACCGGGCAGGTTCAAGCTCAAGCTGAGCACACGCACGCCCCGCAAGGGGCGCAGGGCAGGGGGGGCTTTTTCAATAGGGTTCATGAGCCAATTAAAACAGATCGGCACCGTGCCGTCGCCCGGCCAGGATGGGTGAATTGGGGTGTAATCCCCAACCTGCCATCCAAGATTTTGAAAGTGAAATGTGACCGATATGCAAATCCAACTGGGCTTTGACAGCTTTGACGTGCCCCTGTCGGTCCAGCCCAAGCTGAAACCCAAACCCAAAGCGCGGACCAGGCCCCTCAACCCGGGTTTGGCGCCTGAGGTGTCCGCGCTGGACGACCCCACCATGGCGGCCCGGCTGGAGCAGAACCCCGATTACCGCGTGCTGCGGCGTCTTGCACCGGTCCTCCATTACAAGGGCACAGCGCAGGGCCCCGTCATGCGGGTCCTGGTTCTTGACACCGAGACGACGGGGCTGGATCACGGGCGCGACAAGATCATTGAACTGGCCATGCTGCGGGTGGATGTGGACACGACCACGGGCCTGCCGGTCGGGGAGGTCGTGGTTTTCGACGAACTCGAAGACCCGGGCCAGCCCATCTCCAAGGAGGTGCAGGCGCTCACCGGTATCTCCAACGAGATGGTGCAGGGCAAACACCTCGATGAGGCCCGCATTGCGGCCCTGCTGGACGGCGTGGACCTGGTGATTGCCCACAACGCAGCGTTCGATCGGCCCTTCTGCGAGGCCAGGATCCCCGCGTTTTCAAACCTTGCCTGGGGCTGCTCCTTTGCCGAGATTGACTGGAAGAATGAGGGGCATGGATCTGCCAAGCTGGAGTACCTGGCCCTGGAAAAAGGCTGGTTTTATGACGCCCACCGCGCCGAGACCGATTGCCACGCCCTGCTCGCTGTGCTGTGTGAACCCTTGCCATCGAGCCGGCAGAGCGGGCTGGCAAAAATCATCGCCTGCAGCCGGGGCCCAAGCTACCGCCTGCAAGCCACACAAGCCCCGTTTGATGCCAAAGATGCACTCAAGTCACGCGCCTACCGCTGGAGCGCTGACCAGCGGGTGTGGCATACCCGGCTGGATACCGAAGAGCAACTGGTTGCCGAGTGCGCCTGGCTAAAAACGAACGTTTACGCTGGGCGAGTGGCCCGGGTTCACGTTGAAATAATGGACGCCCGTGTCAAGCACTCCAAGCGCGCAGGGGAATTGTCGGAGCGGGAGATCTGAAATAGGGGCGCGGTAGAATTCTCCGGGTAGCAAGCCCGCCCTGGCTTGCAATTTTCAACACCTCCCGCGCAAGCCTGGGCCAATGGGTAAGGCTGCCATCGGAGGTGCTGAAGTACCCAAGGATTGAGATGAAACGTGTTGATGATTTCCGTCTGAAATTCGGAAAAAAAGAGATTGTCCCCATCATGGTGGGCGGCATGGGTGTCGATATTTCAACCGCAGAACTGGCCCTGGAAGCCGCGCGTCTGGGCGGCATAGGGCATATTTCCGATGCCATGGTGCCCGATGTGTCCGATCGCCGGTTCGACACCAGCTTTGTCAAGGACAAGACCCGCTTTTACAAAGCCAACATCGACAACTCCGACAAATCGATTATCAAATTCGACTTGGGCGTGCTGGCCGATGCCACCCGGCGCCATGTTGACGCGACCATGCAGGCCAAGCGCGGCGAGGGCCTGATATTCGTCAACTGCATGGAAAAGCTCACCATGAACGCCCCGCGCGACACACTGCAGGTGCGCATGGCCTCCGCGCTGGATGCCGGCATTGACGGCATCACGCTCAGTGCGGGTTTACACCTGGGGTCGTTTGGCTTGATTGCCGACCATCCCCGGTTTCGGGATGCCAAGTTGGGCATCATTGTGTCCTCGGTGCGGGCCTTGCAACTCTTTTTGCGCAAGAACGCGCGGCTGGACCGCCGTCCCGATTACGTCATTGTCGAAGGCCCGCTGGCCGGTGGACACCTGGGCTTTGGCATGGATTGGGCCAAATACGACCTGGCCACCATCATTGCCGAGGTGGTTCATTTCCTGAAAACCGAAGCGCTGGACATTCCGGTGGTGGCGGCCGGTGGCATCTTCACCGGGACGGACGCCACGTCGTTTCTGGAAATGGGGGCCGCTGCGGTGCAGGTTGCCACACGCTTCACGGTGTCCAATGAGTGCGGCCTGCCGGCCGATGTCAAGCAGGACTACTACCGGGCCAGCGAAGAAGACATCGTGGTCAATACCATCTCGCCCACCGGTTACCCGATGCGCATGCTCAAGAGCACGCCAGCGATTGGTTCGGGCATTCGGCCCAATTGCGAGGCTTACGGCTACTTGCTGGATGGTAATGGCGGTTGCGCCTACATTGACGCCTACAACCGGGAAGTTGCTTTGCATCCGAACTCCAAAGTCATCTCGGTGATGGACAAGACCTGCCTGTGCACCCATATGCGCAACTTCAATTGCTGGACCTGCGGCAGCACCACGTACCGCCTGAAAGACACGACAAACCGCCTCCCGGACGGAACCTACCAAACACTGAGCGCAGAACATATCTTCAGGGATTACCAGTTCAGCGTGGACAATCAGGTGGCCATGCCCGCCTGAGCCGGCAAGGCGTTTTTACAACCCGAGGTACAACATGAAACTAAAAACAGTCTTGGCCGCCGTGGCCGCCGTCTGGTCGCTGTCCGTCACTGCCCAAACAAGCTACCCCACCAAGCCGATCAAGGCCATCGTGCCTTTTGCTGCTGGCAGCGCGACCGACCAGATTGGCCGTGCCTTTGCCGCCAAGATGTCGGAAACATTGGGCCAGACCATCGTGGTGGAAAACAGGGCGGGCGTCAACGGCATGCTGGGTGCCGATGCGGTGGCCAAGTCAGCGCCGGATGGCTACACCATCCTGATTGGTACCAACAGCACCAACGCCGCCCTCAAAAGCCTGATGAAAAAGCTGCCCTACGACCAGGACACGGCCTTCACGCCCATTGGATATTTGGGTTCGGTGCCGCTTATCATGGCTGTGAACAACGACGTGCCGGCCAAGAATTTGCGTGAATTTGTGGATTTGGCCAAAGCCAAGCCCGGCTTTGTGACCTTTGCGAGCGCCAGCACGTCGCAGTTGGTTTCTTCTGAAATGTTGGCCGGCATGGTAGGCATACAGATGGTCAATGTGCCTTACAAGAGCGGTCCTGCGGCCATGACCGATCTCATCGGCGGGCAGGTGATGATGTTCACAGCCGACTTTGCCGTGACATTGCCCCAAGTCAAGGGCGGCAAGATTCGCGGTTTGGCCGTGACCTCGTCCCAGCGTTCCGCCGCCATTCCCGAGTTGCCCACCGTCAACGAAGCCTTGGGTCTCAAAGACTATGAGTTGATTGCCTACTTTGCCGTGTTTGCACCCGCTGGCACTCCTCCTGATATCGTCATCAAACTCAACAACGCCATCAATCTGGCCGCGCAAAGCAAGGACCTTCAGGAAAAATTCGCGCCCGTAGGCTTTATGGTGGACCCTGGCACGCCTGATGCCCTGGCCAAGCGCAGCGTTTTGGAAACCGCCAAGTGGGCCAAAGCCATCCGTGAGGCGAAGATCGAGCCGCAATAAAGCGCCATCCCATGCGCAATTTCAGCGCAGATAGCCGCGCGCCAGCTCCTTCACGTTGACGCGTGCTTTGAGCCTGGCGGCCAGCAGGTAAAGCCCTCCCAGCTTGCGATGCAAAAACAGCACGTCGGCTGGGGGCACGTGCCAGAACTCCCGATCCAGCCCCAAGGCCATCCCGGTTTCATGAATGCGCCGGGGCAAATCAGACGCACCAAAATCATAGGGCCCGTCAAAGCACAAGGGCTCAAACGCCTGCCCAAAAATGTCGAGCACAGCGTTTTGGTGTCGCTCTTGCGTATGCTCGTCAAAGTACCCGATTGCCTGCGCAGCCAGGGTCATGGCGGCCCGGTCACCCACCATCGCCGCCGCCATCAAACGACGAAACCCGGCCACCATGCGCACCTTGAACGGTCGGGTAGCGCCAAAGTCCAACAGAATCAATTGCCGCGTGAGTGGTGCAAACCGGTAGTTGGCGAAATTCGGGTCGGTTTGAACCAGCCGGAACTCAAACAGCTCCCGCATCAGCAGATGAATCAGCAGCGTTGCCACCCGGTCGCGTTCCGCTTGGGGTGCCTCCATCAGAGACTCAACCTCAACCCCGTCCACAAAAGACATGGCCAGCACACTCTGGGTGGTCAAGTCTGAGTGCAAGGCGGGCACCAGGTACGCGGGCGCCTGGGCCAAGAGCTCGCCATAACGCTGCAGGTAGCTGCCTTCGCGCAGGTAATCTGCTTCGTCGTGCAGCTGGCGTTTGGCATCCTTGAGCAAGGGGGCAATGTCCAAACCCTTGGGCAACAGGCCAGACAAGCGCAACAAGGTCGCCACGTTGTCCACATCACTGTTGATGCTCTGGCGCACGCCAGGGTACTGAATCTTGATGGCCAGGTGCCGACCATCCCGGGTGTGGGCCTGGTGAACCTGACCAATGGAGGCGGCAGCCACGGGTTTGAACGAGAACTCGCGAAACTGCTTGTGCCAGTCTGGCCCCCAGTTGGTTAGCAGGACGCCTTCCAGTTGCTTTTTGGGCATGGGCCGGGCGTCCGAGCGTAGGCGCGCCAGAATGTTGCCCAGCGCGGGCGGCAGCAAGTCACCCGCGTCCATGGAAATTAGTTGCCCGACCTTCATCGCCGCACCCCGGAGCTGGGCGAGCTGATCTGCCACCCGGCGGGCGTTGGCCGGGGTCAATAACAAATCCGACATCTTGGGGCGATTGCCCTGCGCCAACTGGCGCGCTCCCTCGGCCAGCATGCCGCCGGCTACGCCCGTGGCCAGCGAGCCCAAACGGGCCAGCCGCGACCAGCGCCCACTGGGGACAGGCGAGGTGATAGGTTCGGGCATGGGACAAATCCTTGGTGAGCCGCCCTGACATGAAGACGTCAAGGCTGGCCCACTTTAGCCGACGCTTGGGTGAAGCGGTTTCACTTGAGTAAACTTCGGGCTTTTCAAGGGGGCTTGCCATGGACCGTCGACTGTTCAATCGTTTTTCAGGGTCATCCGTGGGCGCCTTGCTGCTGGCGGCGCATGCCCGCGCCCAGGCCTTGTCCTTGGGCGACCTCACCAACGCCGAGGCATCTTCGGGCCTCAAGACCGCGCTGGAGAAGGGTGCCCTGGCCGCGGTCAGCCTGCTGGGCAAGAGCGATGGATTTCTGGGCAATGACAAAGTGCGCATCCCCTTGCCCGGGTTTCTGGATGACGCCGCCAAGCTGCTCAAGACCTTGGGCCAGGGCAAGCGGGTCGACGAACTCGTTACCAGCATGAACCGCGCAGCCGAGGCCGCGGTGCCCCTGGCCAAAGACTTGCTGGTCTCGGCCGTCAAATCCATGAGCGTGAGCGATGCCAAAAAAATACTGTCAGGCGGAGAAACGTCCGTTACCGGCTTCTTTGCCGAGAAGACTCGTGCCCCGCTGGCGCTCAAGTTTCTCCCGGTCATTACCCAAGCCACCGAGAAGGTGGGGCTGGCTGAAAAATACAACCGCGTGGCCAGCAAGGCGGCCGGCTTGGGGCTGCTGAAAAAGGAAGACGCCAATCTGCAGGGCTACGTGACCGGCAAGACCCTGGACGGCCTGTATTTCATGATCGGCGAAGAAGAGAAGAAGATCCGCCAGGACCCGGTAGGCTCTGGCAGCGCCATCCTCAAAAAGGTCTTTGGTGCGTTGAAATAGCGTTTTTATTCAAGGTTCGGGATCGCACTCAGGAGTTCAGTTTGAAATTTATCCACACGGCAGACATTCACCTTGACAGCCCCTTGTCCGGGTTGGCGGCTTACAAAGACGCCCCGGTGGATTTGCTGCGCAACGTCACCCGCGAGGCGTTTACCCGGCTGGTGGACGTCGCCGTTGAGGAGGCGGTTGACTTCATGGTGATTGCCGGCGACTTGTATGACGGCAGCTGGAAAGACTACAACACGGGTCACTTTTTTTGCCGGGAGATGGGCCGCCTGAATCTGGCAAACATCCCGGTGTACCTGCTGTTTGGCAACCACGATGCCGACAGCGAGATGACCAAAAAGCTCACGCTGCCCGCCAACGTGCACACGTTTGACACCCGCAAAGCCAGCACCTTCCGGATTGATGCCCTGCGGGTGGCCCTGCATGGCCGCAGCTACAAGGAGGCCGCCACGGTGGACAATCTGGCCAGCACCTACCCGGCGCCGCTGGCGGGCTGGCTCAATATCGGCGTGCTGCACACCGCACTCGAAGGCTACGCGGCCCATGCCAACTACGCCCCCTGCTCGGTTGCTGAACTCAGTGCCAAAGGCTATGACTACTGGGCGTTGGGTCATGTGCATGAACATGCCGTGATTCAAACCGCCCCGTGGATCGTGTTCCCCGGCAACCTGCAGGGGCGCCACATCCGTGAGACCGGGCCCCGCGGCGCCGTGATGGTCAGTGCCGGTGACGCAGGCATTCGCGCGGTGGAGCGTGTGTTGGTGGATTCACTGCGCTGGGAAGTGGTGACGGTGGATGCCAGCGAGGCTGGCACCCTGCAAGACGTCATCCGGTTGGTGGGCGGGGCGTTTGAGCGCTTGTTGGCAGCGGCGCCCGAACATTTGTTTTTGTCGGTCCGTGTTTGCATCCGGGGCTGCACCAGAGCGCATGGTGAACTCTTTGGACTGGAGTCGCAGCTGCGGGAAGAAATCCTGGGTCAGGCGGCCGGGCAGGGGAGCGATCGCCTGTGGGTGGAGAAGGTCCGCCTTGAAACCCTGCCTCTGATCGATGGAGGCGCTTTGGCACTGCGCACCGATGCCCTGGCCGACCTGCAGCGCCTGCTGGAGCAGGCCCCAACCGATCCCGATTTCCTCCAATCGCTCATGGATGACTTGCGACCAATGGTGGACAAAGCGCCCCTGGAGTTGATCCGGCGCTTGCCTGAGCTGGAGGCGATACGCCAGGGGCAGGCGGGTGAGCTGGTGAGATCCGTGAGTCCGGGCCTGTTGGCCTACCTGGCACAAGCGAATTAAGGCCCCCATGCGACTCACTCGCCTTGACCTCTTGCGCTTCGGTAAATTCACCGACAAAAGTATCTCCCTGCCGGCGTCCACGCGGGATTTCCACCTGATCGTCGGCCCCAACGAGGCGGGCAAATCGACCTTGCGCAGCGCCATCCAGGATCTGTTGTTCGGCATCGAGACCCGCTCCCGTTACAACTTTCTTCACGCGCACACCGACATGCGCCTGGGTGCCCTCATCCAGCGGGGGAGCCTTGAGCTGGACTTTGTGCGTATCAAGGCCAGAGCCAGGACACTTCAACGGCCCGACGGCACGGCACTGCCGGAAGAGGCGCTCGCTCCCTTTCTGGGCGCGGTGGACCGCGTCTTTTTTGATCAAATGTTCGGTTTGAACCATGACCGGCTGGTCAAAGGCGGGCAAGACATCCTGAGCGCGTCCAACAACATGGGGCAGATCCTGTTTCAAGCGGCTGCAGGCATAGGTAGCCTGGGTGCTGTTCGTGACCAAATGGAACAAGAGGCAGATGGTCTCTGGGGCCCCCGCAAGTCAGACAAGCGGGCGTACTATCTGGCCGCCAACGCCCTGGAGCAGGCCGAGGCCGCTCTGAAGCACGCTACGGTTCGCACGCGGGACTGGCAGGACGCCGCCGATGCAGTGGGGGCGCTCTCGGCGCAATTGCAGGCCGCGCGCGCCAGGTATGACGCCTTGGCGCAGCAACGCTTTCATCTGGAGCGCGTGCGCCGCGTGGCCCCCTTGTTGTCCCGCCTGGCCCTGATTGAGGCGCAGCTGCTGGAGTTGGGACCGGTGGCCTTGTTGCCAGCCCACGCCGCAGAGCAAGTGGCCCTTGCCGAACAAGACATGGCCTTGGCCACCCAGTCACTCACCCTATTTGAGAGTCAGGTGCTGGAGTTGAAGGGCCAGCTGGCGGGCCTGACGCCTGACACAGTCCTTTTGGCGCGCGCGCCAGACATCGAGGCGCTGAGTGCTTTGCGGCAAAAGG